>NZ_CP081903.1:6621935-6935738 GCF_020091405.1 Bacteroides cellulosilyticus
ACTCCACTCCATGCTGTTCTGTTCCGCGTGGCGGACGACTGGTAGCGGAACAAGAAAAAGCCAGATTCAGGTTCTGCTCCAACAAATAGTTGATAATGGTTGATTTCCCTGACCCTGAAGGGGCTGAGAAGATAATAAGTTTAGCCATATTGAAATAGTAATTACATCACGTTCAATACCTGTTCTTTGATTTGCTCCAGCTCATCCTTCATCTGCACTACAATCTTCTGCATCTCGGCATGATTGGACTTGCTTCCCAACGTATTAATTTCACGTCCCATTTCCTGGGCAATGAAACCCAACTTCTTACCTTGCCCGCTTCCATCCTCCATAGTATTGATGAAGTATTTCAAGTGGTTGCTCAGACGTTGTTTTTCTTCGTTGATATCCAGTTTCTCAATGTAGTAGATGAGTTCCTGCTCCAGACGGTTCTTGTCATAGTCCACGCTGATGGTCTTTTCCAAAGCATCCGTGATGCGTTCTTTGATTTTCTCTACACGCTCTTTTTCGTACGGATCAACAGAAGTCAGCAACTTGGCAATGTTGGAAATCTTTTCGCGGAATTTCTTCTCTAAAGCCGCGCCTTCCTGTATACGGAAATCAACAAGGTTCCGAATGGCCTGAAGCACAGTGGCATGAACAGCTTTCCATTCTTCCTCGCTCAGTTCCTGAATATCGTTCTTTGTCATCACGTCCGGCATGCGGAGCAAAGTAGAGAACCAGTCTTCAGGTGCAGGGATGCCTGTCGTTTCGGAGATGGTGCGAATCCGTTCGTAATACGCCACTACCACATCCTGATTAATGGGAGTAACCAGTTCACAGGCATCTTTTTTATCAATCCACAGACTGAAATCCACTTTACCACGTTCCAGTGCCTTAGCAATTTCGTTACGGATTTCTATTTCTTTTTCCCGGTAGAGGGGAGCGATGCGGGTTGACAGATCCATCGCTTTACTATTGAGCGATTTGATTTCTACATTGATTTTCTTATCGGACAGTTCAGCGGTCGCTTTACCGTATCCGGTCATGGATTGTATCATAAGATTCTTTAGTTTTCCGCAAAATTACATGAATATTTTCATTAGTGAAAATTATTCAAGAAATAAGTGATGTGTTTATCGCTTACTCTTTACTCCAAATACGTGTGTTCAAGTTCAGTTCATCTACAATTTCCAGCAAGGATTGAAGCACTGCAAAGTCCGATTTAAGGATGCTCATATCATTCAAAGAACTCCACACATCCGCTTCAAACCGGTTCTTTGAATCCGGAATGGCGACCAGAATCGTAGAATTCCGGAAACTGATGGTAACTCCTTTCTTGAAATTGCTGTCCAACTTCAACATTCTTTCCATCATGGAAGGGGTAATCAGATAGCGGGCCTCAATCTGGTTCGTGGAAAAGACATCAAAGACTTTTTCAAAATCGGGATTTTCCATTTTCACTCTTGAAGCCCCCATCTTAATTTTGAAAAAGCTATCCCGCAAAACAGTCGTTTCTCCCTGAAATTCCTTATGGAAGTCAGCAATGAAAAGAAATCCTTTGAAAATATCTTCCCAATAATATTGCACTCCATTCTTGGTAGAACGAGCCCTACGCTCTTCAGCATGTACTTCGGAACAGATAAAGCTGGTTTTATCCAGACATCCTTCTATCAGATCTTCGGCATGATAACGGTCGGGAGAAGTAAACAGTCCGCTATTTCTAAAAAGATCCTCACCCACTCCGTCATTCGGAGAATAGGTCGCATTCGGACAAAAGGCATGGATTATTTCATCTACCACTTCTTCTTTATAAAAAGAGGAGAATATTTTCGACTTATTATTGATACAAGTAATAAGAATGATAACAGAAATAACAACAATGACTATCGGACCAAAGATCCCTTCCAATTTAAGTATTAACAAAGCGATCACTCCTACTACCAGAAAAATAGCAGCATAAATCAAACCCTCTGAACGCCCTTTCCTCAGGAGTTCCTTACGTTTATTTTCCAGAACTTGCAATGTGGGGGCCAGTTTCTGCGCCAGAGAGTCAAAATCTACATAATCCATTGCCGGCTATTTTATGAATTGAACAAGTTCTTTACATCCGGAGTTGCACGTTCTGCTTCCGGAATTGTCAGCACCGCTTTTCTTGTAAAGCCAAACATACCTGCCAACAGATTTGTAGGGAAAGTCTGGACAGCATTATTGTAATCGGTTACAGAGGCATTGTAAGTGCGGCGGGCAGCTGCCAGCTGTTCTTCCGTTTCATTGAGCGAACGCTGCAATTGCAGGAAATTTTCAGAAGCTTTTAGTTCGGGATAGTTCTCCGCCACTGCAAAGAATTGAGTACGCACTTTGGAAAACATTTTGTCAAACTCCGCCTTTTCGCTGTCATTAAGAGAAGTGTAAGTCTTGTTGCGCATTTCCGTTATTGCAGCAAATGTATCAGCTTCATGCTTGGCATATTGCTGAACGGTTGCAACCAGATTGGGTATCAAATCGAAGCGGCGTTTTAACATGACATCGATAGTGGAAAAAGCATTTTCTATCTGATTTCTCTTTCTCACCAATGAGTTGTACATCGAAATCACCACCAAAATAAAAAGTACAATAATAATAGCTACGATCATAATTACAGATACAACGACCTCCTTGTGCCGGTTATTTTATGTTAACGAATTCAGCGTTTATTCCTAAAATCAGACAGCAAAGATAGAAATAATCTAAAAACCTGCCAATTATGCTGTAAGAAAGATACCGAACCCTTTTTGGATTCGCTTGTGTATCTGAAAATAAACCTGTAAATTTGCCACAATTAAACTAACAAAAGACTATGTCGTGTATCTTACATATTGAAACGTCCACCTCGGCATGCTCCGTTGCTGTGAGTGAAGATGGACAAAATGTATTTAACAAAGAAGACCTGAACGGCCCGTCTCATGCCGCTCTGCTGGGAGTATTTATAGACGAAGCTCTGTCGTTTGCCGACAGTCATGCCATGCCGATTGATGCAGTGGCGGTGAGTTGCGGACCGGGTTCTTACACCGGACTGCGTATCGGCGTATCTATGGCGAAAGGAGTTTGTTACGGACGTAATATTCCGCTGATCGGTCTTCCGACATTGAAGGTGCAATGCGTACCGGTATTGCTTTATCATGATGAATTGCCCGAAGACGCATTGCTATGCCCGATGATCGATGCACGCCGCATGGAGGTATATGCTGCCATCTACGACCGTGCCTTGAAACCTGTGCGCGACATAGCCGCTGACATTGTAGACGAAAACTCTTATACGGAATTTCTGGATCAACATCCCGTTTATTTCTTTGGAGACGGAGCCGCCAAGTGCAAAGATAAGATAACTCATCCCAATGCGCACTTCATTGACGATATTCGTCCGCTGGCAAAGATGATGTTCCCACTTGCTGAAAAAGCAATAGCCGAAAACGACTTTAAGGATGTAGCTTATTTTGAACCATTCTACCTGAAAGAGTTTGTAGCTTCCCAACCGAAAAAACTTTTATAATATATGCAATATAACACTCAACAAAAGCGGATGCCTTTGCCGGAATACGGACGCAGCATCCAAAATATGGTTAGCCATGCGTTGACAATCGAAGACCGTGCTGAACGCCAACGTTGCGCAAACACCATTATCAACATTATGGGTAATATGTTCCCGCATCTGCGTGATGTACCCGATTTTAAACATAAACTATGGGATCATCTGGCTATCATGTCCGACTTCAAACTGGACATTGATTACCCTTACGAAATTATCCGCAAAGATAATTTGAATACCCGCCCGGAAGTGATTCCCTATCCCAGTACCAAAATCCGTTACCGCCACTATGGCCGTACACTGGAAGTATTGATAAAGAAAGCAATTGACTTTCCCGAAGGAGATGAAAAGCAGAATCTGATTGCCTTGATCTGCAACCACATGAAGAAAGACTACATGACCTGGAACAAGGATACGGTAGACGACCGCAAGATTGCAGAAGATCTTAATGAATATTCGGGTGGCAAATTGCAGATGACGGATAGCATCATCAAACTGATGGCTGAACGTATTAATCAGAACTACCGTCCGAAAGTAAACAATCAGAATAACCGGAGAGATAACCGGAATAATAAGAGAAAGTACTAATAGATTTATGATTTCAGATTTATGATTTATAAGCGGCAGGTCCGTTCATAAATCATAAATTATAAATCATAAGTCATAAATCCCAATTTATGGCATCATTCGTAATTGAAGGAGGACACAGATTATCCGGCGAGATTCATCCGCAAGGCGCAAAAAACGAGGTATTGCAGATTATCTGCGCCACGCTGCTGACAGCCGAAGAGGTGACCGTACATAACATTCCGGATATACTGGACGTCAACAATCTCATTCAATTGATGCGTGACATGGGCGTTACGGTATCCAGAAAAGGGCTTGATACGTATTGTTTCAAAGCTGAAAAGCTAGATTTGAGTTATCTGGAAAGTGATGAATTCCTGAAGAAATGTTCCAGTCTGCGAGGTTCGGTTATGTTAATCGGCCCGATGGTGGCACGCTTCCATAAAGCGATGATATCAAAACCGGGTGGGGACAAGATAGGACGCAGACGTCTGGATACCCACTTTATCGGTATACAGAACCTGGGTGCAGATTTCTCGTACAACGCAGAACGCGAAGCGTATGAGATTTCAGCTTGCGAACTGAAAGGCACCTACATGTTGCTGGACGAAGCTTCGGTAACCGGAACTGCCAACATCGTGATGGCAGCTGTACTGGCCAAAGGAACAACCACGATTTATAATGCTGCCTGCGAACCGTATCTGCAACAACTTTGCAAGATGCTGAATCGTATGGGCGCCAAGATACAAGGCATTGCCTCCAATCTGTTGACCATTGAAGGAGTGGACGAACTACACGGTACCGAACATACGATACTTCCCGATATGATCGAAGTCGGCAGTTTTATCGGTATGGCAGCCATGACGCAAAGTGAGCTCACCATCAAGAATGTTTCTTATGAAAACCTGGGCATCATCCCTGAAAGTTTCCGCCGTCTGGGCATCAAACTAGAACAACAGGGAGACGATATCTATGTTCCTGCACAGGAAACGTATCAGATAGAGTCGTTCATAGATGGTTCCATTATGACTATTGCCGATGCTCCCTGGCCGGGCCTGACGCCGGACTTGCTGAGTGTAATGCTCGTAGTTGCCACTCAGGCAAAAGGCAGCGTGCTTATCCATCAGAAGATGTTCGAAAGTCGCCTGTTCTTCGTGGATAAACTAATAGATATGGGAGCACAGATTATTCTTTGCGATCCTCACCGTGCCGTCGTCATTGGCCATAACCATGCCATGCGTCTGCGAGGCGGGAATATGACTTCACCTGATATTCGTGCCGGTATTGCATTGCTGATTGCCGCCATGAGTGCGGAAGGAAGCAGTCGTATCCACAACATTGAACAAATAGACCGAGGGTATCAGGATATTGAAAGACGCCTGAATGCTATCGGAGCAAGAATTACGAGAATATGATATGGGATGGTAGAAGATGATTAAGAATGGTAGGATGATAAGATGATAAAAAGAGAAGATGTATATAAGATAGGAGTATTCAACAAACCGCACGGCATTCACGGTGAGTTGTCATTCACATTCACCGATGACATTTTTGACCGGGTGGAAGCTGAATACCTGATCTGCCTGTTGGATGGTATTTTCGTACCTTTCTTCCTGGAGGAATACCGTTTCCGCTCCGACTCCACTGCATTGGTAAAGCTGGAAGGAGTAGACACGGCAGAACGTGCACGGATGTTCACCAACGTGGAAGTTTATTTTCCTGCCAAACATGCCGAAGATGCCGGACCGGGAGAACTAACCTGGGATTTCTTTGTAGGTTTCCACGTAGAAGAAGTTAACCACGGAGACTTGGGAGAAGTGACAGAGGTGGATACTGCAACCATCAACACCTTGTTTGTAGTTGATCATCAGGGAGAAGAGTTACTGATTCCTGCACAAGAAGAATTCATCCTGAACATTGACCAAAAGCACAAAGTAATCACAATGGATTTACCCGAAGGATTGCTGGCTTTGGATGAAACAGAGGAAGTGTAATATGAGTGATAAAGCGATAGGGCGATAAAGTGATAAACGCATATGGTGAAAAAGAAACGACATAAAGCATTCTGGAGTAATATCAAATTCAAATATAAGCTGACTATCATCAACGAGAATACACTCGAAGAAGTAGTTGGTCTCCGTGTATCCAAGCTAAACGGCATCTCGGTATTACTTTCTGTGCTGACTGTTTTATTTCTGGTTGCCTCAGTTATCATTGCTTTCACTCCGTTGCGTAACTACTTGCCGGGATATATGAACAGTGAAATCCGTGCCCAAGTGGTAGAGAATGCTTTACGAGTAGATTCACTTCAACAGTTGGTAGATCGCCAGAATTTGTATATCATGAATATACAGGATATTTTCAGTGGGACCATACGGGTAGATACTGTGCACAATATGGACTCACTGACTACCGTACGCGAAGACTCGTTGATGGAACGCACACAGCGGGAAGCGGAGTTCCGGAAACAATATGAAGAAACAGAAAAGTATAATCTGACAAGCATTACAGCCCGCCCGGACATAGAAGGATTGATATTTTATCGTCCCACGCGAGGGATGATTACAGAAAAATTTGATGCTGACAGAAAACATTACGGTACGGATATCGCCGCCAATCCCGGAGAGAGCGTACTTGCTACGCTGGATGGTACAGTTATCTTGAGTACTTATACGGCCGAAACAGGGTATGTGATAGAAGTACAACATAATCAAGACTTTATATCCGTATATAAGCATTGCAGTTCCTTATTGAAACGTGAAGGAGACACTGTACAGGCCGGAGAGGCTATTGCTTTGGTAGGAAACAGCGGACAACTGACAACCGGTCCTCACCTGCACTTTGAGTTATGGCACAAAGGACGGGCGGTGAATCCGGAACAATATATTGTATTTTAAGTGATAGATAAATGAAAAAACAAATTGCTATACTCGGTTCTACCGGCTCCATAGGTACGCAGGCATTACAGGTGATTGAAGAACAATCCGACCAGTACGAAGCGTATGTGCTGACCGCCAACAACCGTGTAGAAGAACTCATTGCTCAGGCTCGGAAATTCAAGCCTGAAGCGGTAGTTATAGCCAACGAAACGAAATATGCCCAACTGAAAGAAGCCCTCGCCGACCTGCCTATCAAAGTATATGCAGGAACGGATGCTATCTGCCAGATTGTGGAAGACTCGGAAATTGACATCGTACTGACCGCGATGGTAGGTTATGCCGGACTGAAACCAACCATGAATGCTATTCGTGCCCGTAAGCCTATCGCTCTTGCCAACAAGGAGACGCTTGTTGTGGCAGGTGAGCTGATTAACGATATGGCACGCCTATCCGGTACACCTATATTACCGGTAGATTCCGAACATTCAGCCGTTTTCCAATGTTTAGCGGGGGAACTCGGCAATCCGATAGAGAAGGTGATCCTTACGGCATCCGGTGGTCCGTTCCGCAATTGCACAATGGAGCAACTGGCTACGGTAACCAAAGCCCAAGCCTTGAAACATCCTAATTGGGATATGGGAGCGAAGATCACGATTGATTCCGCTTCAATGATGAACAAAGGGTTCGAGGTGATAGAAGCAAAATGGTTATTCGGTGTACGTCCGGATCAGATTGAAGTGGTAGTACATCCGCAATCTATTATACATTCGATGGTGCAGTTTGAAGACGGTGCAGTAAAGGCACAATTGGGTATGCCGGATATGCGTCTGCCTATTCAGTATGCATTCTCTTATCCGCAACGCTTGAAGGCTTCATTTCCCCGGTTAGATTTCAAGATGTGCACAAACCTGACATTCGAACAACCGGATACCACCCGTTTCCGTAATCTGGCTTTGGCTTACGAAGCTTTGCATAAAGGCGGAAATATGCCTTGTATCGTAAATGCAGCCAATGAAGTGGTAGTTGCCGCTTTCCTGCGGGATGAGATTTCATTCCTCGGCATGAGTGACGTGATAGAGAGAGCAATGTCTATCGTATCATTTGTGGCAAAACCGGAATATGAAGACTATGTAGCTACGGATGCGATGACACGCCGTATTGCACAAGAGTTGATAAAATAAATCGTACAGGTATAAATAGAGTATCTCAATTCCCCTCTTCCTCGGAGGAGGGGTGCCCGAAGGGCGGGGTACTCCTCCTCCCGGGAAGAGGAGGATAAGAATAGTAAATAGTAGTTAATAGTAAAATAGAAAAATTATTAGATGGAAACATTTTTGATTCGTGCCCTGCAACTCATTATGAGCCTTTCGTTGCTCGTTATCGTTCATGAGGGAGGGCACTTCCTCTTCGCCCGTCTTTTCAAGACACGGGTAGAAAAGTTTTGTTTGTTCTTCGACCCTTGGTTTACCCTGTTCAAGTTCAAGCCGAAAAATAGTGATACGGAATATGGTATTGGTTGGCTGCCGTTAGGTGGTTATGTAAAGATAGCAGGTATGATAGATGAGTCTATGGATACCGAACAGATGCAACAGCCAATGCAACCGTGGGAGTTCCGGGCCAAACCGGCATGGCAACGGTTGTTAATCATGATAGGTGGTGTATTGTTCAATTTCATATTGGCATTATTCATCTATTCTATGATACTTTTTACTTGGGGAGATGAATACGTACCGGTACAAAAAGCTCCGTTGGGTATGGAATTCAACGAAACGGCAAAAGCTATCGGTTTCCGTGACGGTGACGTACTGATATCTGCTGATGGTGTACCCTTTGAACGTTACGGTGGTGATATGCTGACAAGCGTTGTCGATGCCCGCCAAGTAACAGTACGCCGTGATGGGCAAGAGGTATCCGTTTATATTCCTGAGAATTTTATGGAGCGTCTGCTGGCAGACAGTGTACGTTTTGCCTCATTCCGCTATCCATATGTTATTGATAGTATTTGTGCCAACCGTCCTGCTGCCCTTGCCGGCCTGCAAGCGGGTGACAGTATTATGCAATTGGACGGAAAGAACATTGCTTATTTCGATTTCAAAGAAGAGATGTTACGCCGTCAGAAAGCGGATTCGGCTTCTCATAATATCACATTGACTTATGCACGTGCCGGAGTAATAGATACTATAACTTTTGCTACAGATTCAATCTATGAGATAGGTGTAGTAGCACGTACGGCAACCAATCAGTTACTGCCGGTTGTAAAGAAAGAATATAGTTTTCTAGCCTCTTTCCCCGCTGGTGCAGCATTGGGAGTACAAACTCTGAAAGGCTATGTAGGACAGATGAAATATCTCTTCTCTAAAGAGGGCGCCAAGCAATTGGGTGGCTTCGGAACTATCGGAAGCATCTTCCCTGCTACATGGGATTGGCATCAGTTCTGGTACATGACAGCATTCCTTTCTATTATCCTCGCCTTCATGAATATTTTGCCTATTCCGGCACTGGATGGCGGACATGTACTATTCCTTATTTATGAGATTGTGGCTCGTCGCAAACCAAGTGATAAATTTATGGAGCGTGCGCAAATGGTGGGTATGTTCCTGCTATTCGGATTGCTGCTTTGGGCAAACTTTAATGATATTCTACGGTTCCTGTTCTAGTAATACAATACAAAAGAAGCTGAATCATTACTGATTCAGCTTCTTTTGTATTGTATTACCACATAACGACAGATGAGAATACTATTCTTTCACCAACATCCGATAAGTAGTATCCGTTAGGCAGTACAGTACGTCAAAAGCAACGTCACGAGGCAACTTAACCTTCATCTTCATACGTCCAAATCCGTCCACAAGGTGTTCCTGTATAAGTGGCTGCATCATCAATGCATCATACAGTGGACGAGAATTTTCATGATTATCAGGGAAGTCAATCTCAAGCTCCCACTTATAGGTACCTTCTTCATTCGGCAAAAGATAATAAATATTTGAGATACTATGCGTGAACTGTCTATCCGGCTCTAATGAATAGCTGAATCCCCCTTCTTCATCGAAATTAACGCCTATTCCAGAAAAAGAGTCATCCTCCATAAACCCATCCATCTTCTCAAAGAGTACAGTGGGACAAGTACAACGATAATCACTAATGTTATCCTTACCATTCTCATCCTCATAATGGTATTCATGCTCGAAGCGTTTCATTTTCTTCAGGTAGAACCGCTTCATAGCCCGATAATTATCTTCTAAATAACGCTTGTTGATACTATATATCAACTCGTCCAGTTCATCTGAAATTTCTTCCAAAACCTTACATCTTTTTCCGGCAACAGTGCTTTTCAGCAATGCTTCAAGATCGGAAGAGAGAGCAAGGATTTTGTCTTGCAGCTTTGACATGTGAGTCTTAAAATTATGATAATTATGATATCAGATATAAGAAGAAAAAGACCGGAGAGTATTCCCCAGTCTCATTTTCTTACACTAAGTGTCCGATCCACTCTTCACGATCTCCCGGCAAAAGATCAATAACCGGAACCTCTACCATAGTGTAACAACCAGGTTGTTGACGCATGGAAGCGCGAGCTACACAAACCAATACCTGAGCAGTTAGTGCAGGATTATTAATGCGCATATTGAACTCAAACAATTGATTCTGAGTTTTACCGGAAACACCTTTACGAGTGAGGTTTACACCATGTCCCATGTCAAGCAAAGCATCTACGCTGGGAACTAATTTCACATGTGTCTCGTCATTCACAAAGTATGGATCTGCTTTGATGGCAGCAGACACTTTATCAAACTCATAACCGTCTTTCAATTCGATATAAACCATGCGACGGTGAATACCTGTTCCGGTAGGAATAGTCATGGAAAGAGCAGCCTTTACACCATCAATAGCTTTTACAGCTACTGTATGTCCCATACTCATTCCCGGACCAAAGTTTGTATAAGTAATTCCTTTCGGAGCAATAGCTTCCAACAGGGTACGTACGATAGAGTCGCTTCCCGGGTCCCAACCTGCAGAAATAATAGAAACTGCTTTATGTTCTTTTGCAGAAGCAGACAGCGTGCGACGCAAATCGACAATACCGGTATGGATATCGAAGCTGTCAACCGTATTGATGCCAAGTGCAAGGATTTCTTTAGCATAATTCTCTACACTGCGGGTTGGCGTGCAAAGAATTGCAACATCAACACCTTCCAATTCCTTGATATTCTTTACAACAGGGTATTCACTCAGTTCTGCGGGACGGTTTTCAGCTCCAGTGCGGCGTACTACGCCGGCAATTTCAAAGTCGGGAGCCGCTTGCAACGCTTCGAGCACGTATTGCCCGATATTGCCATAGCCAACAATGGCTGCTCTTACTTTTTTCATTCTTTTATTGAATTTATTTATCAGTTTTCTATTTTATCGGCACAAAAGTAATCATTTTCATTCAATTTAACCACAAAACGATTCAGTGTTCCACAGAGTTTTTTCTTTATTAAGACTTCTTTCAAACTTATGTACCTTCAATAACTTACCACTCTAAAACAATTTCCAAAGGAAAAAGTTCCCTGAAACTCTTCTGAGTCTGTAATGAAGAAACACAATATTCTTCGCGCGCATGCGTTATAGTAAGTATTATGATAGAATACATTAGAGGCGGACTTGCCGAGCTCAGCCCGGCAACCGCAGTTATCGACTGTAACGGATTGGGATATGCCGTTAATATTTCATTAAATACGTATGCTGCCATCCAAAGCAAAAAAGAGTGTAAACTGTATATCTACGAGGCTATACGTGAGGATGCATACATCCTTTACGGCTTTGCAGATAAACAAGAGCGTGAATTATTCTTGTTACTGATTTCCGTTTCGGGCATTGGCGGCAATACTGCACGAATGATACTTTCAGCACTTTCACCGGCAGAACTGGTGAATGTTATCAGTACTGAAAATGCCAATTTACTGAAGACAGTGAAAGGTATCGGACTAAAAACAGCTCAACGGGTGATTGTAGATTTGAAAGATAAAATCAAGACAGGTGCCGCAACCTCAGGAAGTTCGATAGGAAGTCTTGGCGGAATGCTATCTGCTGCTAATGCACAGGTGCAGGAAGAAGCTATTGCAGCATTAACAATGTTGGGATTTGCACAGGCACCATCACAAAAGGTAGTTTTGGCAATATTGAAAGAAGAGCCGGATGCACCGGTGGAACAGGTTATTAAGTTGGCGCTGAAAAGACTTTAATTTAGCACTATGCGCTAAATTAAGTGACAAGCGACGAGCGACGAGCGACAAGAACTTTTCAGCGTGATAGCCGAGCGGATAATTATTCGCCCACGAGTATACTCAGTAACTTGTTACCCGTAGCTTGTAGCTCGTAACTTATTCAATTAAACACATTATGAAGTCTCCTCGTATACGACATATCATCTGGTTATTGCTGCTATGGCTCATGCCTGGCAGCTTTGTCGTTATGGGGCAGAATGTAAATGGGGAAAATACACAAGAAACGGAAGCGGAAAACATACAAGATACAATAGCTCCGCGATATTCCGTTCGCAAGACCGTACCGGGTACACTAAAAGACCTTTCTCCCCACCCTGCCGACCTGCAATCACCTATGAACCTGCGAACCGAGGCAGAATATGATGCAAAAACAGACAGGTACTACATACGCACAAAATTAGGGAATACCGAAATCGGTGTACCGATGATACTAACCCCCGAAGAATATCTGGATTGGACGTTGAAACAATCCATGCAATCTTATTACCGCCAAAAGAACGGAGAACAAATCGGCAAAGGAAAAGAAGCTTTCGACTTTATGGATATGAAGTTCAACCTTGGACCGGCAGAGAAGTTGTTCGGCCCCGGTGGGGTACAAATACGTACACAAGGTAATGCAGAACTCAGCTTCGGCATGACATACAAAAACGTAAAGAATCCCTCACTTCCGGAAAGTCAACGCAAAACACTTGGTTTTGACTTTGACGAGAAAATTAATATCAACGTCAATGGTAAGGTAGGTGACAAGGTGAATATGAACATGAACTACAACACTGATGCTACCTTTGATTTTGACACCAAACGGCTGAAACTGAAATATGAGGGAAAAGAAGATGAGATCATCAAACTGATTGAAGCCGGTAATGTGAGCATGTCCACCAATAACTCACTAATACGCGGAGCATCTGCACTGTTCGGCATTCGCACAGACCTGCAATTTGGCAAACTAAAGCTACAGGCTGTTATCAGCCAGCAAGAGAGTGAAGCCAAAACAGTGACCAGCCGCGGCGGTGCACAAACCACTACTTTCGACTTCTCCGCAGACAATTACGAAGGAAACCGACACTTCTTCCTTGCCCATTATTTTCGGGATGTCTATGACAAAAACCTGGCACAGCTTCCGAATATCCTTTCGGGAATCACAATTAACAGGATCGAAGTATGGGTAACCAACAAACGAAATAACTATGATAATCCGCGAAACATCGTAGCACTAACTGATCTTGGAGAAGCCTTTCACATAGGCAACACTACCGCCTGGAGCGGAGTGGGAAACCCCACCAACCCCAGTTCAAACGTCAACGCTCCCGCCAATAGTGCCAATAACCTCTATGCGGCAATGATCAGCAGCTATGCAGCCGCACGCGATATCAGCCAGGTAAGCAATGTCATGAGTACAATCCCCGGATCCGAACCCGGCATGGATTACGAAAAAATAGAAAGTGCCCGTCTGCTCACTTCCTCAGAATACACACTGAACAGTAAACTGGGTTATATCTCACTGAAGCAAACCCTTCAACCGGACGAAGTACTGGCAGTCGCTTTTGAATACACACTCGGTGGACGAAGTTATCAGGTAGGTGAGTTTTCTTCTGACATCAAGGAAACCGGGCAAAGTTTGTTCGTAAAATTACTGAAGAACACGGCAAACTCCCCGGACGCAGCCTGCTGGGATCTGATGATGAAGAACGTCTACAGTCTCAATGCCTACTCCGTGCAGAAAGAGAAATTCCAGTTGAATATCACTTACCAAAGCGATACAACAGGCGTATATCTACGCTATATCCCGGAAGGAAAGATTGCCAAAACACCCCTGTTGCGTGTCATGAACCTCGACCGCCTTAATAGCCAGAACCAAACAGGTGCGGACGGTTTCTTCGACTTTGTCGAAGGCTATACGGTGACAGCATCGGACGGACGTATTTACTTTCCTGTAGTAGAACCTTTCGGCAGCCACCTGCGCAAAGCCATCGGGAATGATGCACTGGCGGACAAATATGTGTTTCAGGAACTGTACGACTCCACCCGCACCGTAGCGCAACAAACAGCTGAAAAGAATAAATTCCGGCTAACAGGTGAATACCGTGCCTCCAATGCCAATGAAATACGGTTAGGAGCTATGAATATTCCACAAGGCTCAGTACGGGTAACGGCAGGCGGCATGACACTGGTAGAAAACTCGGACTATACAGTAGACTACACATTGGGAGTAGTTACCATTCTCAACCAAAGCATCATTGACGCCGGCACAGCCATCAGCGTAAATCTGGAAAGTAATACGCTCTACAGCATGCAACGCAAAACGATGATGGGCCTAAACTTCACCTACGATTTCTCACAGAACTTCTCTTTCGGAGGAAGCATCATGCACCTCAGCGAGAAGCCGCTGACGAGCAAAGTGGCAATGGGTGACGAACCTCTCTCCAATACATTGTGGGGAGTGAATGCTTCATGGAAAAAAGAGAGCCAGTGGCTGACAAACATGCTGGACAAACTACCGTTCGTCACCGCAACCGCCCCCAGCAGCATCAATCTCGGTGTGGAATTCGCCCATCTCATTCCGGGACATGCCAAAGGACTGCAACAAAACGCTTCGTACATCGACGATTTCGAAAGCACGCAAAGTGGTATCGACCTTCGCCAGCCCTCATACTGGATGTTGGCAAGCACCCCCTCTCCCCTCTTTCCCGAAGCAACCCGCAGCAATGATATCAATTATGGAAAGAACCGGGCACTACTGGCATGGTACCATATTGACGGACTTTTCACCCGCCGTAACTCTTCATTGACACCTACACACATCAAAAACGACCTCAACCAGCTCAGCAACCACTATGTACGTGAGGTCTATGAGCAGGAACTGTTTCCGAATAAAGAAACTCCCTATCAGGAATCGGCTTCCATGAACGTGCTGAACCTGGCCTATTATCCACAGGAACGAGGGCCGTACAATCTGGATACAGACCTGAATTCCGACGGTACTCTGCAAAATCCGGAGAATCGCTGGGGAGGCATGATGCGTAAACTGGATACCAGTGATTTTGAAGCGGCAAACATTGAATACGTCACGTTTTGGTTGCTCGACCCCTTCATCTATGGAGAGGGGGGTAGTAATCCTGCGGGGGTGCAGGAGCATAACCCTGCAGGGGTGCAGGAGCGTAATCCTGCGGGGGTGCAGGAGCGTAACCCTGCGGGGAACTCTTCCAAAGGCACTCTCTACATCAACCTCGGCGAAGTATCCGAAGACATCCTCAAAGATGGCAAGAAGTTCTTTGAAAACGGTCTGCCCATTGATGGAGATGCCACAAAGACCGAAGAAACTGTTTGGGGGCGTGTTCCCCGCGACCGCAGTGTGGTATATGCCTTTGATAATGCAGCCGGTGCACGCCGTAGACAAGATGTCGGACTGAACGGGCTCTCTACTGAAGACGAACGCACCTTCTCCACTTATCAGAAATATCTGACAGACATACAAGGCAAAGTGGATGCCTCCACTTACGAAAAATTCTACAACGATCCGGCAGGCGACAATTATCACTATTTCCGTGGCTCGGACTATGACCGTGAAGAGCGTAGCATTCTGGAGCGTTATAAATACTATAACAATACCGAAGGGAACTCCACCGCCAGTGAAGATTCTCCGGAACGATACGATATATCTTCAAAAACCGTGCCCGATGTAGAGGATATCAATCAGGACAATACACTGAACGAGACTGAGAAGTATTTCCAATATCGCATCAATCTGACACCTGCCGACCTGAAAGTAGGGCAGAATTACATCACGGATAAACGAACCGCCAGTGTCCGCCTGCGCAACGGACAAACGGAAGAAGTGACCTGGTATCAGTTCAAAGTTCCCGTACGCAGTGGTGAGGCTGTGGGAAACATCAAAGACTTCAAGTCCATCCGCTTCATGCGCATGTTCCTGACCGGGTTTGAGAAACCCATCGTGCTGCGTTTTGCCACCCTGGAGTTGGTACGCGGCGAATGGCGCACCTATACCGACGCACTGAGCAATACACAGCAAGGCACTTCTACCACCAGTTCTGCCGCACTGGACGTTTCTGCCGTCAATATCGAAGAAAATGGAGACCGTACTCCGGTGAACTATGTAATGCCTCCGGGTATCTCCCGTGTCATCGATCCGGGACAACCGCAACTTCGCCAGCAGAACGAGCAAGCCATGAGCCTGAAGCTGGAAAAGTTGGCTCCGGGTGATGCCCGTGCCGTCTACAAGAATACGGGTATGGACATGCGGCAATACCGCCGGCTGCAAATGTTTGCTCATGCCGAAGCTCTGCCCGATCTCTCCACAGATCCGCAGAACGGAGAACTTTCCGTATTCATCCGCCTCGGATCAGATTACCGCAGCAACTATTATGAATACGAAATCCCCCTCACACTCACTCCGCACGGAGAATACAACGGAAGTACCGTTGCCGGTTGCCTTGCCGTCTGGCCGAAAGACAACAATCTGGACATTGACCTCAGTGTGCTTACTAATGTCAAGAAAGCCCGTAATCGCCTAAAGAATATCTCGAATAGTGGTGTCAGCTATGCTAAAGTGTATTCGGAATACGATCCGGATAAACCCTCCAATAAGATAAGCGTGATTGGTAATCCTTCACTGGCAGAGGTCAAGACAATGATGATTGGTGTGAGAAATAACTCACGCACCGTCAAATCGGCAGAAGTCTGGGTGAACGAACTGCGCCTGACCGAATTCAACGAAGACGGCGGCTGGGCTGCACAAGGCAATCTCAACTTACAACTTTCCGATATCGGTAGTATCAACCTGACCGGTCACGTGGAAACAGCCGGTTTCGGCGGACTGGAACAGAGCGTCAGCGAGCGTCGGCTGGACGACTATTATCAGTATAGTTTCACCACCACATTCGACTTGGGACGTTTCTTTCCTAAAAAGGCCAAATTGGCCGCTCCTATTTACTTCTCTTACTCCAAAGAAGCTACTACGCCAAAGTACAATCCCCTGGACAAAGATATGTTGCTGGATGACGCCCTGGATGCCTGCACCACCGATTGGGAACGAGACTCGCTGATGAATATCGCCCGTGAAATTACGACCTACCGCAATTTCAGTCTCAGCAATGCACGACTGGGCATTACAAGTAAAAACCCCATGCCTTATGATCCGGGGAACTTTACTTTCAGCTATTCCCGTTCCCTCCGCCACAACCAGGGTAGTACCACAGCTTACGAAAATGAAACAGACTGGCGTGCTGCAATGACTTATAATTATGCTCCTGTCTATCGTCCGTGGGAACCTTTCAAAGCTATGGAAAGTAAATCTCCATGGATGCGCTTCGTCAAAGAGCTCAATCTGAACTGGCTGCCCCAAAGCATCTCGTTCAATACCGACATGACGCGTCACTATTACGAACTTCAACTCCGCGACCTGGAGGCACTGACTGCCGGAAGCAGTACCATCGGTAGCGGGGATATCAGTATCGAAGGCATCCCCATCTCCGTTGCTAAAGAATTCCTTTGGAACCGTGACTTCGCCCTGCGCTGGGACCTGACAAGGAACCTGAAACTGAACTTTACCTCCGCTACCCACGCCGAGATTGAAGAACCTTACGGTGTAGTAAATAAAGACCTTTATCCCGACGAATACTCAGCCTGGAAAGATACAGTACGCCGCAGCCTGTTCTCGCTCGGCCGTCCTATTGATTTCCAGCAGACATTCAATGCCACTTACAAACTCCCATTCGACAAGTTCCCCGCTACCGACTGGATCAGTGCCGATCTTCGCTTTGCCTCTTCTTACAACTGGGACCGGGGTGTTTCCCTTTCCGATGGCGTAGAAATGGGCAATACTGTCAGCAATCAGCGCAGCATCGACGTAAACTCGCGTTTCAATCTCGAAGCACTCTATAACAAGGTACCTTATCTAAAGAAAGTAAACCGCCGCTTTTCCGCCTCCTATCGCAAACCCTCCTCACCCAAAGAACAAAAGCCCCGCCGCTTCGACAAGGAAGTACAATTGCGTGCAGACACTACGGTTACCATTCAACACAGTATGAACTCCCGTCGTCCCAAAGTCACCGCTCTCACAGTGGACGGACGTCGTTATCCCGTACGTTATAAGATTATAAATGCTAATTCACTACGTATTGATACGCAGGACACGGCACGCATAAAGCTCACTGTAATCCCCGGTCCTGATCCGGAAGATGGTTGGTGGTATAAATTCGGTCAGCATGCCACCCGCCTTGCCATGAGCGTGCGCAATTTCAGTTTTACCTACAAAAATACGTATGCCATGACCCTTCCCGGTTTCCGTCCTGAAGTCGGTGACATGTTCGGCCAGAAGAAACACGGAGGCTTCCTTGCTCCGGGAATGGACTTTGCATTCGGTTTCACCGGAGACGGCTATATCGACCGTGCCTTGCAAAACGACTGGCTCATCTGCAACGACTCCGTTGTCAGCCCTGCCAGCAGCAATGCCCTTGAAGATCTTCAATTGCGTATCTCCCTTGAACCGATACGCGACCTCAAAATAGACCTTACCGCCAATCGTACCCGCAACCGCAGCCGCGAAATACAATATATGTTCGAAGGTATGCCGGATACCCGCAGTGGTAACTTCTCCATGAGTATCATTTCTATCGGTAGTGCTTTCGAACGCCCCAGCGCCGGCGACGGTTATCATTCCGGCACATTCGAACGTTTCCGCCGCAACCTTGACGTTATCCGTGACCGTGTGGAATCCCAATTCCTCGGTGCACAGTATCCGCAAGGCAGCGCCCTTGCCGGAAAGACATTCGATCCGGCAAACGGCACAATCAGCAAGCACTCACCGGATGTCATGATCCCTGCCTTCCTCGCCGCCTATACCGGAAGGAGCGCTCGGAACTCTGCCCTCGACTTCTTCCCCAGCCTGTTCTCCATGATGCCGAACTGGCGTATCACCTACACAGGACTTACCAAGATAGCCTGGTTCAAAAAGAACTTCCGCAGTGTCAATCTGAATCATGCCTATCGCAGCACCTACAGCGTCGGCAGCTACAACACTTTCCAGAGTTTCATGAGCTATATGGGCGATATAGGCTTTGTAGAAGATGTGCAATCAGGAAATCCTATCCCTTCATCGCGCTTCGACATCAGCATGGTATCCATCAACGAGCAATTCTCCCCCCTTATCGGTATGGATGCCACCCTCAAAAACGGGCTTACCGCCAAAGTGGAATATAAAACCAGCCGTATATTAAATCTCAGTATGAGTGCTTGTCAACTGGTAGAAACCGCTTCCCGCGATTTCGTTATCGGCCTGGGATATAAGATCGTAAACTTCAATTTATTCAGTGGCCGGAATGTAAAAGACAGCAAGAATCGTGTCAGCCATGACCTTGCTCTCCGTGCAGATATTTCATTCCGCAACCAGTCCGCCCTCTGCCGGGACATCCAGCAAGGTTTTGCACAAGCTACCAATGGCAACAAAGCCCTGAAAATATCATGTTCGGCAGACTACACCCTGAGTCGCTTGTTAACCCTGCGCCTTTACTATGACCGCCAGCAAAATACCCCGTTAATATCCTCCAGCTCATATCCGGTAGTCAGTGCCGACTTTGGTTTCAGTATGAAATTCTCTCTCACGCGGTAAATATACTCGACGATTAAGGAGCAATTCAAGGGAAAGTTTTATCTTTGTGAGATAAACAACAAGCAATATGAAACAAGCAAGAATTTACATGAAGCGTTGGCTAGGAATTAACGAACGCAGCAAACAACTCTCGACCGACACCTGGTATTTGAACTTCGCCAGTCAACTGCTATCTTTGATCGATGAATCCCCTTTATACAGTAAAAAATTTGAAACAGAGAAAGTAGATGCTGCCCTTTCATTGGCTATTTATCTGCAAGATGCCATCGCCCAGTCCGGTGGTTGGAAAGAGTTTTCCAATGCCTATTACGGATTGTACAAGTCCTATCTTCCTTTCTATACGCTGACCGACGAGTATCTTCCCGACGAAATCAATGTAGAAGACATCTCATTTATCCAGTGGACGCTTCTCTCCCGCTATGCCATCTTCGAGGAGGACGATGTTATTATCCAGAATCCCCATGATCCTGACCTGATAGAATTCAGCCAAAAGGTATATGAAGTGATGGATACCGCCTTTGAAGAAGCTCCCATCTGCGACGAGCCGTCTTCTCCCATTTGGGTGATGGGACTTGATTTACTGAAAATGCCATTAGTACCACTTCCCGAAATCACTCCCGGAATGACACTTAAAAAAGATGTGGAGAACTGCCTGTCATACAGCAAAGGAGAGCCGCTACTTTATTTTACCACCTACGATGAATTACGCCGTTTCTTTGTGGAAGAATTAAAATGGGAAGATAAAAATGAAAGTCTGTTGCCGGAATTAAGAGATGAAAGAAACTTTGTGATCTATGCCAATGCCAAAGGTATGCTGATAGCCTCTAATGTTTCTTATTGTTTCTGCGATCCACGTAATCCGACTTATAATACAGAAAAGGCAGCTGCCAAAGGATACAAATTATTCACTTATCCGGGTACCTGCCCCTTTGATCTCCTGAAGTATGGTATGGCAAAAAGCCTACTTCCTGATATGCAACTTCCCTTCCCTGGTGGAAAAGAAGTATTGCATGATAATTGGGACTTCATTGCACGATACTTCTTGTGTGAGTATTACGAAGGAGAGTGAGATAAATATGAAATATGAAGTATTAAGTATGAAGTATAAATTGCCATGCAGCATAATTCCGCAACACATTCATACTTAATACTTCATACTTAATACTTCATATTTCATACTTATCCTACATTTCTCTTATCTCTTCCTTGCACAGTGTCAACTTCTCTACCCCGTCTGCTGTCACTACCCATGAGTTTTCAATACCCAGGGGGCCGACACCCGGCAATACGATTTTGGGTTCGAGGGCAAATACCATACCCGGTTCTAATTCCTGCTTCATACGCGGAGCCAGTACAGGAGCTTCGTTGATTTCCAAGCCAATGCCATGACCGATAAATTTCGCCTTCTGTGCTACTCCCATAAAGTAATCGGCAAATCCGGCTTTCGTTACGATATCAATAGCTGTATTATAGAGATCTTCGCAAACAGCACCCGGTTTTGCCTTTTCAATCACAGTTGCCTGTACATCCAGACATGTTTGATGTGCAGCATAAGCCTTCTCCGGTAACTTACCGATAGAGAATACTCGGCTCATATCACCCATGTATCCATAGAAGTTTCCACCCATATCAACCATAAAACTCTGACCGGGTTGCAGCAATGCACCGTTTGCACCGATAGGTATAGACGGATCAAGTCCTTCACCACCTAAAGCAAAGTCATAAGGTGCAGGAGCAGTGGCATTATCTCCCGCCAGCAAGCTACCCATAAATATCTCCATACTCTGACCAAATGTACGGAAAATACCCAGACAACCTTCCAAACGCATCAGGCGTTCTATTTCAATAGACAACTGACGATCTGTCATTCCTGGTCGATACACAGAAGGAATCTGTTCATAAGCCTTCGTATGGGCAATACCCGAACGACGGAACATTTCAATTTCAATATTTGTCTTTACACTACGCGCCTTACGGATCAGGGGAGTACCATTCACAACAGTAGCTTCAGGAAAGCAAGCTGCCAGACGGGTATACTCCGTATAAGAGAGTTCGTCTCCCTCCAACATCAATTTCGCAGGCAAGGGCAGACCGCACTCTTTCAATAAATCGGGCAATTGTTCCGGCTTACGGATAGAATGTATATGTTCTCCTTCAATATTATTAGGGCGTTTGATAAATAAGCGTGCCGGAGCATTCAACGGTAAATACAGATAGCCGCTGACAACGCGTCCGTACGTATAAATCAAGTTTACATTGCAAGTGATAAGAGCGGCGTCAATCTCTTGTTGAGCCATCAAGACGCGTATTTTATCGCGTCTTAATTTTAGTTCCGGTTGTAACATCTCTTTGTTATTTTATGATTTTCCGGATGCAAAGGTAATAATTTTGGTATTAAGTACGAGGTATTAAGTATTAAGTTTGACTGATAGCGGCGCTGTAGAAGTGAATATACCTAATTGTTGGTATGCCTATAAAAAAAGTACTGCCCTACACCTTCACAGGCAGGACAGCACAAACCACAAATACAAATACAACTAAACAAAGTTTTCCTTTAAATAATTCCCTGACCCATCATTGCGTGAGCCACCTTCATGAAGCCTGCAATATTGGCTCCCTTCACGTAGTTGATGTAACCGTCAGGTTCTGTCCCATATTTTACGCATTGTGCATGAATGCCGTGCATAATAGCGTGCAGTTTCTCGTCCACTTCGGCAGCACACCAACTGAGGTGCATTGCATTCTGTGACATTTCCAATCCGGAAGTAGCAACACCACCGGCATTGACAGCCTTACCCGGAGCATACATCACCTTATGTTCGATGAACAGGTCGATAGCTTCCGGCGTACAGCCCATATTAGATATTTCACCCACACACATCACTTTATTTTCAATCAACTGACGGGCATCATCACCATTCAGTTCATTTTGCGTAGCACAAGGCAATGCAATATCAGCTTTCACTTCCCATGGACGCTTACCGGCAACAAATGTAGAACCGGGGAATTCGTCTGCATACGGAGCCACTATATCATTGCCCGATGAACGGAGTTCAAGCATATAATCTATCTTTTCGCCACTGATACCATTCGGATCATAAATATATCCGTCCGGTCCGGAGATAGTAACCACCTTGGCACCCAACTCGGTTGCTTTGGTAGCGGCACCCCAAGCTACATTTCCGAAACCGGAAACGGCAACGGTCTTACCTTTGATATCAATGCCTTTAGTTTCTAACATCTGGTTCACGAAGTACAATCCACCGAAACCTGTAGCTTCAGGACGAATCAGAGAACCGCCGAATTCCAAACCCTTTCCGGTAAATGTGCCGGTAAATTCACGGGTTAACTTCTTATACATACCGAACATATAACCCACTTCACGACCACCTACACCTATATCACCGGCTGGTACATCCATATCCGGACCAAGGTGACGCCATAACTCCAACATGAATGCCTGGCAGAAGCGCATGATTTCACCATCGCTCTTACCGCGCGGAGAGAAGTCGGAACCACCTTTACCACCACCCATAGGCAGAGTAGTCAGTGCATTCTTAAACGTCTGTTCAAAGCCTAAGAATTTAAGGATGGAAAGATTTACGGAAGCATGGAAACGAATACCGCCTTTGTACGGGCCAATGGCATTGTTGAATTGCACACGGTAACCAAGGTTGGTTTGTACATCACCTTTGTCGTCCACCCAAGTAACACGGAACGTAAAGATACGGTCGGGTTCAACCAAGCGTTCTATGATTTTAGCTTTCTCGAACTCTGGATGCTGGTTATAGATATCTTCGATGGAAAGAAGTACTTCCTTTACGGCTTGAAGATATTCAGACTCGCCGGGATGCTTTGCCTCTAAAGAGGACATAATTCGTTCGATATTCATAATATTACGTTTTAAAGGTTTATTCCTTCGTGACTTTAAGGTTATTCGAGCAAATTGTCAACGAATAACACTGCAAATATAGGAAAACTTTTGGATTCACCTATACTTTTCAGTGATATTTTGATTAAATAATGATAAAACGTCAATTACAGCATTAATATTTGCTGGCTACTGATTCAATCTGAGATTCTATTTGCTCCATAGAAGAAATCTTACTACTTATGAATACTTCATGTTGCTGCAAACAGTTCTTAATAGGCAAAATCAAGTGATTACAAAAGTATTCGTACTGTTTGTCATTCCATATATTGCGCAAACTGCTAGTTATAAAATCCAATTCTTGCTGTTTTTGAGATAATAGTCCGTATTCCAACATAAAATTACCTTTTAGTATTTTGCAAATGATAGATAAGCTTATCAATAAAACGACAGGCATTATCAGCATATTGTTTTGCTTCATTCATACATGTAAAAGCCTCTTGAGTAATATCATCCGCTAGATTCCGGGCTTGATATAATCCATTCTGCACTTCTTCCATATCATTCTCACATTCAATGAGCTCGTCCTCCAACTCTTCTTTCTCATCAGTTTTCATATCAATCTCATCTAAAATATGTCTCCGATATGCTTCATCTTCCACGTTATATAAACTGTTATGCAGAGAATTTATAGAAGCCTCCAAAGAATTTATTTGCCTATTGATACGTTCACGGGCCCGTTCAATGCGACTTATCAGATTTTCGCACCGACTGACTTTGCTCTGTGCACCCGACTGAAGACGGCTACGCACAGAATCAAGTCCACTTATAAAATTATTTATTTGCGAATAAAATGAATACAATTCGTTTATCTCCCGAACGGATACATCATTCATATTATCTTATGTTTTTTACTTGCTGAATAGCAGCAGCATAACGACGCATATATGCACTGTAATCATTCATCATCTGGCCTATTTGATTAATGACTTGTACGCTCTGTTCAAATTGCCGCATAAACTGTTGATTCTGTTCATCATTCCATCCCTCATTTACGCGATACATTTCAGCTCTAGCCTTATTAAAGTTCTGCACCATAGCATTACTTAATCCGTCCAAGGCTTGCGCAAAAGCGATGAGTTCTTCTTCATTTCTTACATTAACTTCATGTGCCATAATTAGTTATTTCATTAAGTTTTTTATATCATTTACTGTAATAGAGTCAAAAGGACAATAAAGTATCTCTGTCCCTGTTATGTCGTTACGAAAGTAGCTACGCAAACGTTCATGGTCATCACTCATTTGTTCCGGCTTAAAATCATCAGACAGAGCCAGTTTTATTGCCGTTTCCGAATCTGTTCTCTGGACAACAACATACTGGAACATCGAATAAATATCTTTTTTGTTCAAAGAATATTCCTGAAAGAGTAAATTATCCAGTTTGTTAACTTGAAGAATAGTGTGAATCCCATAATCAGGTCCTTTTGTTAAAACAGTTTGCAGTATGTGCTGCACAGTATCTACCTTGTTTTTAGATTTTGCAGGTTTTTCCATCACAGATTCTGCTGTAAACGGGAAAGGACAATCTGATAAAAAATCATTTGCATTTTGATTGGCAGGAGTTGATACTGGCGAATGATCTTCAACTGGCAGCTCAACCTCCGCATTATGCTTTAGTGATGTAAAGTAGTCTTGTTCAAGGATAAACAAGAAAGTATCTTCTTTTTCTTTTCTTTCACGTATCTGTATCGCCAATTGTGAAAGCATCTCATTGCGTTGACGATTGCGTACCAAGATATGACAACCGTAATCTTCCAACGTATTCAAAACTTCTTCGTCAACAGCATATTCATCATCGGGGTCCATACAATCAATAAGATAGAAACGAGCATCTTCACCCATTTTTTTATAATAGTGCATCAACGAGAGTAGTATATTTAGCTGGATACGGGTACTTTGTAGACGCTCATTAATACCTATTAATAATAGATTAGAGGCTGTTTCAGGTTTAAAACTTGCAGAGATCAAGTTCGATTTCACACTGATACCTTTACCCAGATAAACTGCAGGATAACGCCGGGGCAATTCATCCGGTATCCAGTCTACCAATCTATATGTCTGCTTTCCAGAGAAATAGAATGGTTGGAAATCCACTATACTGTTTGTACTTTTTTGATTTATATTCTGCAAATTTTCAGCCAGCCTCTCACGATCATAAAAATCCGCTTTGAATATAATCCCCTCCTCAAAACCTTTAGGACGGTAATATACCTCTCCTGTGGATAAAGCTTCTGTACGAGTTCCCACTGTAGGAATAAATACTTGCGCATCCGTCATACGACAATTCAACAAGTAAGGATCTGTGATATTATTTTTTATTCCCCCTGGAATGTTAGTCCCTGTCAAAGTCTGAGTGGCAAAAATTAAATGTACCCCCTGATTACGTCCCTCCTTAGCAATACGTGTCAGAATAACATCTATTTCACTTTGTATTTTAAATCTTCCTTCTTTAAAAAGTTCATGGCACTCATCTACCAGTAAAACTATACGTGGCAACTTTTTATTAGATGTTATTGCATTGTAATCTTTCAAATTAGAGACTTCTTCATTGCGCATAAGTCGTGCACGTTCTTGCATCACCTCCCACAAATCTTTCAAAATTTCCAATGTGATTTGTGGGTCTGATTCATCCACCATTAAACATCGTACATGTTTACAAGTCCGATAACGATTAAATTCCACACCTCCGAACTTAAAGTCCATCAAATAGAATTGCAGGCTCTCCGGAGAATATTTCAACATGGCATGATTTAAAATATCATGCAGAAAGACTGATTTTCCAGAACCTGTCTGGCCAATTATAAATGAGTGTACATGAGATATTTCATCAAGAACAAAATTAATGCGCCCCTGATTGTTTGTTCCTACTTCAATACTGAATTCTTTAGCTGCATCTTGGTAAGGAGTAACAGTCATTGTTTCTTGTATTTGTTGTTTTTGCAATTCAGCTTCCCGTTCTTGTTGCTGTGAAAGTTCCTTTTGGAAGTTCTGATAACATTGCTGCCATTTTTTTAATATTTCAATTCTTTTGGAAGCAGTTCCTATGGGAGTATTTGCTACAGCCGACATTTTAGGTCCATCCGTTTCGATAAACAATTCCTTTTCCCATTGAGAAGGCAGATTACCCACTACTATAATATGAAAACCTACACGCCAACCATTGCGAATAACGGATTTCATAGTTTCTGTCAGGTGTGAATCTAACTGTTGGGGTAAATCATTCAACACGATCACCTCATAAGGATATTCTATCCGTTTCTCCCGGAGGTGGTATTTTATGATATCACCTGCTTCACGGAATCGTTTTTCTATCTCTGAATTCCAGACCTGTATCTGTCTCAATAAATCACCCAGCTGCAAGATAGTCCCTCCTACCATCACATCATCCAATTGCTTGAAATTCTCAAAGGCCGAAGTGAAATTCAAGTCAACGCCGGTAATATGTAGTTTACCAGGAACGAAATGCAACAACATTTCAGTGAGCATAAATTCAACCTTCGCCTGATCTACTATGGATAAATGAAAATAACTGCTCTTCCCTTCCACTTGCCAGTTTATCATTTGGGGAATATCAGCAGCTACATAGATGCTACCATAACATTGGGTTTCTTTCCGCTCATAATTGACAGGAAATTGTTCACATACATATCGTTTATCTGCAGCTTGCAGACAACTGTTTATATAGTCTTCTACGGAATAATCCTCTTTCTCCTTCACTATGTAAGGAAGAAGGAAAGGATCATGTTTCCGTAGGAGTTCTTTTCCGTAATTTATACTATCTTCTGTTATTGAGCGAGATTTCCGGGCACAATAACTTATAAAATCATCGCATATCAGCGTTGCTTTCTGCTTGAAATTTTTAGGTTGATCGGCCAGGCTAGGAAGGTTTTTCAGTTCTTTTCGGATATCAGGATAAAAAGTTTCAAGATCTGTATATGATTTTAATACTTCCTCAGCAATAATTTCTCCCAGCTGATTGGCACGCGACAAGCTATCATTATATAACAGCAATCGACCTGCATCTACATATTGATTAGCGTAGTCTTTAAAACAATTGAAAAGTCTTCTTTTCAGTTGTTCAATATTATACAATTGCACATGTCGTTCGACCTCTGTTTTTATAATATTATCTGTCAGGCTCATAACTACTTTCCTAAAATTTTCTTCAATTTGTTTAATGTCGGATGCTCCAGCTCATAAATAAACTGCTTGGCATTTTCTACCATCTTGACTTTCTTTACAGAATCAGGATATGGTGTATACTTTATGAAGGACCGATAAAGTTCCAACGCCTTTTGCTGATTTATTTGATATCCTCCTATCCCCTGATGACAGAATACAGCCCAATAAAAATAGGCGTTAGGATAGCTGAATTTATTAATAGCTACAGATATTAATTTCCCGGCTTTTGTATATTGTTGTTCATCATAATAGATATCTGTCAAACGGCAAACTGCCAATTTATGATTTTGATCGGCAGCTTTTTGAAACCATTGAATAGCAGTCAATACAGGATTTGCATCCTTAATCGAATAAAGTCCAGAATTAAAAAACATTTCTCCTACTTCATATTGAGCTTCCGCATAACCTTGATTGGCAGCCTTCAATAACCATTCCAGAGCAAATCGATAACTACAACTAGTACCTATTCCATTCTTATAGCATAATCCCAGTTCAAATTGTGACTGTTTTATCCCCTTCTTAGCAGACTTTTCAAAATTCTGAAATGCCATTTGAGGTGATTTCTCCGTACCATAACCATTTTTGTAACAAAGACCCAGATAATACTCTGCGTATTTATCCGGATTCACATCTTCATACCTGCGAAAGTACCAAAATGCCTTATTCAGATTCTTATTTAATTTGCCATACCCGTAATAGTAGAACATTCCCATAAAATAGTAAGTACCGCTAAATGTTCCGGCATTACTGAAATAAGCAAACGAACGGTCAAGGTCCTTAGTAACTCCCCAACCATGATAATACATTACTCCCAAATAATAGTTAGCAGGAAGATTACCATGATTTACAGCTGTTTGCAGCCATGTCAGGGCATCATGATATTCCTTGACTAAATATTTTTCTTTTCCCAACTCATACTGGGCAGCTATGCAACCTTTTAAGGCCGCTCTGCGATACCAGTCCAAAGCTCTCGTCTTGTCCTTTATTCGATGTACACCCTCATTATAAGCTTTTCCCATTTTATATGCCGCTTCAGAATGTCCTTGCATTGCTGCTTTTTCATACCATTTATAAGCCATCGCATAATCCTTTTCAGCTCCTGCACCCGATTCATAGATTGTGCCCATTTGATACTGGGCCAAGACATGCCCTGCTTCGGCAGCTTTCAAGTAATATTGCACAGCCTTTGCATGGTTCACAGGCACTCCTTTGCCAGAATCATATTCTACACCTATATTATATAGAAAAGCCGGTTCCCCTTTCGTACCGATCAAAGTATAACAGACATGAAGCGATAGACCAGCTTCTTTGAAATGTTCTATGGCTTTCACCGAATCTTGAGCAACTCCCCACCCGTTGGCATATAATTTTCCCAAGAAGAAATGACAATCAGTGACATATTCCTTTTTAGCGATCGATGCCATAAAAAGCGCGCGCGCTTTTTGATGTTGTTTTAGGTTACCTAGCATTCTGGCATGTCCATACAAAGCACCCTCATACCCTTTATTCGCAGCTTGTTCGTACCAGTAAGCAGCTTTCTCGTGATACTTCACCCATTCATATACAATCGCCACTTTGTAAGAAGCTTCAGCATTGCCTTGATCTGCACATCTTTTATACCATTTGTAGGCCTGCCCTATGTTTTTTTCTATATGTTTACCTGTTTCATAGCAGGTGGCTAGTTTATATTGCGCCAATTCATGCCCTTTTTCTGCAGCTCTCAAAAAGAATTTCATCGCCTTCACAAAATCGACAGCTACTCTGTCTCCTTTTTCGAATTGTAATCCAGATTGATACAATGCGTCTGGCGTATCCCCCCCTAGTCCTTTAATAGAATAGTAGAACTCTCCTTTGGGAAAATTGTATCGTTCCACACATTCTACATACCTTTCCGGAGACGACATAAAACGTTTATCAGCAAGGCGGTGAAAAATCTCGGTAGCTTCATGGTACTTGCCTGTAGCAATGAAACATTCAGCCAAAAAATATTCAGATTTCAGATGTCCTTTCTCAACAGCTTTTTTATACCATTCTATAGCTTTACCGGGTGCTTTATCCCGTTGATGATAATAATAGCCTATGCTATAATATGAATTAGCAATTCCCCCTGCAGCTCCTATCTCATAGAAAGCCTGTGCAGTTGACCAACCGTCTACGCCTCCATAACATTCAGCAAGCATATCGGCAGCTTCAGGATGGGTAGACACTTTCGAAAGGCAAGAAATTGCTTCCTTACGCAGATATTCACTTGATTTTTCCGACAGACTCCTTTCATAGCAACGTTTGCCATATTCCAGATAGGCAGGATATAAGAAGTTTTTTAATAATTTGTTCTTCAGATCATCCGGAATATTCCATTCATGCAGTTGTGTGAATTGCTCAAGTCCTATTTTATAGTTCTTCTTTCGCAGGTTTACTCCTCCCCACACTATCTTGGAATAAATGTCTCCTTTTTCTGCTGCTGTTCTAAGTTGTGTTTCACCCGAGATTCCACAGTTAAATATCCGTTTCCCAATATTTAGTACATATTTCTTATTTTCCAATAGTTCCATTGCCGTTATTACATCTGATATATAGGGAGGGACAGGACGCAATAAAGGTTCAGGAGAATTAATCGCTGAAAGCTTATTTCCTAATGATTGAAGAATTTCTTCCGTCTTCTTTTGTAGTTCTGCAAAGTACATAACAGGATTACATTTAATGCCTTTTAAAATTAACTGAAACAAAAATAAGCAAACAAGATCAAAAAGGCAAATTAATCAGAACATATTTATTGGAAGCAAATTCAGAGGTATAAAAGAATAGGGTTCACCATCTATAACTCAACAGATGACAAACCCTAAACACAAATAAAAACTTTTACTTAGAATTTCGGTTTCATTCCCATGTTATACATTATAAATCCGTAAATGTCAGCCTGTTCTTCCAGAACCTTAGCCATAGGCTTGCCTGCACCATGTCCGGCTTTACTGTCGATACGGATAATAGTAGGATTCGTTCCGTCATTACATTCTTGCAGGGTAGCGGCAAATTTGAATGAGTGGGCAGGAACTACACGGTCGTCATGGTCGGCGGTAGTAACCATGGTTGCGGGATACTTGGTGCCGGGTTTCAGGTTGTGTAGCGGAGAGTAGCCTTTCAGATACTCAAACATTTCCTTGCTGTCCTCGCTCGTACCGTAATCGCTTGCCCAGTTCCAACCGATAGTGAACTTATGATAGCGGAGCATATCCATTACACCTACCTGCGGAATGGCTACGCGGAACAAATCGGGACGTTGTGTCATACAGGCACCTACCAGTAAACCACCATTAGAGCCACCTACGATAGCTATTTTATCTTTGTTGGTATACTTATCATTAATAAGGTATTCGGCAGCTGCGATGAAGTCGTCGAATACATTCTGTTTCTGCATCTTCGTACCCGCTATGTGCCAGTCTTCGCCATACTCACCGCCACCACGCAGATTAACCTGTGCATAGATACCTCCATTTTCCAGGAACGGAATACGTGATGTAGAGAAGCCCGGATTAAGGCTGATATTGAAACCACCGTAACCATAGAGATACACCGGATTCGTACCGTCTTTCTTAAGATCCTTCTTATAAGTCAGGAACATCGGTATCTTGGTACCGTCCTTGCTGGGATAGAATACCTGCTCCGTTATAAATTCATCGGAGTTGAAGTCAACCTTCGGAGCACGGAAGAGCTCATACGTATTCGCATCCATATCATATTTATACGTAGCACCGGGGATGGTGAACGAAGTAAAACCGAAGAAACATTCCTTATCATCCTTGTCGCCACTGAAACCTACGGAACCGAGCGAAGGCAACTTAATTTCCTGTATCTCCTTGCCGTCCAGGCCATATACATACGCGTGGTTGGAAGCATCTTTATCATATGTCAGGAACAACTTCTCACCTATCACACCCACATCCGAAAGTACATTCTCACTTTCCGGAACCAGCTCCGTCCAGTCTTTCAGGGCGGGTTTGTTGATATCCACCGTCATGAGGCGATATTTCGGTGCATTGTAGTTCGTAAACATATAGATTTTGTCACCTATCACCTCTATAGGAGCATAAGTGTAATCCATATCCGTAGCCATCGCAATGAACGGTGCGTTCGGTTTACGCAGATCTTTCATATACAAGGCATTGCCGCGTCCGTCGCCACTTTCATACAGGAACAGGATGGTTTCATCCTCATTCACACTGGCGCTGTAGAAACGTTTGGGATATGCCTGATTCTGGTAAACCAGCTTATCCTGCGATTGCGGCGTACCCATCTTGTGATAGTAAATCTTATGATTCTCGTTCACGTTAGAGAACTCCTTCCCTTTCACCGGAGCATCGTAAGCGCTATAGTAAAATCCATCGCCCTGCCAGCTAGCACCTGTAAACTTTGCCCATTCGATATGATCGTCCAGCAACTTGCCGGTTTCGGTATCCATTACATAAATTTCCTGCCAGTCCGAACCACTGCGAGAAATGGTATAGCCGGTATATTTTCCGTTATTCGAAAAAGAAATGCTTGTTAAAGCTACCGTACCGTCATCCGAGAGTTTGTTAGGATCAAGGAATACACGCGGTTCACCGTCCAATGCATCCTGCACATACAGTACGCTCTGATTCTGCAAGCCGTCGTTTTTATAGAAATAATACTTACCATGCTTTTTGAATGGCGTACCAATCTTTTCATAATTAGCCACATCCGTCAACCGCTTCAGCAGGGCATCACGGAAGGGAATTTTAGACAAATAGTCGTTTGTCACCTTGTTTTGCGCTTCCACCCATGCGGCGGTTGCGGCAGAAGTATCATTTTCCAGCCAACGATACGGGTCGGGTACTTCTGTTCCGAAATAAACATCTACAGTATCCACCTTCGCGGTTTCAGGATACGTAATCTTCTGTTGTTGTTGAGCACATGACATCATGATGATACCGGTTGCAAATAAAGTCACTTTTTTCATATTATACATAAATAAGAAATGATTGTTCATTCTTTTTTGAGAATTGTCGTGAAAACGTCTCACCAAATTCAGGCGTTAAAAATACAAAAACAACCAATAGGAAACAAGGGTTTATCCTATAATTATATTTTAAATTGCATTTAATGCAGAGGGAAAAGAAAACCAGTAGCCAAGAAGAAGGGCAGAGTGAATGAAGATGATATTCAGAAAGTATCGAATCTGCCAAGAGAAAATATCCAATATATACGGAAGAGAAAAGAACGTAGGCAAAGGAAGAGGGAATTAAGAAGAAAAGAAGGATACCTTAGTTTAAATATTATCACAAGAAGTCGAAATTCTATCATTTTCCTTCTTTTTGATGGTTTTTAAAGGTTTTATGGCAGTTATCAAACCTTCTTTTGCTAAATAATAGCTAACCTTGCATTAGAAATAAAAGGTTAACATAATCATGAGAAAAAAATCATTCGTATTACTCTTGTTGTTCATTGGCAATTCTTCTCTTTTCAGCCAAAATCTTCTGACGGGGGATGCCCAACTGGAAAAGCAAGTTTATGAAACAGGATTGATTCATGCTCCGCTACCTTTGAACACCGCCCGGTCTTTCGAAGAAAAAGCCCTGAAAAAAGAAATCCTGTCCAGCCAACCGCTTACGGTATCCGGCAGAACGGATGGATGGCGCCACTCCGGACAAGGGGAAATGTCTTTTTCTAAAGAGAAATCCGTATCGGGTAAAGGAAGCATCCGTCTGTCCTTCCCTACATCTACAGGAGAAAGGGCTACCGGCTCTCCCTCCGACCCCGACTATGCGACCTATGGAAACAGCCGCGTCACCTATCACGTCAATGGAAAAAACTGGGAAGGATACAACCGAATCTTCTTTTCCATCTATCCCGATTGTGACGGAGCCCGCGTGGTCAATATGAACCTGACATTTACAAACGACAGTTCCACCCCCAAAGCAGGATATAACCCTCCCAGCGGTTCGCATCTCATCAATCTCGTAAACAAGACGTGGAACCATTGTTTCCTTGAGATAGATGAATATCAACGGGATAAAGTAATGGCAATCAGCTTTGATACGGCCCTGAAAGGGAAAGACCGGACTACGGATGATTCTGCCGTTTATTATATCGATAACCTCCAACTGCAACAAATCAAGAACCCTGAGCAGGTAAGCGGATGGAGTCCGGCAGAGCATACAATTGCTTATTCCACCACAGGATATGAAACAGGTGAACGGAAAACGGCCATCGTCAACACCGGATTGTGTGGTCAATGGAAACATTTCCAACTGATTAATGCTGCTAACAACCAGGTTGCGCACGAAGGTTCACTGGAGCGGCAGCAAACGACCATCGGAGAATTCGGAGTTATCGACTTTACCGCTTTCAATCAGCCGGGAGATTATCAACTGAAAGTAGGCGACATCATGACGCCCCCGTTCCGGATAGGTGAAAACATATGGGATAATTCCCTTTGGAGAGTACTGAACTTCCTGTTTTGCCAACGCTGCGGACATCCCGTTCCCGGCAAGCACGCCGCCTGTCACACGGATTTATTTTCCCGGCATGACGGAAAAAGCATCTCCTATTCAGGCGGATGGCACGATGCAGGCGACTTGTCGCAACAGACCTTACAAACCGGAGATGTGACTTTCTCCTTATTGGAAGCCTACAATCGCCTCAAAGAAACCAATGCTGCACTGGCTGCACGCTTACTGGAGGAAGCCGAATGGGGAGTTGAGTTTATCTTGAAGAACCGCTACGGGGATGGTTACCGTGCCAGCAGCATGGGATTGCTTATCTGGCAGGATGGCGTTCTAAATACATTGGATGATATTCATTCGGTACGTGTTCAGAACCTGGCATTCGACAACTTCCTGTATGCAGGCTACGAGGCTTATGCCGCCATGACCATAGACCGGGACCCGATGCTGCAAGAACATCTGCGGAAAGTGGCGGAAGAGGATTTCTCATTTGCTACGGAGAAGTTCAAAAAAGATGGTTTCGACCAGTTCAAGCAGATGTACGAACATAGCTACAATACCTCTCACAGCCAATATATGGCAACCATATCCTGGTCCGCCAGCATGCTCTACAAACTGACGGGGAAATCTTGCTATGCGGAAACTGCTGCGGAAGCCATCCGGTACGTACTCGATTGCCAACGCACCAAACCGTTGAAAGACAAAGGCAGGACATGCGGATTCTTCTATCGGGATAAGTCACGGAAATCTATCGTGCACTATATCCATCAGTCGCGCGAGCAGGTTTACATGCAAGCCATGACCTTACTCTGCGAAACGCAGAAGGAGCACCCTGATTATCAGAAATGGTCGAGCTCCATAAAACTGTACGGAAACTATCTGAAAGGCCTGATGAAATATACCCAACCTTACGGAATGGTTCCGAGCGGAGTATATCATGCGGAGGAGTATAAAGATTCCGCCAGCTTCTATTCGCTCCATCTTTTTCCACCTGCCAATGCACAGGAACTATACACGGAACAGATAACACGGGGAGTCAAACTCGATAAAGAACATTATCTGAAACGTTTCCCCGTATGGTTCAGCATCTTCAACGGCAACACAGCCATCCATCTTTCCACCGGAAAATCCGCCGCCATCTGCGGAAACTTCCTCAAAGATGAAGAACTGCTGAACATCGGACGGGAACAACTTTACTGGACCGTCGGGAAGAATCCTTTCGGGCAATCGCTGATATACGGTGAAGGGTACAATTATCCTCAGATGAACACTTTTTCCTCCGGCGAGATGACCGGCGAAATGCCTGTCGGTATCCGTACGCTGGGCAACGATGACATCCCCTACTGGCCGCAGACCAACAATGCCTGTTACAAGGAAGTGTGGGTGACCTCGGCCGGAAAATGGTTATCGCTTATCGCCGAATATTAAGAAAGAAATTATTAATCATATAAAATATACATGCTATGAGAACAATCAAATTCCATCTTACTCTATTGTTTGCTGTCTGCACATTTCTGGTAAATGCGCAAGCACCTCAGGGCTATCCGGCCAATTATGCCAATGCGCCCCGTTTCAAAGCGCTGGTTTATTATACGCAACATGCAGAAGAAGCACACTATCAATTCTCCCTGCAGGCAGTAGAGTTCTTCAAGAAACTGAACTATGGTGACGGCTTTGTACTGGACTTCACCATGGACCTCTCCCCATACACCTACGAAAAGCTGAAAGAGTACAGCGTAGTAGTCATGCTCGATGGTTATCCCAATACAAAAGCTGAACGTGACGCTTTTGAGAAATATATGGAAAACGGAGGAGGCTGGGTAGGCTTCCACGTTGCCGCCTATAATGACAAGAACACAAATTGGCCTTGGTTTGTAGATTTTCTGGGTGGCGGGGTTTTCTATTGCAATAACTGGCCCCCTCAACCTGTATTGGTTGAAGTTGACAATGAGAATCACCCCGTCACCAAGAATTTACCTGCCTCCTTTGTGGCTCCGTCCAGCGAATGGTATCAGTGGAATCCCAGTCCGAGAGCCAACAAAGATGTGGAAGTTCTGCTGTCCCTCTCTCCCAAGAACTATCCCCTAGGCATCAAAGATGTAGTGAACTTCGGTGATTTCCCCATCGTATGGACCAATACCAAATACAGAATGATATATCTGAATATGGGGCATGGCGATGAAGAATTCATTGACGCCACACAAAATCTTTTGTTTGTCAATGCCTTCCGCTGGGTGGTAAGTACGGACAAGCAAGGAGATCCTTTTAAAAAATAGTACAAAAAGAAGTTACAAGTAGACAAGAAACCGCACATACAAGACTTGGTATGTCGCAGAGTTCTTGTTTACTTGTCAACCTATCCTAATGATAGCAAATATCTATCACCATTAACTTACTGAGAGAGAACCGATTTTATGACTAATGTCCTTTAATGCACGATTAAATGTTTCAACTTCTTTTTCATTAAGAGAATACACGCGTCCTCTTACTTTATATCCGTTGATCCGTTGGTACAACCATGCACGGCTTTTGCCAAAGTAATTTTTAGCAATGTATGATATAGGGATTAAATCTATGATTTCACTCATTTGTTCTCTAATAGTAATACGCTTATCTAATGAATCAATCCTATTTTCTATAGTATCCAATTCACCATCAAGATGTTTTCTAATAGCATCTTTTTCATCTGATTTTATATAAAGCTCTTTCATTTCCATCAGATGTGCATCTAATGCCTCACCATGCAAGGTATCCATCTTCAATAAATCATCTTTTAAAGTTCTCATATCCATAGTGGTTTAATGCCTCTTCAGGGCGGTTAATTACTTCTTTAAATTTTCTTTTCGTTTCAAGAGTTCAGATATCCTTTCAAGAAGGAGATTAGTACGTCTCTCATCATCTTCATTTCCGATATTTGTACCTTTCTTTTCCATTCCCGTAGATTCTGTTTTTCCCTTTCTATCTCTAACTCGATTTTCTCAACTTCATTAAGCTCCTTCATCTTTTCTTTTTTGATAGTTAATCTGTCGTTTATCCGGCACCACAAAGATACATAATCTTTTGTATATAACAAATTAGTTCTATATAAATTATTCGAGTTTCACAAGTGCAGTGAGATAAGATTATATATCTTTTGTGAGTATACAGCACCCGCATGAACAACATCATTAAAAATACCTAATTAATATTGGGAAAGAGGAGGAGCGATAGTTCATCCTTTTTGTTTTTTTCCTTCCCTCCTATCCGGAAAAGAGGAATATTCTGATTTTTCCGGTTTTAACAAATGGATGTCGGAAGGAAACAAATAGAACAGATTATCTTTTCTTTTGTCGTACATAATATGTATTTCTATAAATTGATAATAAAACTATGGCGACTGTAAAAGTAAAATTCAGAAAATCATCGGTGGAGGGAAAAGCCGGTACTATCTATTACCAGCTATGCCACAAGCAAAGCAACAGGCAGATAACCACCCGAATGCGTATACTTCCCCATTGGTGGGATGCAGAAAAAGAAACATTCATAGCCGAAGCGGACAACATTGGGTTTTCCGCCCGCTACCAGCAGCAAATAGAGAAAGACCTGCAGTGTATCCGTCGGATTCTATGCGAATGGGACGGAGAAGGAAGAGACTACACTTTAGCGGATGTCATTGACCGCTTTCGTACTTTGAATGAAAACGGAGACACAGTGCTGTCTTGTTTGACAGTACTGATCGATGAGCTTAAAAACGATGGCCGATGGGGAAATGCCCGCAATCTCCAACGGGCATCGAACAGCTTCTCCGACTTTCTGGGAGGCTTAGACATACCACTCAAGCAAATAGACGAAAGACTTGTCATGGAGTACGAGCAATGGCTCCGGGCACGAAAAGTGAGCAAAAACAGCAGTTCTTTCTATATGCGGACTTTGCGCTCCGCTTACAATAAAGTGATAAACCGGAATCAAATGGAACAAACATTTCCTTTTCGGAATGTTTATACCGGTGTGGAGCGTACCCGCAAACGTGCCGTACCCGAAGATATCATGGTTCGTTTACAAAAACTGGACCTGACACATTCTGCTCCACTTGCCTTTTCTCGCGACATGTTTATCTTCAGTTATTGCACCCGTGGAATGGCTTTTGTAGACATTGCCTATCTGAAAAAGGAGGATGTAAGCGGAGGAATACTTAGTTATGTCCGCCATAAGACGGGGCAACGCCTCACCGTTCGCATAGAACCTCTTATTGAGGAGATTATCAAGCGTTATGAGCCATCTGTCCGCAACAGTCCCTACCTTTTTCCAATCATTACGTCCAATGATCCGGAAGAGACTTTCCGACAATATCAGACGGCGCTGGGCTATCATAACCGAAAATTGAAAAAACTGGGGAAGTTAACAGGAGAAAATCTACATCTCTCCTCCTATACCGCAAGGCATAGTTGGGCGACGGTTGCACGCAAACACAACGTCCCGTTGTCCGTCATAAGCGCAGGTATGGGGCACACTTCCGAAAAGACCACGCTCATATACTTGGACTCTGTAGAAAACTCACTGATAGATAAGGCTAATGAAGGGATTTTAGAGGCGTTATGTTGTAACGTTTCTAAGTAAGAAACCTTAAAATTACGCCGCAAAGATATAACAAATAAAAGAATAAAACAACATAATACTATAAATATTTGTTTATATTTTAATCTCAAAACAAGTATAAAATACTGATTTTTAAGACAATAAATAGCTACTTATAAAAAAAAGAAATGAATAGATATTAAAAACAAATGTCAATATAGAACTCGATAGATATATTCTAAAAAAATTATCCAAACATCGTACCGAATCTACAAGACCTAAAAAAATAGGATAAAAATGTCTTTTTATCCTACAATAATTCAAGGTTTTAAAACGTCGTGCCGTTTCTTACTTAGAAACGGTACAATTACAGGGTTACGGATATCTTCTCCTGGGTCAGGAGAAATTCCGAGTTCCAAAAATCGACAGACAAAACGAAGAATTGGATTAACCTTGCTTGCTGCGCATCAGAGTTGTTTTGAAAATCAAAAATACTCAGATATGCAGGAATGGAAGGAACATCTTTTAGGTGAGATACGACAAATATGGAAGAGTTATCTTCAATTATGCATTGGTATGCATTCAAAGTCTTTTACAATAAAGTATTTGAGATAGAAGACTCGCTGAATAAAGACAAAATCGAGAGCTATATTCCTTGTGAAAGAATTCTGGTGGAGCGGGGCGGAGTGAAAAAGCATGTACGTAAACCGATCATTTCCTCCCTTCTGTTCTTCCATTCCACAGAGAAACAAGCATTGGCCTTACAGCAGAAGCTGGCAGACCGAGTCCTACTATATACCCGTCTTGTCAATTGGCAAAAGCTGCCGATAGCTATCCCTGAACGGGAAATGAAAATTTTCATGCTTGTCACTTCCTCCGGAGAAAAAGGGCTGGACTATTTCGGCGATGTCCCCATGGAGTACAGCACCGGCGAACGGGTTCTTGTTACGGACGGTCCATTCAAGGGAGCAGAAGGCTGCATACACCGCATCAAAGGAAACCGCCGCCTGATAGTGGCAATACAAGGTGTGTGCGCGGTGGCAACTGCCTATATTCCCCAATGCTTTCTCAGAAAGATATAAATCAATACATTTAAACAAGCTCTCACCTAATCAAATCCTTCAGAAATGACAATCTGCTATTTTGAAACTTTAGCGGCATTTGCCGTCAGCTGCCTGCTCAGTGCAATGATCATTCCCAAAATATCATTGATAGCTTTCAGACGGCGACTTTTCGATCCGTTGGACGACCGAAAGTTGCATACGACACACATTCCCCGTCTGGGGGGAATCGCTTTTTTTCCGTGTATCATTATGCCCATTTCGCTCGTCATCGCCTGCCATAATCTCTGTACAGACAGCAATTTGCTCAGTTGGGAACAATCCACCTGCCTGCTCACCCTGTTCAGCTGCCTCTTCATGCTCTATCTGATGGGGATGAGAGACGACCTGATAGGTATGCGCTACCGCGCTAAGTTTGTCATCCAGACACTTTGCAGCCTTTTACTGGTAGCTTCAGGCTTTTGTTTCAACAATCTCTACGGACTGTTTGGCATTCACGAATTGCCCCATTATGTGGGCATACCATTCACAGTCTTTATCATTGTCTATATCATGAATGCAATTAATCTTATAGACGGTATTGATGGCCTGGCTTCCGGATTGAGCATGATAGCCTTCTTCGCTTTCGGTTGCATGTTCGTCTGTCTGCACTGGTGGTTGTATGCCTTTATCTCCTTTGCGGCTTTGGGGGCACTGATACCATTCTTCTATTATAATATGTTCGGGCAGACCCGCCGCGGACGGAAAGTATTCATGGGAGATACCGGTTCATTGACTATCGGTCTGTTGCTGGCTGTAATGGCCATCCATCTCAGTATGTCCGATCCCGCCAAGGAAGAACTCTTTCCCGGTGCCATCGTGACGGCTTTCTCTTTCCTGCTGGTGCCGATGCTGGACGTAGTTCGGGTAGTGCTTCACCGCCTGCGCAACCATCAGCCTCTGTTCCTCCCCGACAAGAATCATATCCACCATAAATTCATCGCCCTGGGAATGTCGCAACATCAGGCACTGTGCTTTATCCTGAGCATCGCCTGGCTTTTTATTATGGCCAATACACTCTTGGCCCCTTACTTGTCCGTCACCGTACTGTTCCTGCTGGATGTGGCGGTATGGACAGCGATGCACTTCTACATCACAGCGAAAATTACCAAAAAACACCCAAGAAATTAATACTTCATACCTTATACTTCATATTTCTATTTTATATTAAAATTAAAACATGAAAAATCATCTTTTATGCCTGTTCCTTTCGTTGGCGTTGCTCTCATCGTGCAACACATCGAAAGAGATAATCTATTTTCAGGACGTGGAGGTAAACAGCCCCGAAGCAGTTGCCCCACCCCAGGACATCACCGTGCAACCCAAGGATCAGATATCCATCGTAGTGTCGAGCAAGGACCCTGAGCTGGCGGCTTTGTTCAACCTGACCCGCGTGCAGCAGAGAGTAGGCTCCACAGGACTAAACAACAGTAACAACAACGGAGAAATTTCCGGCTATACGCTTGACGACAAAGGTGACATCGACTTTCCCGTGCTGGGAAGCCTCACCATAACGGGCATGACCCGGAGCCAGATTGCCGCATTGGTAAAACAAAGGCTGAAGGAGGAGAACCTGGTGAACGACCCGGTGGTCACCGTGGAATTTATGAACCTCAGCTTCTCCGTCCTGGGCGAAGTGAAGACTCCCGGAAAATACAGTATCTCGAAAGACTATATAACCTTGCTGGAAGCTATCAGCATGGCCGGTGACCTTACCATCTACGGCAAGCGGGATGCCATCTTCGTGATCCGTGAAGAAAAAGGAGAACGGGTGACGCATTGGGTGGATCTCCGCTCCTGCGATCTATTCAAATCTCCCGTTTATTACCTGAAGCAGAACGACGTGGTGTATGTGCAGCCCAACAAGGTACGTGCCGGACAATCCACGCTGAATGAAAACAGCGTGAAAAGCGTAGGATTATGGATTAGCATCGGATCATTCCTCACCTCCCTGGGTGTATTGCTGTTTAAATAGTGGTACAGTTACGAGTTACGAGCTACGAGCTACAAGTGCCTTTCGGTACATAGCGCAGCCACTCGTAGCTCGTAACTAGTAGCTAGTAACTAGTAGCTAGTAACTAATTTATATTATTATGATTGAAAAGAAAACGCCTGCCGGCAAACCCGCCGATGACTTTATACGGATACAGGATCTGTGGAGCATGTTCGTTCCCAAATGGTACTGGTTCGCCATCTCCCTGTTCATTGCCCTGACTATAGCGGTGTTGTACCTGCTGAGTACTCCCCCTATTTACACCCGTACCGCTGCCATTCTCGTCAAGGACAACTCGAAAAGCAGCTCTTCTACCGGCACTATGAGCGACTTTTCCGATTTGGGTATCTTCAAGTCCAATACCAACATCAACAACGAGTTGCTGACATTAAAGTCGCCCACACTGATGACGGAGGTAGTCAACCGGTTGGGATTGAATGAAACCTTCACCGTCCGCAAGGGATTAAAGAACGTAGATTTGTACAAAGTATCCCCTGTCACCATAACCTTCTGCGACCAGGTAGAAGTGCCATTAAGTTTCAACATCAAGTTCCTTTCAAGAGAAGCGTTTGCCATTTCCGAACTTGAAATACCGGGAGAAGACACAGGGGAAACACTCTCCGCCCAAATGGGCGACTCCATACAGACCTCTGCCGGAACCATGATCGTATCCCCTACCCCAGAGTTTACCGACGCTTTTATAGGCACCTCTGTCCGGTATGTCCGGGGAAGCGTGCGTGCCGCCGCCGATACTTATGCAAATGCACTGGTCGCTGAATTGGGTAACGAAGACGCCACTATCATCAACCTCAGCATCAATGACGTCTCCATCCGGAAAGCGGAAGACATCCTGAATACCCTGATCGAGGTTTATAATGAGAACTGGATTCGAGACAAAAACCAGATTGCCGTCAGCACCTCGCAGTTCATTAGCGACCGTCTGGGCGTGATAGAGAGCGAATTGGGCCATGTAGACGAAAATATATCCAGCTACAAAAGCGAGCATTTGCTACCCGACGTACAGGCGGCATCCAGTCTCTACATGGCACAGTCCGCCGAGAATAATAAAGAACTGTCCACGCTGAACAACCAGCTCTCCACCGCCCAATATATCCGCAGAGAACTGAACACAAAACAGTTGGACCAAACGCTGCCCGCCAATTCAGGCATCGTCAGCGCCAATATAGAAACGCAGATCAGTGAATATAACAATCTGGTGCTGGACCGCAACCGATTGATAGCCAACAGTAGCGAAAAAAATCCGCTGGTAAAGAACATGGCCAGTTCCCTACAGAGTATGCAACGCACCATCATCCAGTCGGTCGATAATCTGATTGTTTCACTGAATACCCAGATACGCAGTCTCCGCCGTCAGGAAGAGGCTACCACCAACCGGCTGGCATCCAACCCGAACCAGGCAAAGTATTTACTGTCAGTGGAACGTCAGCAAAAGGTAAAGGAAGAACTTTATCTCTATCTGCTACAAAAGCGTGAGGAAAACGAACTCTCACAAGCATTTACCGCCTACAACACCCGCCTGATTACCGCTCCGCGCGGCAGTGTGTTTCCTACCGCTCCCCGCAAGATGAATATCCTGTTGGTGGCATTTGCCGTGGGATTGCTGGTTCCGGCGGTAGGCATCTTCATGAAGGAGAACATGAATACCAAAGTGCGCGGCCGGAAGGACCTGGAAAATCTGAGCATCCCATTCATAGGCGAGATTCCCCAATACTCCGGCACAAAGAAGAAATGGTGGGAATTCAAGCATCGGAAGCGGCAGGACATGAAAACCATAGTGGTGAATGAAGGCAACCGCAACATCATCAACGAGGCATTCCGCGTGCTGCGCTCCAACATGGATTTCATGGCAAGCAAGGACAGCAACCAACATGTTTTCGTACTGACCTCATTCAATCCCGGCAGTGGAAAAAGTTTCCTGGCCATAAACATCGCCATGAGCTTCGCCATCAAAAAAAAGAAAATTCTGGTCATTGACGGAGACCTCCGGCACAGAACCGTCTCTTCTTATGTCGATTCTCCGGACAAGGGATTAAGCAACTACCTGAACAACCAGGTCGGCAACTGGAAGGAAATCGTAGTTCCCTATAAAGGATACACGAACCTGCACATCCTGCCCATCGGAACAGTACCTCCCAATCCAACGGAACTACTGGAAGACAGCAAATTGTCTATGCTGATAGAGGCTCTAAGACCGGAATATGATTATATCTTCATAGACTGTCCTCCTGTCGACATCGTAGCCGACGTACAGATCATTGAAAAATGGGCGGACCGCACCATCTTCGTAGTCCGCTCCGGCTTGCTGGACCGGTCCATGCTTTCCGAACTGGAAAATATGTATACCGGAAAACGATTTAAAAACCTCTCCATGATACTGAACGGAACTGAAAGCACCGGAGGACGTTACGGCTATCGCTACGGATACCATTACGGCTACGCTTCTTATTATGGCGGTAAAGATAAATAAGACTCATGTGGCCATTTTCTAAATCCCAGCACGTCACGGCAAGCGGCATCCTTTGCGAAATGACCGACTACCACTCCCACATATTGCCCGGGGTGGACGACGGCGTGAAGACAATGGACGAATCGCTTCAGATTCTTGCGGAGATGAAACGCCAAGGCGTCCGCAAAGTGTGGTTTACTCCCCATATCATGGAGGATATACCCAATACCAACGCCGAACTGAAAGAAAGATTTCAAGAATTGAAAGAAAAATTCCGGAAGCCGGAAGATTCCTATTGCGGCACGGTGGAACTGAACCTCGCCGCTGAATACATGATGGACAACCTCTTCACGGAGCGTCTTGAGTCCGACGACCTGCTTCCGATTTACGAAGGCGGTTGCCGGTATCTGCTGGTGGAAACCACCGGCTTCACTCCGCCCATGAACCTGCTACCTGTCCTGAAACGCATTCAGACGAAAGGCTACCGGCCTTTACTGGCACATCCCGAACGCTATCTATATATGGGCGCGTCCTACTACTGCATGTTGAAGCAAGAACGGGTTGCTTTCCAGCTAAACCTTCCGTCTCTGACGGGAGCATATGGCACGTATATACAAAAAAAGGCCGTATCCCTGCTGAAAGCAGGGATGTACGACCTTACAGGAACCGATGTGCATTCTTTGGAACATTTCAAAGAATGGCTCGGAACACGGATTGGCAGTCGAGACAGGGACATGCTTTCGGCACGCTTCCAAAAGTGGGAGAATGAGATATCTCAACCGTTGGAATAGTGCAGTCTAGAAAGGAAAATTAACTATAATAGTGCAGTTTGATGCAAATAAAATAACAGAATAGTGCAGTTTAAGGGATTAAAGAACTATCTTTGTTCCAGATAAAAAATAACGCTATGAACATCAACGAATATGCACAGATTATAGCAGACCAAAAAGAGGAGTTGAAATTCATCAATCCTAAAGATCTATGTTCGCGGAAAGAAGAAAGTCAGTTCGACATAGATAGTCCCTTAGCACAAATCGTCATAGGAGTACGCCGGAGTGGGAAATCAACAATCTGCCATAAAGTACTAAAAGAAAGAAACATACCTTATGCTTATGCCAATTTCGATGACGAACGATTATACAAATTAGAGTCCAAAGACTTAAACTCACTATTGGAAGCGATATATATGGTATATGGAGACTTCCAATATTTATTTCTTGATGAAATACAAAATATAGAAGAATGGTTTCTTTTCGTAAACAGATTGCTCAGACAGAAAATTCATCTTGTTATAACCGGCTCTAATGCCAAACTTCTAAGTAGTGAACTCAGTACACACTTGACCGGACGGTATAATCAAATAGAGCTTTACCCTTTTTCATTCACAGAGTTCTGCCAATATCGAAAAATAGATACCAAAGACATTTCAACCAAAGGAGTGGCTTTCAAAAAAGCTGCATTCGAAGAATATTTCCAAAAGGGAGGTTTCCCTGAATTATCCGAAGTTAAAAACAGTCGAGGATATATTCAAGGGTTATTCGACTCTATCATACGTAAAGATATACAGCAACGATTTAAAATCAGATATATAGAATCGTTGCGCATGTTAGCGAATCATCTGATAGATAATTTCGGTCAGGAGATTATCTATACCGACCTTGCGGAACGCTTTGGCTTTGGCTCTTCACATACAGCTGAGAATTACGTTTCATATCTAAAACAGACCTATCTTTTATTAGGCATACACAAATTCTCATTTAAAAGCAAAGAACGTATTCGTAATGAGAAAGGGTATGTGGTTGACATCGCCTTCATAACTGAGAGGGATGATGCTATGAACGGACAAAATCTGGGGTGGAAATTAGAGAATATCACTTATGTTGAACTGCTAAGAAGAAATAAACCTTTATTCTATGATATTTTCTACTATCGGGAGCAATATGAAATTGACTTTGTAATCTGTGAAGGAAATAATGTCAGAGAATTAATTCAGGTATCCGTTGATATTTCTTCCGCAAAAACTTATAATCGGGAAATATCAGCATTGTGTAAAGCTTCTACTGATTTAAAATGCAATAAACTAACTCTAATAACCATGAATGACAATAGAATTATTGAAGAAAAGAATCATACGATACAAATTATATCTATCACAGACTGGTTATTACAAGAATAAAAAACAGAATATGTGGCTATCTTATAAAAAGATCGTACCCCCCTTGCTCAAAGCAGGGATGTACGACCTTACAGGAACCGATGTGCATTCTTCGGAACATTTCAAAGAATGGCTCGGAACACGGATTGGCAGTCGAGACAGGGACATGCTTTCGGCACGCTTCCCGGCATATCGCGATGGCCTCTGAGTTGCGCTTTCGGGAAGAGTTTCAGTAACCTCGACAGAAGTTGTTCCAGTTGCTCGAACTGCTCCGGGGTGAGCGTATCAGCGGGATGTCCTTCCGCATCCAGTCCGCCTTCGTAGCACACGCCGATGGAACACCGGTTGAAGGGACGGCAGTGAGCACCCACTTCAAGCAACCGGCGATGCCGGCTGACAGTGCCATCGCGACGGACATAAAAGTGATAACCGATAGTACGGAACCCACGGGCACGATGGTCGCGCAAGAGTTGCTCCACGGAATAGGCGCAGTCACAACGGGTGGCGGAACAGTGCAGAATGATGTAGCGTACCGAATCGGTGGAGTTCATCATCAGTCCGCTCTCTACCCGGGCGAGGAGTTCGCGCTCATTGAGTACTTCCTCCCCGCCCACAATCATAGGGAATGTTTCCTGTATCATGGCAACAGACATTCGATAGCTGTTGAACAACTGGTTATTCCCAGTGCCGTGAGAGCCGCAATGGCTGCCTGGATGATGGCATTGAGCAAGGACACCCAGGTGATTTTATTCTTTTTTACAGAGTCGTTCATAATCAATAATTAATAGTTAATAGTTTATCCCAACGGATTTTCATCCAGTCCGCCGCCTCCGCCTTCTCCATCCACATTACCCGGATCGGAGGAAGTTACCTGCTTGATGATTTTTCCGTCCTTGTCGTAGCAGGTGATGCTGACGGAGGTATTCTTCAGCTCCTGCTTGATGTCGGTGCTGGGAGTGAAGATAACTTTGCGGGTACTAATAAGCCCTGCACCCACGTCTTCCACTTTCGACACAGCTTCGGCTTGCAGTCCGAAGCGCATTGTTCCCAGTCCGGGCAAGGCTACGGAATGTCCCTCAGTGGTCCATGCCCTGATAACGTCACCGATAGCTTCCCAGGCAGCGTTAATGCTTCCTTTCGGAATTCCCGACCGGATGGATGCTTCGGATATAACCTTGTCCTGCTTCAGCGTACTGTAGATTTCCGCCTGCATAATGAAACGATACTCCCCTTTCGAGGGACCCACCGTCAGTTTGGTCTGACGGGCTTTGACTTTGATTCCCATAATCTCAATAAAAATTAGTTAATAGTTAGTTAACGAGGTTTTCAGTTGACAAGAAGACAAGGAGAATAGTCTCCTGAAGTAGTGTTCAAAACATAAAGGGAAACGCCCTCCCCTTGTCAACTTGTCAACTGAAAAACTTGTGAACTTATCTCTCCGACAAAGGTATAGCGAACCGGAAACCAGCTTATGGGTTTCGGTGGGTTTTGCAGGTTTCCTCTTTACGGGTCGCCCAGGTGACGTACAATTAGTGACACTTGCCGGGAGGTAAGCAACTTCTGCGAGCGATGGTAGCCGGCGGCTTCCAGTTCCTCCATCAGGAGAGGACAGCCGTGAATCCAGCGCATCAAACGGTTAGTTGCCACCGCAGGCATTGAATCGGGAAAGTAGAGAAGAGACAATTCGCTCTTTTTCATGGAAATGGGATGGAAGGACATGCGTTTTTTCAATTATAAATTATTAATTATGGGGAAGACTGTGAGAATTGTGCAATACTTCCCTATTGGCAAAATATTTTTTCCCAGTTGGAAAAAAAAATCAGAGTCGTGCAAAACTTGCAAACTTGCAATTCTTGCAGGCCCCTCACACCCACACACGCACGCGCATTATATCAGGTGTATTTGATTTTTTCTTCCCCACCCCTGCTTCAGTTGAACCGGTATTCTCCCCTGCCGCTTTTCTTCAGCTGGCCTTTGTCCGTCATGCGTTTCAGCATCGAGTCGAGCGTGCCGGGGGATATTCCGCACTGTTCGCTCGCCCGGAGGGCTTGAGTACGAGTAAAGCTGAGAGGCAGTAAATCCAGGAATGCCTCCGGCGAAGCCTTCTGCTGCGTCAAGGTGTCGCCAGCCGGGAGAAATGAAAGGACATGGCACGAATGCAGGTAGAGAGGCCCCGTGAGGGATAGTACAGCGTGGAAGTCCTCGCTGCTGACAGTGAGGTCGAACTGCGGTACCACCCCATCTTTCACGTTCTCTTGCGGAATACGGGGTGAAGGCGACAGTCCCGGACACGACATCAGTGTCTTTATCAGGTCATCCGTCGTGCCCAATGCCAGTAAAACGTCGAGTGAGCGCATCAATGCCACGATACCGATGATGCGGCAGATGTTGATGGCGATACGTGCCACTGCGCTCTTCATGTGACTGCCATGAACCACGCCCGCCCTACCGAATACGCCGGAGAAATGGACGTTGAATTCATCTTGCTGCTCCTGAGTGAGTTTCAGGTTTATGCCGCTTATAGCAGCTGCCAGGGCATCGAGCAACTGTTTCCAATGTTCTCCCCAAGCGGTGAATATACAGTCGTAGTCGGTTCCTGACTGATCGAACTGATTCCTCCACTCATTAATGGGAGGCATACAGTAGAACAGTTGACGCGAGAAGAGGCCGTTCTCTGCCGAGGGAACAAGCGGTTTTACCTGATTCGGTGTGCCACTGAGCAGTACACTGAGATATGACTTTGGGCACTCACGATATTCGTGATTGGTACGGCGGTTATAGGACAGCCTGTCGTGATCGAAACTCTTGCGGAGTGTTTCGCTCCAATGTCCGTACTCGGCTCCGATGGCTTCGCTCACGGTGTCTGCTTCGGTCTCGCAGATCAGTCCGACTCCGTCGGCATCCATCAGATTTTCCATCATACCGGCACCGGAGTTGTCACCCGCGATGAGGAACATCTTCATGCAAGGCGGTTCGGGCTCGGCATTTTTGGCTTTCTCCTTGCCCAGCGTGTCCCATTGCGCTTTCTCACAGCGATAGGCTTTGAGCTTTTCGTGGTACGCTTCCAGCAGCGAGTTGTGTATGGGCTCTGCCAACCGACGCACCCACGTCAGCGCCCCTTTTCCGGAAGCGGGCGGAGCAATGATGAAAGTTTGCAGGCACGGATATTGGCTTTTGCGTCCGTAGACGAAGTGCAGCAACTTGTTGAGAGTGGCTCCGAATACAGTTACCGCTCCCAACAACAGGATGTCCTTTTGGGCAGGCGTATCGCCGCAGTCTATCACCTGTTGCAGGAAATGAGGCCACTGATAGTCCGGGAAACAAGGCAAGCGAACCGATTTATCCACCTCCTCGTGCACGCGCGCAGGTGTGTGGGTGTGAGGGGACTGCAAGTTTTGCAAGTTTGCAAGTTTCTTGTCGAGGCGCACCCCTGCCAGTTGCGCCAGATGTAATACCGTTCCCAGGGAATTACCTCCCCGCCCGTGCTGCAAGGCATGGCTGTAGAGCTTGTCCGCTTCATCCTGCCGGTACTTGTCGGACAAGCGGCAAAGGCGGTGGAAAAAGCTACGTCCCGCTTCACCGCAACTGTTGGCCACGGCAAAGGCCAATGGCATGTATTCCTGATAAGTGGGGGCAAGATTGACTCCTGCCTGTTCTACGGCAATGGTCAGTTGTTCTATAATGTCAATATCGTTCATGAGATTATTTATGATTTATGGACTTCGCTTCTTCATCGTATGCCAGGAAGCAGGCTCTCGACATATCAGCGTTGGCGGTATCGGCTTTCAGCCCGTGCTTCCATTCCAGATAGTCCCAGGCGGTGTGCACTGCATTGTCAAACGACTGTTCAAGCGTATCTGTGAGATTCAGCCGGTAGGGTACAAAGAGTTTCACTCCTTTAGCACCAGGGCTTACGAAGGCGAGGTCGGGTTGCAGCACTTCGTCGGCAAAGAGGCGGTCACGCCACATTGCAGCTTCTTCGGTAGAAGCAAGATGGTCGATATCTATCACGAATAGTCCGGAGGGTACCATGATACACTGCTCCCGACAATACGAAAAGATTCCGGCAGGCGTGACGTAAGGCAATAACGTCTGTTTTTTTCCACGGAATGCCTTATCATTTTCGATATCGGCCCTTACTCTTTTTGTCAGTTCCTTCAGACAGGAATCGGAGGAGATGTAGGCATGAAGCCCTGCTACGCTGCACACTCCCGCAGGTACTTTATTAGTGACGGGAGCGTTGAAAAAAGACATGATATATTCTTTCATGATGTTGATTCTAATTTAATTAAAAATATATTCTATAATTTTCAGATTTATGCCTACAAATATACGGCTTATAAACCATCCTTTTTACTTCGTTAAAAGGCATTTACTAAGCGTTTACACTCATTAATCGCCCATTGATTATTCATTGAAAATTATTAAAGAGAATGGAGAGAGAAAATATAAATATGAACGACAAACCGGAAATAGAGATAAAGATATTCGGCGGTACGAACATGATAGCCCCGGCAGGCGCTACCGCCGTTCAGAATTTTTACGGCGATCAGTTTGCCGAGGTCGCCATCCGTCCCGAAGAAACCGAGGGCATTGAAAGTCTGAACGATGCCGAGTGCCTTCTTTTCACCTACGTGCCCGACGTGAAAAAAGTGCATGAGTACACCCGACTTCTGGGAGAATGCGCCACCGCCCACGATCTGGCGGGTGTAGTGAGCATCATGCTCGGCGAACCCCGCGTGAACAAGGACACGGTGGTGAAAGGCACCTTCATCGAGGTTCTTCTTCCTTTCGCTTCCCGACTGACATCGGGGGCAAAGGTGGACAATGTGAGACAACAGATTAATAATATGCTGATGAGGCAAGGGAGAGGAGGAAAATAAAAGAAAGCTTTGTTTGGAGAAAACGGGCGGATTTTGTTACTTTGCCAATAAACCATACGTGAAGGAGGAAACAGATATGATGCAGCGACGACTTTATCCGATAGGGATACAGACTTTCTCAGAAATCCGGGAAAAGAACTATTTGTATATTGACAAGACAGGATACGTTTATAGAATGACGAATTCCAACTCTAAGTATGTGTTTCTGAGCCGTCCGCGCCGCTTCGGAAAAAGCTTGCTCACCAGCACGCTTCATTCTTATTTCGAAGGCCGGAAAGAACTGTTCGAAGGTCTTGCCATAGAGGGACTGGAGACGGAATGGACCCGGTATCCGGTGCTTCATTTCGACATGAGCACGGCGAAGCACGTGAACAGGGAGCAACTGGAACAGGAATTGAATCTCAAGTTATTGAAGTATGAAAAAATCTATGGCAGAGAAGAAGGTGAAATAAATGCCAATCAGCGCTTGCAAGGTCTTATAGGACGTGCTTATGCTCAGACCGGCCGGCAGGTTGTTGTTTTGATAGACGAATATGACGCCCCGCTTCTCGATGTGATGCATGAAGAGAAGAACCTGCCCACGCTTCGGAACGTAATGCGGAATTTCTACAGCCCGCTCAAGGCGTGCGACCCTTATTTGCGTTTCGTGTTCCTGACAGGTATCACGAAATTCTCTCAACTGAGCATCTTCAGCGAATTGAACAACATCAAGAATATCAGCATGGATGAACCGTATGCCGCTATTTGTGGCATTAGCGAAGAGGAAATGCTGACCCAAATGTCCGATGATCTTAATCTTTTGGCTGACAAGCTGAAGGTTACCCGCGATGAAATCATTGGTCAGCTGAAAGGGAACTATGACGGCTATCATTTCACCTGGCCGTCGCCCGACCTATACAATCCGTTCAGCCTGCTGAATGCTTTTGCCGATGGCAAGATGAACTCTTATTGGTTCGGCAGCGGCACGCCTACCTATCTGATAGAAATGCTGAACAAGTATGGCGTTGCTCCCCAACAGATAGGAGGACGGAAAGTATTTGCCACAGCTTTCGATGCTCCAACGGAACGGATGACGGATATTACCCCGTTGCTCTACCAGAGTGGCTATGTCACCATAAAGGACTACTCTTCGTTGACAATGCTTTATACACTCGACATTCCCAATAAGGAAGTGCGCATCGGACTGATGCAGAGCCTGCTTGCCAATTATCTGCACCGATATACCAACGACGGTCTCACCACCGTGGCTTTGCTGTACGAAGCTATTGTCGAAGAAAGGTTGGACGATGCCCTGCGCCTGTTGCAGACTTTCCTTTCCACCGTTCCCAAGTGCGACAATACCGATTATGAGGGTCATTATCAATCCTTGCTCTATGTCATATTCAGCCTTCTGGGTATGTACGTCGATGTGGAGGTACGCACGCCTCGTGGTCGTGTAGACATGGTGATGCGCACGCACGCCATTCTTTATGTAGTGGAGCTGAAACTGAACAAGAGCGCCGACGACGCCATGCAGCAAATCGATCTGAAGAATTATCCTGAACGCTTCGCCCTGTGCGGACTGCCGATAGTAAAAGTAGGAATTAACTTCGACAGTGAACGGAAGACATTGGGGGAGTGGAAGATAGAAGGGAAGGGTGAAAATATGGACAGGAATGACATTAATTACTGAAATAGCACTATATTTGCAGTAATTAGCAGTTCATAAAAATCTCACAAATGACAATGCAGAAGTTGAAAGTAAAAAATTTGGGTCCGATAAAAGAGGCGGATGTTACGCTCGGCGACCTCACTATATTGGTGGGTGAACAGGCAAGCGGAAAAAGCTTGTTCCTGCAAGTGATGAAGCTGCTGTTGGACAAGACCCATATTCTCAATACATTGGAGAAATACAACTACGTGGTCAATAAAAGTCCGGAGAACATCCTGACACTTTATTTCGGTGAAGGCATGTCCGGGGTGTGGACTGATGAAACGTGCATTGCCAACATGGATACAGAAATCTGCAAAAAGAGTTCTCTGTTGGAAAAGGATGGAATGGACAAGGAATCTCTTTTCTATATTCCGGCACAACGTATCCTGAGTATTTCGGACGGGCGTCCTAAGAATTTTATGGAATTTGATGCCTCTACTCCCTACGTGCTGAGAACTTTCAGTGAAACTCTACGCTTGTTTTTTCAGAGTGGGCTAAATGCTGACGGAGTTGTTTTTCCTGCGCATGAGGAAATGGACACCTCTTTTGACGAGAGCATCTTTCATGGCGGACGCATTGTGGCGGACGAGAGTTCGGGACAGAAAAAAATGCGGATGGAAATTGATGGAATGAGTGTGCCATTCATGACCTGGAGTGCCGGACAAAAGGAGTTTATGCCGCTATTGATGGCTTTCTATTGCCTGTATGGTCATTATTCAGCCGTAGCTCCCAAAGAGAAATATGAATATGTGGTGCTGGAAGAACCGGAAATGGGACTTCATCCGCAAGCAATAAAGACTATTATCCTGCAAGTGCTGGAGTTGATACAAATGGGATACAAAGTGGTTATCTCCACTCATTCTCCTGTTTTTCTAGAATTTGCATGGGCTTTTAATTTACTGAACAGCCATGTAAAAGAGGAAAAAAATGAAGCTTTGCTTGAAATGTTTGATTTGAGCAGTGCAAGATCCATAAAGGATAAACTGAACAGCATCTTCAACAAGTCTGTCCATACTTATTATTTTGCACGTAAATCAGGCAAGGTGCACTCATTAGATATAACCTCTTTGGATGCAGGAGATGATAACCCCGATATTTCCGAATGGGGAGGAATATCGCAATTTGCCGGCAGGGTATCTGAAATCGTAGCTAAATATATGAGTGCAGATGAATAAAAAAGGAGCATATACGGCAACAAAGAAGAATTCGGCAAAAGGAATATCTCTATTTGAAGAGGCCATAAACGCCACTCCAGATGTCACAGGAAAGTATCAAAAAGGATTGGCGGCTTTGGGTAATTACAGTACCAAGATAGAGATTGAGAATTCTCAACTGATAGACGGAAGTCTTGATATTGATAAGACTGTCAAACAGCTATATCCGGAAGATGCTCGCTGGGATTATGCAGTATCATATAATGGAAAGGTCTATTTTATAGAAGTACATCCGGCAATGACTTGTGAAGTTACAAAAATATTAGAAAAATTGGCTTGGTTGAAACAATGGTTACAGCAGCAGGCTCCACTCATAAATAAGATAAAGGCGGAGGTGCCATACCATTGGGTGCAAGCTTCCAATTGTATGATTTTACCTACATCGCCACAATATCGGCGGTTGGCTGCTGCGGGATTGTTTCCTAAAAGAAAGTGTAAATTGCCCATTAAGATGTAGTATCAATCATTTTCAATCCGAAGGTTTCTATACCCCATTATATCTTTAAAATTAAACCTTTCATCTTTTAAAAACAGTGTTTATACAAAAGACAAACGTAGAGGGTTTGGCCATCATTGAGCCATGCCTTCTCAAAGACGCACGCGGTTACTTCTTCGAGTCTTTCTCCCAACGGGAATTCGAAGAGAAAGTACGCAAGGTGAATTTCGTGCAGGACAATGAGAGTATGTCATCATACGGAGTACTTCGAGGGCTTCATTTTCAGAAGCCGCCTTTTGCGCAAAGTAAACTGGTGCGTTGCGTAAAAGGCAGCGTACTTGATGTGGCGGTTGACATTCGCAAAGGATCGCCCACATACGGTGAGCATGTGGCTGTAGAATTGTCAGAGGATAATCATTTGCAATTCTTCATTCCCAAAGGTTTTGCCCATGGTTTTGCTGTACTGAGTGAGGTAGCCGTATTTCAATACAAATGTGACAACTATTATGCTCCACAAGCTGACGGTGGAATCAGTATCTTGGATGAAGGTATAGGGATAGACTGGAAAATACCGGTTGATAAAGCGATACTTAGCGAAAAAGATATGAAGCATCCGTTACTGGGGGAGTTTGAGAGTCCGTTTGAATACAGTGCCAATCTATACCCCGAATTCGAATAAGCATGAATATACTTATTACAGGAGCCAACTGGCACACACGTCCTCGATTTCGCAAAGGCATCAGGCACTTTGGGCATCCGAATCCCTTATTGGACGGAATCTCAGAAACAACATATCAACAATCTGAAAAAGCGGCAGTCGCACAAAATATGGAAACGAAACGAGATTTGTATTTAGATATAGCAAAGGGAATTTGTATTATTCTAATGGTACTTGGCCATAGCGGATGTCCTGAGTGGATGAACCGTTTCATGGTTTTGTTCAGAATGCCCTGCTTTTTTTTCATCAGCGGCATTTTGTTGAGTGACAGATACCTAACCGACGTTAAAGGAGGAATCTGCAAGAAACTGAAAGGATACTACCAGCCTTATGTCAAATGGACGCTAATTTTTCTGTTGCTACACAATACATTCACTTATCTACACATTTACGAAACGAGTTATACATGGCAGGAAACAGCCATAAAAATAGTACGTACCATTATTATGACCGGCGGAGAACAGTTGCTGGGTGGATATTGGTTCTTAATCTCGCTAACCTGGGCTTCCATAGGCACTATCGTTATTTTAAGCGCACTTCGAAATAAAAACAAATTAACAAACGTCCATATATGGGAGGGGGTAATTTTAGCTGTGCTAATTGCTTCGACAGAGCATTTGCTGCCATTTAAACTACCAGCCCAGTTTGGGCCACAAACATTCCTGGCATTGGCATTTTTCATGAGTGGTTACATTTACCGCAAGAGCGGATTGAACAAAAGCAAACATCTGTCTCAATTATACGTACTTTTGCTTTTAATTCCGGCTATTGTTTCCGTATTCGCAGATTTGTCAATGTCAACGGCGGAAGCGCTATCCGGAGGGTATTTTGTAGTTGCATTGTCGGGAATAATTGGTTTTATACAATTGGCAAAGAAGCTCGAACATGACAAAGTTGTGGCATTGTTCAACTACATCGGAAACAAGACTCTGTATATCCTGACTTTCTACTTCCTTGCTTTCAAACCAATCAGCTATATTCTTATAAGATTGAATGGCCTGCCAATTTCTGACCTCTCGCAATTCCCTGTCTTGAAAGAGACAAGCAGTTGGATGTGGACAATCTATACAGTTGCCGGTATCTGCCTGCCGTTATTGGTTTGGGAGTTGTTCCACCTTCCTTTTTTGAGGTTTAAGAAAATAAAAAATAAATCTAACTACTATGAATCTCTATCTCTGCTGATTTGGGAATTGAAAAATAAAGTAGTTAAGTGTTTGATGAATCTTACACACACTAATCACTTCCGGAAAGTATAAAAGTATTGTCTCCTATCATTCTTGGGCAACTTAATACCTCTAAACAGAATACTAACATAAACCTCTTACCATATGCAAGAATCTCGTGTTAAGAAAAGCCTACTGAATGCACGAATCAACCTAATTTGTTATTTCGTATCGTTAGCAGTAGCCTTCTTTACTCGCAAAATATTCCTTGATCGGTTAGGAACAGAATTTATCGGTTTTACTGGCACCTTGCAAAGTCTGTTAGGCTTCCTAAATATGGCAGAATTAGGCGTTAGCAGTGCTATCGGTTACGTTCTCTATAAACCCATTTTTGATGATGACCATTCTAAAATAAACGAAATAATTTCCGTATTTGGCTATCTGTACCGTTGCATAGGTTTATTCATCATTGGGGCGGGATTTATCTTGTCGCTATTCCTACCCCTGATTTTCCCTAATACAGATTTCTCGTGGGGAGTAATTTATCTGGGGTATTATTCTTATTTGACTTCTTCATTATTGACTTATTTCGCAAACTATAAAATGACATTACTTTCTGCCGACCAGCGCAATTACGAAGTAATGGGGTACTACCAAACGGTTGTTTCAATGAAGATGCTCATGCAAATGGCATTAGCTTATTTCGTATGCAGCTTTTCTTTATTCCTTGTCACTGAATTGGCATTCGGAATTCTTTATTCAATAGTTTTGAATATGCGTATTCGTAAGGTTTACCCTTGGCTACAAGCTGATGTAAAGATTGGTAAGCGGTTATTTAAGAAATACCCTGAAATAGGTAAATATATCAAGCAATTATTTGTGCACAAGATAGGTTCATTCGTACAATCACAAGTAACTCCATTTCTTATTTACTCCTATGTGACATTGCCTATGGTAGCTGTTTATGGTAATTATACACTGATAATCCAGAAACTCCAAGGACTATTAGGTAGCGTACTTGATAGTACGAATGCCGGCGTGGGGAATCTTATCTCTCAAGGAAATCAAAATATCATATACCGAACCTATAAAGAGTTACTCTCATTCAGAGCTTTTTGTGCAGGATATTTTAGTATCATAACCTATACATTTATCAATCCGCTCATCTCTATATGGCTTGGTAAACAGTATATGCTCGATGATTACATTGTATTTTTGATTATAGCGCAATTATATCTAAGTATTCAACGTGGAGTAAATGACCAGTTCTTATTTGGATACGGATTGTTTTATGATACTTGGGCACCGATTGTCGAATCAATAATCTTCGTACTAGTCGCAATACTTGGAGGAACTCTGTGGGGACTTTGTGGCGTATTGATGGGCCCCATCATTTCCATAATAAGTATAGTCTATATTTGGAAACCGATTTTCTTGTTTAGACGAGGGTTCAAGAAGGGAGTCTGGAGATATTGGGGATTGCTAATTGTGAATATCATAATAACATATACTATATGGATAACGACTAAGCACATATTTTCTCTATTTGATTCGTCACGCTATTTAAATAATAGCTGGTCTGATTTCTTATTGGGAGCTTTTCTATTTTCAACTATTTGTTTCCTACTTTATTTCATCTTACAAATAATATGTTTTTCCGAATTTCGGATGCTTATCCTGAGATTGACCAAAAAAAAATGACCATTTCTATGAGTTTTATACAAAGTCTAAAACAAGATGTCTACACCTAAAGTTTCAGTTATCATTCCAGTCTATAATGTAGAACCTTACATTGAACGATGTGCCCGAAGTTTGTTTGAGCAGACTTTGGAAGAAATAGAATATATCTTCGTTAACGACTGCACGCCTGATGCTTCTATGCGGATACTACAAAATGTATTGGGAGATTATCCGCAGAGGAAGAACCAAATAATAATCATCAACCAGCCGTACAATATGGGAGCTGCCAAAGCTCGTGAAATAGGCATAAAGGTTGCCAGCGGAGAGTATATCATCCATTGTGACAGCGACGATTGGGTGGATAAAGAAATGTATCGCACCATGTATGAAAAAGCGGTGAAGAGTAGATTAGACTGCGTACTTTGTCGCTCGATATATTATACAGACGGTAGTTCACATAAGATGATAAAATATACTTTTAAAGAAGACAAGATGAAGTTCATTGCCGAACTTATTTATGGCAGAACATCTGTCAGTCTTTGTAACAGACTGGTTAAGAGAGATATTTATCAACTCCATGATTTCATATATCCTACCGATCACATGATGGAAGACAGAGTCTATTCTATTCAAATTTCTTATTATGCCCAGTCACATGGCTGTGTTGATAGTCCTTTCTATTATTATTATCAACGCTCCGATTCGGTGTGCGGCAACACCTCTAATGAGGGAATGCTGCACAACTTCCATCAAGCAAGTGCAAATTTTGCAATTATAGAGCATTTTTTGCGAGAAAAAAAACTGCTAAGCGAATACAAGGATGCTCTATTCCATTTTGAGTTTGTAGTGAAAGGCTTCCTTATTCCATTGCTGAAAAAAAACAATAAATATCGCCGTCTGTGGATGAACAGTTTTCATAGGGGAATAAGCAGAATATGGTTGTCCAGATCAATACCATGGATAATGAAAGTTATCTCATTCTTCATCGTAATCGGAGCCTATCCTGCCATTTACAAGCTATCGCACATCAGAAGAAAATTAACCAAACAAAACAAGTAAGTTATGACTTGGAACAATATTCAATGGAAACTACGAATGTTAATGTTTGACTGTTATCAAATATCAACAAGCAAGATAGATAAAAACATTTCAATATTTTGTAATAACTGCATAGGAGCATTTGTTGCGCATGACTTTCGACTTCCATTCAATTCTCCTACGGTAAACCTGATGATACCTCCATCCGACTTTATTGAGTATATTGCCAACCTCGAATATTACACCAATGCGCCCATCGAACCAACAAAATCCGACCAATCATGGCCAATTGCTTTGCTGGGAGGTAAAGTACATATACATCTAATTCATTACAAAACAGTTGAGGAAGGGGTTCTCGCTTGGCGGCGGCGAGAGATACGTATTAATGCGAAACGGATGTATTTCGTACTAATCGAAACCGACGGTTGTACCTACGAAGACCTGGAACGCTTCGACCAATTACCCTACAAAAACAAAGTAGCCCTAACCCACAAGTCCTATCCACAAATCAAATGTGCTCATTATATAAAAGGATATGAAAATCAGAATGGAGTAATTGATTCTTATCGTTTCCACAAGATACTTCCGTTACGAATTTATGACCAATTCAATTGGATGAAGTTCTTAAAACAAGTATAAGTATATGATACCTAAAAAATAATTATCAAAATATATACATAATGGTTATAGCCAAAGAAATAAATAAGCCAAGACGAGAGATGAATATTGAACTATTTAGAATATATTGTATATTCTTTATTGTTTTCGGGCATCTATATGGTAGTTATTTACAAATAAATCCAAGCAGCTGGCTATTTAGTATTACAAAGCTATTGGGTTGTTGTGGTGTAGATGGATTTATTTTTATTACGGGTTATTTTTTAGTCAATGCGAAGTTCAAGATGGAGCGAATATTTCGTGTACTGATAGAAGCAACCTTTTATACCGTAGCAATCAATATAGTTTTGATAGCTATAGGAAATAAAGAAGTCACTATATTTGAACTTCTGAAATCATTTTGGATATTGGGGCCAACTCATTTTAACTTATGGTTTATCACCAAATACTTGGCTTTATTGGTAATGCAACCTGTACTTTCAAAGATAGCATGTTCTTTCACAAAGCGTCAGTATCAAGTAGCGTTAGCTGTACTTTTGTTGTTCAATCTTGATTTTATTTATGGATTTCCGTTCGGTGATCAATTGGGCGGACCTTGGAGTCTTATGTGGTTTGTATGTATTTTCTTCGTTGCTGGTTATGTGAAATTATACGGATTGGGAAAGTTGAATACAAGTTTGAGGTGGAATGTGGTGCTATTCTTTATTCTGGGAATAGTCTCAATATTCTTATCTGATTTTCCAATAATATCGTTAGAGTATAATTCTCCGATCACATTTGCAAAGTCTGTGATAGCCTTTTTAATTTTCAAGAACTGTAACATTATGCAAGGAGGAGGAATTCACTATATTTCACCACATATTCTCAGTGTTTACATCATACATCAACATTATTGGTTAATTCCGATTATCACGACTTTTACAGCATCTATCATGCCAGAACAGACTTCTCCATTGCGAACGCCATTTCTGTTAATGATTACATCAGCAATTTTTACGGCATGCGTATGTATTGATAAATTAAGAATGCTATTGTTTAAATTCATCGGCTTAGACCGTCTCGTAAGTATTACATCCGAGAAATGCACTAATATTATTTCCAATTTTATAAATAAATAGAGATATGATTCCTAAAAAAATACACTTTTGCTGGTTGAGCGGAGATGAATATCCGCCGCTAATTAAGTACTGTATAGATACCTGGCACAAAATATTACCGGATTATGAAATTGTGCTTTGGGATACCAAGCGCTTTGATATAAGTTCAGTACCTTGGGTAAAAGATGCCTATGAAGCCAAAAAATTTGCTTTTGCAGCTGACTATATCCGTGTTTATGCTTTATACACAGAAGGAGGAATTTATCTTGATTCAGATGTTGAAATGATAAAATCATTCAATCCACTGCTAAACTACAAATCGTTTTTAGGATACGAAGCTTCTACTCATGGCATTGAAGCTGCCATTATGGGAGCAGAACCCGGCATGTCATGGTGTAAGAAAGCTTTAAACTTTTATGAAGAACGACGATTTTCTATGGAATATATAAGAGAGAATGGATTCCTAGCCCCCAATGTAATAAAAATGGCTTTGCAAAAAACTTATCCGAACGAAAAAATAGAATCGGGTAAAAAGGAAGTGAATATCAATGATGGAGAATTACTGATATGTCCGGCCAATTATTTTTCTCCCATAAAATATGACATAGAAAAATGTTATTTGGATGGGAAAAATAATGCCGACAAATATAAACGTGATCCACATACATTCTGTATCCACCGCTTTAACGCATCATGGACAACTAGACCTTCTCGCAAATTACAGTTATGGGATTATTTAAAAAAACGATTACAAGAAACATTGGCTTCACTTTCTAAAAAGTAACCAGCAATAAAGTAATTTTCTATATTAAATGTTATATGTTAATCCCAATAATCTTACTTAATTATAATTCTTCGGAAGATTGCCGTAAATGTATTGGCTTTTTAAAACGTCAACAAGGTGTCGAATTAGAAATCATCATCGTAGATAATTGTTCTCAAGATGAAGACCGGGAACAAATAAGGTTACTATGCAGGGAACATGATTGCACTTTCATTCCTGCCTATGAAAATCGAGGGTACAATGCCGGTAACAACATCGGCCTTCGTTACGCAGCCACCCATAACTACAAATATGCACTAATAGCTAATCCAGATATGGAGTTTCCACAAACTGATTATATAGCAAAGATGGTAGATGCAATGGAAAAACGCCCTAACGTAGTAGTGTGCGGAAGTGACATTGTAGGACCAGAGGGTATTCATCAAAATCCAATGGAACGTGACGGTAATTGGCAAAGTAGTGTCTATTGGTTATTCGGTATGTTAAAATGGAAAAAGTCAATCAACAACTCTATGCCTACTATTCGTTTCTGCAATAGCCAATATTGTTACAAAGTATCCGGATGCTGCCTATTAGTACGCATAGACTATATGCGAAGCATAAATTATTTCGACGAAAATGTTTTTCTTTATACAGAAGAGGCTATTTTGGCTAAACAGATAGAACGTGACAACAAACAAATGTATTACTTAGCTGAAGCACGAGCAATACACCGTCATATAAAAAGTGAAAAAGGAGATCCGATAAAACATATTCGCCAATGGAAAAAATCGCGCATTTATTTTATCAAGTATTACAGTAGTGATACGTGCATGGGAAAGCAAATATCCATCATTACTATGCGCTTATATGTAGCTATTATAACAATAATATTGAGATTAAAAAAAAGATGAGAGAACGTACCCAATATATTGATATAGCAAAAGGAATATCCATTATCTGCATCGTATTGCTCCATTTCGAAGATGGGTTATTTCCACAACAACTGAACACATTCATTGGCTCCTTTATGATTTCAATGTTTTATATAGTTGCCGGATGGATTGACGCACTACACCACGAACAGCGCACGCTGAAAGAATTAATAAAAAAACGGTGGAGGCAACTTGGTATACCATATATATTGTGGACAATCATAATCCTTGTTTTCGACTGTATACTGTGGACTTTAGATTATTATGACAATTATTTCATAGGAAGAGAGGTGTACAAAACACTAACTCTCCGTGGGATAGGTACATTATGGTTTCTTCCTGCATTGTTCAGTGGAGAAATTTTGTGGTACATTATACGCAAAAAAAAAAGCATATCAATAATATTAATCACTCTTGCACTGATATTGGTATATCAACATTTTTATTATAATATTTTCGATGGGCGTACCGATTCTTCAAGTAAGATTATTGAGGCACCATTCCGTACTGTAAGTAATGTGTTATCCGCTTGGATTGGAATTGCTACAGGGTATGGATTTTGCCGGATGCGCTTATCATATCCCGTTTTGTTTAACAACAAAAGCAAACAAATCTGCTTCGGACTATTGCTATGCCTCATCGCATATTATACTGCCAATTACTGGCCAATCCCATTCTTGTGGGGACTATTGGCTCCTCTCTTAGGTCCTATTGGAATAATACTCATAATAATGGCTATCGAAAAGTGGAGTATATTAGCCTACTTCGATTACTGGGGGCGTCATTCCCTGATACTAATGGTTACGCACTATTCAATTATACAGGTAATCTGTGAAATAATAAATAAGACCATATATAATGAACCTCATTTAACCGGCTATCACGCTCTCTATTTTTTTATCGTCACAATGATAGTCGAGTATTTTATTGCAGAACTTATACATCGCAGGATGCCATTCTTATTAGGCAAACATTAATATGAACAAGATTCTTAAATATATATCGCTACTATTCTCGGCACAGAGCTATACGTTACGCAATTTCACTACATTTCTTCTATTGCTATTTTGTATTCAGTATATTCCTATTGAAAGTCGTGCAGGAGTCAGTTGGCTGAAAGTTGCTGTAATGGCAATCTGCCCTTTCATTTTCTTACTGAAAACAGCGAAAATATCTAAGGCGCTATATCTGGCTACAATTTATCTGAGCATAATGTGGATTGTCAGTCTGATTCATTATGAAACGTTCAGGGCAAGTACTTTAATTTATACCACACTATTCCTTTTACTATATGCTACTTACTATAATTTATTGTATTGTAACCATGTCTTTGATATTGATTATTTCATCAAATTATTAAAAGGTTTAATACTAGCCTATTCTGTCTGTTTGTTAATTCAACAATTTTTTATTTTGATAGGAATTGTTCAATTCCCAATTATTAATCTTGTACAGGTTCTTAATCGAAGCTTTGGAGCAAACTCTCTATCGTTTGAACCATCTTCCTCCGCACGTATTATGGCGGTAGCCTATTTAGGATTATTACGAATGTATGAACTCAAAAAGGGACGGTTACCTAACATCAAAGAACTGTTTCAAGAATTAAGATGGTCAAGTATCGGCTTTCTTTGGGCTATGTCGACTATGGATAGTGGTACAGCTTTTGTTGCATTAGGAATACTATCTATCCTATTCATAAAGAGGCAATATTTACTTAGTATCGTTCCTACACTTATAGCTATATATTTCATTATTCCTTCTATTGAATTTGAGCCTCTTCAGCGTGCTCGTAACGCCGTAGAAGTAACATTAACGCTTGAAACAGAAAGTGTAATAGAAACAGATGGCAGCGCAGCAACACGCATAACTCCGTTGATTAACACAATTAAAAACATTGATCTGTTCAATTTAAATTCATGGGTTGGATATGGCGCAGATTATGTCAAGAGATTTAAAGGACCTGTGGAACAAATGAAAAAACAAATGATAGGAAGAATCCAAGAGTTTGGTCTTTTTAGTTTCATCATTATGCAAATGCTTATTTTTTCTTGTGCTATTCGAAAGGTTTTGTCAGTAGAGACATTATTGTGGCTTTTCCTTTTCAGCATGACATTCGGGAATGTGTCCTATACTTGGGGTGCTATTATGATATTCACTGCTGTACGCTATTTCCAAGAACAATATGAACAAGAATTATTAGTAATTACTGAATAAATTAATTTTCTCCAAATGATTCCTGAAATAATTCATTATTGTTGGTTTGGCGGCAAAGAAATGCCAGCCAAAGAAAAATTGTGTATCGAAAGCTGGAAGAAGTATTTCCCAAAATATAAGTTCATAAAGTGGAATGAAGAAAATTTCGACTTAAACTCCTCTACTTTCTGTAAGCAAGCTTATGACATGAAAAAATATGCTTTTGTCAGTGATTATGTACGTACTAAAGTTCTTTATGAATATGGTGGATTATATTTTGATACAGATTACGAAGTATTAAAACCTATAGATACATTAATAAAGGGTAATAACAATGTTTTAGGATGGGAAAATCACTCGAATATTGGTACGGCGTTTATGGCTTTTGAAGCAAAACACTTCGTAATGAAACGTTTCCTGGAATATTACAATACTCATTCTTTCATAGATAAAAAGGGACGTATAGATAATACCGCCAATGTTTCTATATTAACCGATATTCTTATAGCTGATGGAGCAAAGTGTGACCGCACATTGCAAATAATAAAAGATTTGATTATATATCCAAGAGAATATTTCTATCCTAAACGACTTGGTGAAAACCAATTCAGACTATCTGATGACACTTATGGTATACACCATTACTCTATGAGCTGGCTCACTGAACGTCAGAAGCGAAGAGGAAATAATATATTTTGGGTAAAAGTGATGCGTCCATTGCTAAAAAAATGCCGCAGTCTTTTCCTAAAAATAATAGGAAAAGAATCAGTTCGTACACTCGAAATCAGAATAAGAAACTTCATGAAATAATCATAGTAGCGATGAATAAACATTGGGATAAAAAACATGGAACCATATTGATGGATTTAATAAAAGAGTTAGATAAAAATCAAGTCAGATACTTCATTCTTCGAAATTATGAAGGTTTGCCGGAGACTAACCAGTCGAAGGATGTAGATATTATTGTGGAGCCTTCCAAAGTTAAAATTGCTAATACAATTCTGCCAAGTATCTATAAGCAGCATGGACTGTCGCACTTGTATATGATACGATTTACCGACGTTTATTGTTGGCATGGCATGGATATAGAGCAGCATTTAAGTATTCATATTGATATTATCGGAGGTTATCGAGTAAAAGGATGTGAAGTCTTCACATTTGATGAACTCTATGAACATACATCTGAATACAAAGGATTCAAAGTAGTTGATCCATTATATGAAGGAGTGATGGTATTTGTATACAAACAATTCGGGTATAAAACCCCTAAACTAAAAGAGGAATACAAGCAAGTCATATCTAAAACGAATCAGCTCTATCCTGAATTTACCTCCATACTTCAGAGAATTTTAGGAGATAAACTAGCACAAGTCGAACTGGAATTCATTGTTCAAGGAGATTATGACAAGTTGTTATCGAAGCATAAGGAACTAACCCAACAGTTACGCCACTACGCATTGAGAAAAGCCCCCTTATCGTGTTTAATTCATACCATGAAGTTCTATGCGTTGAAGTTATGTCGATTGGTATTATGTCGTCGTAGGTATGTAAAGTCCTTCTCTGTGATGGCTCCTGACGGAGCGGGCAAAACAACTTTTTTGAATAGCCTTGTAGAAGAAATGGCCTTCTATTTCACAAAAGATACAAGTTGCGGGCATATTTATCATTTCCGCCCTACTATTCTGCCTAATTTGGGAGAAATAGGAGAAAAAGTGGGGATAATGGAACAAGACACCAACTATTCCGTTCCTCATCGCGCAAAACCAGTAGGTATAATGAGTTCTTTCACAAGGATTACTTACTACTGGATTGATTATATATTGGGATGGTTCATAGTAACAACGAAAGATATTCTGCACGATCGTTTCACAATCTTCGACCGTTATGCTTATGACTTAATTGTCGATCCAGGTCGTACACGGCTCAATTTGCCCATATGGATCAGGAAAAAATTTGTAAAATTTATGCCGGAACCTCGTTTGTCTTTTTATATCAAAGTGGCCCCCGAAGAGATTTATCGCAGAAAACAGGAATTGCAATTGGATGAGATTAAACGGCAAGTATCTGACTACGAGAAATTGGTCTCTACTAATAAACGTATACTCCCAATTGACGGAAATCGTCCAGTGCAGGAAATGGTAAACGATGCAATTAAAATGATTTTAGACCAGTTTACAATAAAATTAAAATAATATGCAACTATGGAAAACGAAAAAATAAATCAGAGAAGATGCTCTTTTTCTCTATTATCATTCCAGTATACAATGGTCTTTCCTATATTATATTGCGTATTTTCTACATTAACAATTCCCTTGTTTAGAATACTCAGATATATTCACCGCTACAAGACTGCAAAACGAAGAAATAAGGAATAAATGGAAAAAGATAAACTTAAATTATTTATCTCCGCCTACGCTTGTGAACCGGATTTAGGTAGCGAAATCGGTGTGGGCTGGCATTGGGTACTGGAGATGTCCAAGTACTTTGAGCTATGGGTATTAACTCGCAAGAGCAATCAACATACTATCGAACCTTGGATTACTAAACATCCCAAATACAACCATATACATTTCCTTTATTACGACTGGCCCAAATGGGCACGGTTTTGGAAAAAAGGTTTGCGAGGTGTACGCACTTACTACAATATCTGGCAGTATTGCACTAATGACATCGTGAAACGAACAATGCAGAAAAATGACATTCACATATTCCATCACCTTACTTACGGCAATGTACTCTGGAAGGTGAGTAAATATGGACAAACGCAATTTTTCGTATGGGGACCAGTTGGTGGATTAGAGAGTATTCCTTCAGAATACTCCCGTCATTACAATAAGAAATCGCAAATCATAGAGAAAATCCGGAGGATAGCAATATCAGCAACATTTTATAACAGAGGTTTTAGACAACGTTGTAAACAGGCTAATCTAATTCTTTGTAAGACAGAAATAACCCATAAGCGAGTACCACAGAAGTACGCAAACAAAGCAATTCTTTTTACTGATGTGGCAGCAGATATTATCAACACACCAAGAGTATCCCAAAAGAAAAATGATACGATTGAATTTATCACTGTAGGACATCTGGATGCATGGCGAGGTTTTGACCTAACGATTGAAGCTATGGCAGAAGCTATAAAAGAAAATACTCATCTTCATTTGACAATCGTTGGGGATGGATCGGACAAGAAAAGACTTGAAGAACTTATTAAAAAATTTAAGTTGGAAAAGGCTGTGACACTTACAGGAAAAGTTCCTATGGAAACTTATAAAACAATGATGGATAGAGCAGATGTTGTGATTAACGCTGCCCTAAAAGAGGGTGCTGTTACCGTATCATTCGACTGCATGGCTATGGGTAAACCGTTGATTTGTCTGGATACCACCGGTTACACCCGCTACTTTACCAATGAATATGCCATCTTAATTCCGCAAACCGGAAGAAAAGAAGTCATCCGGAATATAAAAGACGGAATATTACGTCTCACAGACTCAAAAGAACGGGAAGTACTGGGACAAAGGGCACAAGAAACCTCCTTCAAATTCTCATGGGAGAATCACGGGAAAGAAATTCGCGATGCGATTGTCAAGGCTTATATATCTTATTCTTCTAAATAAAATAAATGCAAGTCGATTCTATTTTAGAACGTTTTCTAATAAAGGGAACAGGTAAACATCTATATCGTTTTTCTAATGCTGACGGTAAAACCTGGCTGATGCCTGCACATAATATGCAGGTGGCAATGAATCTTTACCAGCCCAGCGGACGAAATGGAAAAATGGTGAAAGCGTTACTTCCGCGGCTACACCGTCTACCATTCGTTCCCAAAGTCATCCATGCGAAAAGTGTGTATTATGACATAAATAATGAGTTGAAGCGGTTGTTTTATCAGTTATTCCACGAAGCGGAGATCGATTTTTCGATTTTCTGCGGTACTCCTTGTGTACATCAGAAGATTACAATGCAAATCAGCAAAGACAAACGTATTTTAGGCTATTGCAAGGTGACGGACAGTGAGAATATTGCTACTTTGTTCAAAAGCGAAGCCCATATTCTAAAAGAGTTGAATCAAAAAGGATTAAAGGAAACACCAGTATGCATGTTCTGCGGAGAAACAACAGATGGAATAAAGTTGTTCGTGCAAAGTACAGTAAAAACCCGGAATTCACAAGTTGTGCATAAATGGACAGCATTACATGAAGATTTTCTTGACAGACTCTATAAAAGCACCCATCAACTCATTACTTTTGAGCAAAGTGATTACTACCGGACATTAACTGATTTACAGTTGCATATCGAATGGCTTCCCCAAGAAGTGGATGTCACATTGGTAACGACTGGCATTAATCGGATATTGTTGCAATACCAAAAACAGGAAATGGATTTTTCTACCTATCACGCTGACTTCACTCCATGGAATATGTTTATGGAGAACGGACAATTATTTGTATTCGATTGGGAATATGCACGGCTTACCTACCCTCCCAAGTTAGATAAATATCACTTCTTTACTCAAACGGCATATTTTGAGAAGCATTGGAGCGTTTCACAGATTATCGAATATATAAATTCAGAAAATGGAAAATGGATAGACCGGGAAATGTATTCACTCTATTTATTGGAGATAATATCCCGTTTCGCTATTCGTGAGAAAGGGAACATAAACAGAGAAATGGTTAAATCATTTCAAACCTGGATATCCTTACTAAAATATTTACAGGAATGAACCGTATTATCTGTTTCCACCTCTTTAACGACTACAGTGGCAGTCCCAAAGTACTAAAAATGGTGCTGGAAGGCTTACTCCAAAAGGGGTATCAAGTAGATTTAATATCTTCCAAAGGTGGCACACTGGATGAATTACTGCATTACAAGAACTTGCGTAAGTACTCTTACTCTTACCGTTTTTCCAATAATCCAGCAATAACAATACTGCGCTATAGTACTGTACAGATTTACACCTTTTTATTGGCGTTCCGCTGGCTATTCCATAAAGATGTGGTATTCTACATCAACACTTTACTTCCTATCGGACCAGCATTAGCCGGGCGCATCATGGATAAACACGTAGTTTATCATTATCACGAGAACGCATTTGCAAAGGGGGCATTCTATAAGGCACTGGCTACTGCCATGCAGAAGTTAGCACATGAAATCATCTGCGTATCAGAATATCAAGCATCATTCCTGCAACGGAAAAAAGGTGTAACAGTTGTACCCAATGCTCTGCCAAAGAATTTCGTAAACAGACTGACTCCCAATCTTCAAACAGCCTTTGAGCGAAAACAGATTTTAATGCTCGGTTCATTGAAATTGTATAAGAGTCCACTAGAGTTTATCGAACTCGCACAAAGATTACCACAGTTTACTTTTGAATTAGTGGTGAACGATACGCAGGAAAACATTAACTGCTTTATGAAGGAACACAAGATAAATATCTGCAAAAACCTGACCATATATCCTCGACAGAATGATGTTGTACCTTTCTACAATCAGGCTTCACTCGTTTTGAATCTTTCCGATAAAGAACAGGTAGTAGAAACATTCGGACTGACGGCATTGGAAGCAATGACTGCCGGATTGCCAGTGATAGTGCCCACAGAAGGAGGAATTGCAGAAATGGTTGTAGACGGAGAGAACGGTTACAAGATAGACGTACAAGAACTGGATAAAATAGCCAATGCCATCAAGAATATTCTATCGGATAAAGCACTATACACACTATTGGCAACTAATGCTTTAAAATACTCTGAAAAATTTAATGCTGGCAATATGATTGGACAAATTACAAAAGTACTCGCCACATAAAAAACAGGCCACTTTCTGAGCCGCTGCATAATGTTGCACCTCAAAAAGTAGACACTGGAAGGTAGAAAAAAGATAGAGATTGGTTATCTTCGTAAGTGGATAAAGGAAGCGCCCTGTAGAGAGGGGGTAGCCCGAACGAAAGGGCGCTTCCTTAGCCCGTTTTGATTACCCCTGTCATCTACCGGAAAGGAGAAACTTTTATGGCAAAACATTTGAATCCATTGGAAAAAGAGTTCTTGATACGTAAGTTCAAGAGCAATTCCTTGATTAAGTTAAGTGACTTCTGTACAGTCAACAACATCTCTGACACAGCCTTCAAAAAATGGATAAGGCAGTATGATGAAGGTGGCTTAGAAGGTCTTGCGCGTGCTGACGCAGAGCTAAAGGGTGTTCTTCCTGAGGGTCTCAACCCTACGGAAGAAGCCTATAAGCGGGAGATTCTGCGACTCCGCATAGAGAACGAGCGTTTAAAAAAAAATTATGTGGTACGTCAGACCGAGGATGGGCAAACGGAGTATGTTCGTTTAAAGCCGAAGAATTTAAAATAGTCGATATGTTGTCAAGAGACTTTGCGATAGCGGATATCTGCCCCATGATGGGTGTGAGCCGTGCCGGCTATTATAAATGGAAGAGGCGTGAACCTTCTATGCGTGACATCACTAGGGAAGCGATGGTCGAAATCGTCGAACAGATCCATACGGAGCATCCGTCACATGGATACCGTTGGACGGCTGCTTATATACGTCATAATCTCAACCTCATTCTCAGTGACAACTTCGTCTATAAGTGCTTCCGATATCTTGGAATACAGTCTGAAACCTGCCACAAGGTGCATTATAAGCCTCGCAAGGTACGTGATCGATATCCTAATCTGATATTTTCCACATGGGATACGGTCGACCGTCCCCGCCAGGTGATAGTATCTGACATGACTGTACTTAAGTTCTGGATATTCTATTTTGAGCTGACTTTCTACTTTGACGTATTCACTAAAGAGATATTGTCCTGGAAGTTGGCCGAGCGTAGGGGCGCCCGTGAACAATATGTGGATGGATTGAAAGAGGTAGTGACCCTGTTGAAGGGCTCTTCCGAGTCTGTTGTACTTCATACGGATCAAGGCAGTGTTTATTCATCAATGGCTTATAATGACCTTATAAAAGATACTGTGATAGTAAGGTCTATGTCACGTGCCGGGAAACCCACAGACAATCCCGTAAATGAGGCTCTTAATGGATGGATAAAAGAGGAACTGATGATAGACTACCGAATTGACAATTGTCGTTCGCGCGATCAGGTAAGAACTGTTTTAGAGAACTACATGGAATACTACAATAAGCAGCGCCCCTGTTTTGCTATTGGGTATGATACTCCCGTAGGCTATCGGAAGAGATATTACAAAGGTGAATTAGACAGAAAAGACACTTTTTCTAAGAGGGAACTATCCGAATTACCGAAATTTGTACAGAAGAGGAAAAATCATGCTGATAATCAAAAGGTTGAATAAGATGTCTACTTTTAAAAAGAAAAACTTGTGAAAATAGATGAGAATGTCTACTTTCGCAAAAGAGAAATTAAGAAAAAGTGTAGTATTGACTACTTTTAAAAATAGTATTAACTAAAGATTATTTTTAGTGTCTACTTTATTGAGCTGGTACATAAAAATGGATCAATCATCGAAAAAATGCGCCAAACACCTTAATCTATCATCGAAAAAGTGTAATTTATCAGATAAAATATCATCGAAAAAGTGTATCTTTGCTGCGGACTATTTTTTGCCAAAGTATATTTAATCGCAATGATATGGAAAGAAAAATTATAGAAGAACTTAAGAAATGGAAAGATGAGCCCGGACGTAAACCACTCATCCTGTTGGGGGCACGTCAGGTAGGAAAGACTTGGGTAATGAAGCATTTCGGACAACTTGAGTTCGTAAATGTAGCTTATGTCAATTGCGATGAAGAACCCTTGGCGAAAGAATTGTTTGCCGCAGATTACAATATTCCAAGAATCTTATTAACGCTACAAGCGATAACCGGAACAAAAATAGAAGCAGGCAAGACACTGATTATTCTTGATGAGTTGCAAGAAGTCAAGCGTGGGTTGCACAGCTTGAAATACTTTCAAGAGAATGCACCCCAATATCATGTAATGGCGGCAGGTTCTCTGCTGGGCATAACAATCGGACGCGGTGAACCATTCCCTGTTGGAAAAGTCAACATTCTTCGAATGTATCCTCTTGATTTTGAAGAATTTCTGATGGCTGCAGGAGAGGATTCTTTGAGTAACCTCTTTCATCAGGCTGATTGGGAGCTGCTGAATATACTCCAGACCAAATACATCGACTTTTTGAGACAGTATTATTACGTAGGTGGAATGCCCGAGGTGGTGGCTGATTACGTAAAAAACCACGATTTGCAAAAAGTGAGAATTAAACAAAATGAAATACTCGACGCTTACCGACGTGACATTTCCAAACACGCCACCGCTACTGAGAGTATACGTATTGGTCAAGTGTTGCAATCTCTTCCTTCACAGTTGGCCAAGGAGAACAAAAAATTCATCTATAATGTACTGAAAAAAGGAGCACGTGCCACCGAATACGAGTTAGCCATCCAGTGGCTAATTGATGCCGGTATCGTCCATAAAGTTTGCAGGATAAAGGAGCTGCAAATGCCCGTGAAATTTTATGAAGACTTGGGAGCATTTAAACTATTCCTACTTGATTGCGGTCTGTTGGGTTGCATGACAGAAGCACCTGCCAGTCAGATGCTGGTAGGGAATAATGTATTCAAGGAGTTTAAAGGAGCCTTTACGGAACAATTTGTACTCCAGCAACTCGTTTCTATGGGTATTTCGACCTACTATTGGAGTAACGATTCGACCCCTGCCGAGATAGATTTCGTTATCCAAACGGACAAGCGTGTCATCCCCATCGAGGTAAAAGCCGAAGAGAATGTAAGAGCCAAATCCATGTCTGAATATATTAAGAGCCATCCGCAGTATGCATTGAAAGGATTACGCATATCAATGTTAGGTTATCAGGAACAAGATTGGATGGAGAATATTCCTCTGTTTGGTATTTCTAAATACTTTGCATCGAAATAACTTTCCGCTGCAATCTCGATTTGGATTTTCTGAAATAAGAACAAGCCTTGAACCCTTCTCTTCTTACGAAAAAGTAAAAGTAGTGCCCCTGTATGCACTATCGAACAAAATGTTGCAAGAATAAACAAAATAACGAAAGCGATATATTAGTTTTTGTTTAAATTTTCCTCCTATACTCCTTTAATAGCTTACTCAAAAAGATTCTGCAAGCAAAAATAATAGCAGAGAGAGATTTGCGCAGGAACTTCCTGCGTAATTCGTAAGCTATCCAATAAAAGCATCTAATCTTTTTATATTTATGAAACAAGTAGCTATCGTAGGCATCCAAGGTGTGCCTGCTAAATATGGCGGCTTTGAGACTTTAGTGGAGAACATTATCGGTGATAACTGTTGTCCCGAAGTCCGTTATACCGTTTTTTGTAGTGGTAAGGATTATGCCACACGCATGAAAACCTACAAAGGAGCACAACTGAAGTATATCCCGCTATTCCATGCCAATGGGATGCAAAGCACTCCTTATGATATCCTGTCGATGCTTAGATGTTTGCGAAGTTATGATACCGTAATCATATTAGGTGTGTCAGGCTGCATTTTTCTACCAGTCTTCAGACTGTTGTATCGGAAGCAATTAATAGTGAACATTGACGGGTTGGAACACCGAAGGGGCAAATGGGGTAAGTTTGCCAGATGGTTTCTGCGAACAAGTGAAGCGATGGCCGTACGCTATGCTGACGTAATTATAGCCGACAATAAAGGAATACAGGACTACGTATGGAATACGTATCATAAGAAAGCCGAATTAGTAGCCTATGGAGGAGATCATGCACAAAGAAATGTCACCGTAGAAAGACAGAACGAGATTCTGGGGCAATACGGAATCGCTCCTGGAAACTACGCCGTCAGTGTATGCCGTATTGAGCCGGAAAACAACTGTCATCTGATCCTGAAAGCCTTTGATACTTCTGGAAAGAATCTGGTGTTTGTGGGAAATTGGGAACGGAGCGAATACAGCCGACGGCTCAAAGAAGAATATTGCGGTCGGCAAAATATACAGATGGTAGACTCTGTGTATGACCTTGATATACTCTATGCACTGCGCAACCAATGCAGGTGCTATATCCACGGACATAGTGCAGGCGGCACAAACCCTTCGTTAGTGGAAGCTATGTTTTTCGGCAAACCGATTTTAGCTTACGACGTGATTTATAATCGTGAGACAACAGAAAACAAAGCTCATTACTTCAAAACAAGTGAAGAACTGGTAGAATTGCTACATGACAACCCCGAGGACGGATACAAGATGCGGGAGATTGCAAAGCAACATTATACCTGGGCTTTTATAGCTCAACAATATAAAGCATTACTTTCATCCCACAAATAACTAACCATCTTCACAAAAGAAAACTCATCAGTAAAATATTTTATAAGCTATCCGTACTTATCGAATTATTTATAGCGGCAAAGTGCCGGAAACAATCACCCTACCTGGTGATTGTTTCCGGTACTGTCTTTATAGAAGAGCCATAAGAAGGAAAACATTCATCATTTTCCTAACGTCCAGTTAATAGCATTCCTGAACATCTTCGTGAAGTCTTCCGTCTCATACAGCCTCTTGCTGTGCCCTATCTGGAAATAAACATTGCGCGCTTTTTTACCTTCGTTCACCCATACCACAGGATGATCGCCCATCTTGATGTCCGAAGCAGGCGTATAGGTAGCCTCATCAACACTGGCTAACACACGCACATTCAGACGTGGACTCTTGTCATAAGTGTACCACTCATCATCAGGCACCACGAAAGAAGCCTGCACTCCCTTCATCACCGGGTGTTTCTTATCCTCCACAATCACCGTACCATCAGCAAGCGGCGCTATATAATTCTGGAAACGTACACCGCCCATAAAATCAGAGAACCATTGCCACAAGGGAAAACCATCAAACTCACCCAGCAAAGTGGCATGATGGAAACCGATCCAACCGCCTTTACCTTCCTCTATATATTTAACGAAAGCATCTTCCGCCTCTTTCGGCCATGTATAAGGAGGATAATCCAACTGGATAATCAGATTGAACTGAGACAGATAAGTCTCCGTAATAGGTTTGGCATTGTTTATCTCGGTAATGCTGAAATTCATCTTTCCACTTTCATCGGTCAGCCACTTCAGACCCGCATCCGTAAATCCACCATGCTGACCACCTCTTTCCGTCAATACCAGCACCTTAGTTCTGTGCTTCTTACCAAGCAGATTCTCTGCCACCGTACGACGTAAATCTCCTTGCTCATTATCACCACTATAGTCCCAATACATACCACCCAATAAATCTCTATCCAGGATATATTGACACTTGATTGCCAGTGAACGGGCATTTTCAAAACCAAATACCAGCGTATCATTCTTATTAACCAGATAAGGAACCTGTGCAACCGTATCCCACTTTTCAGTATAATCACCACTGGTGCTTCCTACCTTATTAAAATCCTGGAAACTGGGATAGCCATCTCCACCACGGCCATAAAAAGGCATCCCCATCACCAGCATGGAAGGAGGTACACCGGCTTTCAGATGCGCAGTAACAGCCTCATCCGACGTAATGCCTCCGCTGTTTGCAGACCGATAAAGTGCCGAATGGTGTTTCGGGGCAGAGGCCATGTCATAAGCCATGATATTCACAAAGTTGATAAAAGGAAGAATAGCTTTGAAGTCGATATACTTCGCTGAAGCCACAGTGGCAAGTGTCAGTTCTTTCTGATCACCTATCGCTGCCCTGATATCTTTCATCAAAAGCGTAAAGTTCTCCGTGTCATCGGGTGAAGCTGAAATGTTCGCCATTGAACTCGTGGGATATTCCCAGTCGATATCGATGCCATCCAGGTCAAATTCCTTCACTACCCGGTCGCAATCCTTAGCAAATGCCCGGCGATATTCATCATTGGCAGCCATTTCACTGAAACGTCCGCTACCCCATCCGCCAACAGACAGAAGTACTTTCAATTCGGGATTTTGCTTCTTCAGGTCCACAATCTGTTTCAAGCGTTCTTCATTGTCAATCCTGACGCCATCAAAACTTTCGTTTACATGACCGAAAGCATAATTGATATGCGTCATGTACTGGGGGTCCGGCATGATGTCACTCCAGGAAGTTACATACGCCACAATCACTTTGGAACTCAAGGGGTTCGCTGTGCTTTCCCCCGACTTGGTGGTGCTGCATGAAGCCAATATGGCTAAAGCAACCGCCATCATCATTCTAATCTTCTTCATAAGTATTATAATTAATCAGCTGTTTGACGAATACGTGAACCTATCAATGCGTAATAGAGCATAAATATCTCGCCCAAAAGTACAATAAACCAAGACCATCTCCAACTTCCGAGCACATCAGCCAGTATTCCCTGCAACAAAGGCAGGATGGCACCACCCACTACACCTATCATAAACACCCCGGAAGCCACAGACGTATATTTACCCAAATGGGCTACGGACAGGGTAAAGATGGCTCCCCACATAATAGAATGGAACAGCCCGACTGCCGTCAGCAACCACGGATTATTCAGAAGGATAGCCAACAAGGCAAGCACTCCTGCCGAAACCGTAGTTACAACCAACTGCACACGAGGAGAAATCTTACTCAAAGAGCTTCCTACCAACCGCCCCACGAGCATCCCACCCCAATACAGGGTAGCCATTAATGCCGGAGATGCATAATTCATTTCAATGGCATACAGATTGATATTGGCACCTATACAGACTTCCACGCCCACATAACAGAAAATAGCACAGACTCCTAAAGTGAGATGCCGGAACGACCAGATACTCTTTTCCAGCTTCTCACCTTTCTCTATGCGGGTTCCCTGTATATCCGGCAAGGATAGTTTCATTAACAGGAAAACAATCAAAGAAATCACCACTATCAACACCAGGAACGGAACCATCAGCTGATCTATCCGGATATCTTCCATTGCCAAGCCACCGAAAACAACACCCGTAACAAAATAAGGTGCCAAAGTGGTTCCTACGGAATTGGCAGAGCCACCAATGGCAAGACGTTGAATGGCTTGTGTACCTTTCACATGGCAAGCCGTGAGATAAGGATTGATAACCACCTGCAAAATGGTAGCAGAGGCTCCCACCACAAAAGACCCCAAAAGGAAAATAAAGAAACCACCGGGAATAACATTTCCTCCGACATGCCAGTTGGCTTCCGGAAAGAAAACCGTAAAATAAGAGGAAGCGAAAAATAACCCCAAACCAACCACCATTACCAACAGTCCGCGCATCAGCGTACCTTTATAGCCATATTTACTAATCCAGGACGACCCTACCCGACCACAGACCGGATAAGCCAGGAACCAGGAAAAGGTGATCAATGTGGCGAATGTGTTTTTCAGGCCACCCACTTCGGCAAGGAATGTTTCTTTCAACGGTCCCTGGAACTGAGTATTGGCAGTTGTGAGGAAACCGACAATGAAGAACAGGAATACCATTGTGATAAATGGTCCCATATAGTTCACTTGTTTTTCTTGTTGTGTCATAGTATCATGCATTAAATAAAAGAAATTCGCAATTCGGGTGAAGCTGAAGTACCGATGCAGGAACTTCCGGTGTAACGGGCCCTTCCAGCATTTTCCTGACGATATCCGCCTTGTTCGCACCTTTGGCAACCAATAAGATTTTACGGGCCTGCATGATGTTCCTGATTCCCAAGGTAGCACCACCCAGTTCTTTCTCCGGTGGTGTATTCGTTTCCCGTCGGATACGTTCTTCCAGTTCAGCATTCATTTGAGTCACCCATGTTTCTCCGCCTAAGGGAGAACCTGGTTGGTTAAAACCCAGATGACCATTCTCACCCAATCCCAAAATCAAGAGGTCAATGCCTCCACGGCTCTCTATTTCTTGCTGGAAGAGCTTGCAGGCTTTGTCAAAAATGTCAGAGACTGTAGGTAGCATCAGGAAGTTGTCTTCTTGGATGCCCAGCGTATCGATCAGTTCTGTCTTCAGCATTGTGTAACATGCACCTGCATACTCACGGGGTACATTAGTCACCTCGTCCAGTCCGAAGAAGGTAACAGAAGAAACATCAAAAGGATATCGGGAATAGATTTCTCCAACCAAACGGTGCAGGTTGCCGGTAGTGCGCCCTGTAGAAAGTCCGATAACACTTTCCGGCTTATTCAGAATTTCACCAATAATGCGCCATGCAGCGATACAATCAAATTCTTTTTCACTCTTTGCTATAGTTATTTTCATGAGTCCACTTTCTTATCACTAATCATTAATCACTCTTTACATATTTATCGCCACCGCACCTGCACCCAGCAAACCTATAAAACCCGGGTTCAGTTTAGTGATTACCACACCATTGGTTACAAAGCGCATCGTAGTAGGATGAAGTTTCTCCAGTATTTTCTCATGGATATATCCGTCGGACACAATGCCTCCACCCAATACCACCGTATCAGGATCAGTAACCCGTACCAGATTCATGATAAGATTTGCCAAAGCTTCCGAGGCATTTTCAACCAGAGCCACACACAGAGGATCTCCTTTCTGGCTTAGCGCAAAGACTTCGCTGATCAGTACCCGTTCTCCCTTTTCTGCCGGGATATGCAGATTCGTTTCATACCGGTTGCGGAGAAGACGGGCGCAATTATCAAAACCGATACCGGCGGCAATGGCCTCCACACAATCCATTCTTCCACAACCACACTTAATGCCGAGGTTCACCCCCACACGCACATGCCCCACCTCACCCGCGTTGAAGTGGCTGCCACGTATCTGCCTGCCATTGATAACCGTACCGACAGCAATACCTGTACCTACATTAATATAAATAAAGTTCTTGGAAATTTGTCCGAATCCCCAGACGCGTTCGGCGCGAGTGGCGCTTTTCACATCATTATCTATATGGCAGGGAATACCATAAATATCCGACAATTCCTTTGCCAGTGCTATCGGTTGTGTCCGGCTCGGATCAATCTGTAACCAAATACCCTGATTAGGATCTACACGACCTATCAGCCCGACTCCCATACCGACAGGTTTCTGGTCGCACCAGCCCACCGTACGGATATAATCATCGAGTGATGACTTTATGATTTCCGAAGCAGCTTGCTGATTAAAATATCCGGAGTCATATTTCTTATACCTTAAAATATTACCATGGCTGTCCACCTCACCAATCAGTAGCTTGGTTCCACCCAAATCAAGACCTAAATAAGTTTCCATTCTTTATTGCGTTTTTTATATTGTTTACTGTCCACAATATTACGCACTATCAGGAAAACGGAAGTTGATTATCTAACAAAAAAGGTTTGATCCCTGTCCGTGGTGGTTAAAAAGCTATCTTTAATACTTTAAATCTTGCTGGGACTCGTACCAAACTGCTTTTTAAAGCAAGTACTGAAGTATTTTGAGTCAGAAAATCCAACCATGGAAGATACTTCACCAATCGAAAATCTTCGGGAAGCCAGAAGTTCTTTCGCCTTATTCAAACGGACAATACGGATAAAATCATTGGGTCCCTGCCCGGTCAAGGTCTTGATCTTATTATAGACGGAAGTACGGCTCATGCCCAGCATACGGCAAAAGTCGTTGATAGAGAATTCTGAATTAGAAAGTTCTTCATCGATCACTTCCATCACTTTATCCATAAACTCCTTGTCCAGCTGGCTGGTATAATCTGTATCTTCCGGTGGAGTATCCATGGACAACACCGTATCGCGAAGATGCTGCCTGTTCTGGAGGATATTCCGTATCCGGACTTTCAGGACAGAGAGGTCGAAAGGTTTGATTATATAATCATTCGCCCCGGCTTCGAGTCCGAATATGATATTCTCCCTTTCACTCAGAGCCGTCAATAGTATCACAGGAATATGGCTCGTATCGACAGAAGATTTCAGTATACGGCACAATTCATCACCTTCTAACACGGGCATGACAATATCCGAAATAATGATATCCGGGTTGATCTCCCTCGCCATCTGCAAAGCCTTCCCGCCATCGGGCACTCCGATTACTTTATATTCTGATGACAAACTGTTCATCAGATACTCCCTCATATCTTTATCATCCTCAGCCAGAAGCAACACATACTTGCCGGCATCTTCCTGCTCCGGGAAGGTATCAACAGCGGGTATTTCCTGAGTATTTTCTTTTCGCTCAACAACGATCCCCGATTTTATCTTCAACGGGAATGTAACGGTAAATGTCGTCCCTTTACCTTCCGTACTGCTAAACGAAATATCACCGTGATGCTGCTTCACAATCCTCCGTGTAATCATCAGTCCGATACCTGAACCCGTTTCCTGAAAGTTCATGGCATTCTGTGCCCGATAGTACTCATGGAAGATATTTCCTTGTTCTTCCTTCGGAATGCCGATACCTGTATCTTTTACTTCAATCAACCATTTCTTCTTCGTTGTTCTTACCGTAATATAGATAATCCCTTTCTCCGTATATTTCAAGGCATTCGAAAGGAGATTGTCCACAATATGATCCATCTTATCCCGATCCATCCACACCTGCGGCATGTCCGCCTCTGCCTTCAACTGAATTTCCACTCCCTTTTGCAGGACGGCCATGTGGAACTCCGCTATCTTTTCTTCCAGATAAGCTTTGATATCGTAAGGAGAGACTTTCAGGCATTCGGCATGCAGTTCCGTTTTCTGTAAGTCCAACAACTGAGTAACCATACTCAACAGTTTCTCGGCATTCTTCACAGCTACCGCCACTATCTTCTTACTTTCTTCCGGAAGTTCCCGCTGTGTTTCAAGTTCGCTCAGGGGTGCCTTTATCAGACTGATCGGGGTGCGTATATCATGCGCTATGCTGATAAAGGAACGTATCTTCTCCTTTACCCGGTCTTCATTGGTCTTATGCCTCCGATACTGCACAAAGATGTAAACAAAAACAGAAAGCAATATAAAATAAAACAGCAATGCCCACCATGAAACCCAGTAAGGACTATTGATTACCACCTTCAGACTGCGCTCCCCTATCCGTTGCCCGGTATATTTATCAAATGCCCGCAACCGGAATGTGTATGTACCGGAAGAAAGGTCCATATAGTTCACGCTCCGCACCGAATTGGAATGTTCCCATTCTTCATTATGCCCCTCCAACATATACTCATACCTGATTCTGTGCGGAGCCATAAAATTGATGGCAGAGAAAGAGATGGAGAATGAATTCTGATTATAGTTCAAGCCGATCTTCTGCGTATCGTTGATATTAGTCTTTAAAAGGGAACCTTTCATACCCGCCTTCACCGACTCATAAAGCAATTTAAAATCTGTTAGTATCAGTTTGACAGGACCATGCTGTCCGAAGTCCAGCGAAGGAGAAAAGGTGATCACTCCCTCCGCCGTACCCCAAGCAAGACATCCGTCATTCAGTTTAAAGGCTGCATTAGGGTTATAATATCCCCAGGTGATATCCAGAAAATCATTTGCACTGATCAGAATATCTTTTGATAAGTCCAGACAATAGAGCTCTTTTTCCGTACTGAACCAGATACGGCCGTCGTTATCTTCCAACAGGCTATTGATGGAATTGGAGGCAAGACCGTTATCCGTAGTATAGACACGCGCCTCTCCTCTATCAGGGTTGAAACGCACCAATCCTTCTCCGTCGGTGGCAAGCCATATATCCCCGGATGAAGATTGCAATAGACATCGGATAGGATAGTGCAGGGAAATGTCCCCGAACTTCTGGTGCCACTGTATTTCCCCCGTAGCTTTATCAAAAATAGCCAGACCACTACATCCTGCTATCAGTAATGAACCGTCTTTACCGGCCCTCAAGTCTCCTACACAATCAATCGGATAATAGGTATAAGTATCCGTCAGCATATTATAGCGTGTAAATTCGCCTTCAATACCTCCTACCCAAAGACAATCACCTTCCGCATGGATAGCATAAATGTAATCGGTTGCCACACCCTTGTCCGAACCGGTTTTCCGTTTTTCCATCTTTTGCACCTTACCTGTTCGCTTATGAATGGCATAAAGACCGATGCCATATCCGCCGGCCCAGATGTTTCCTCTTGAGTCTTCAGCAAGAGCCAACACTACTTTAGAGCCATGCCCTGTACCATCCAGGAAGTGCTTCCATTGGCGCTGTTTGGATTGGTAAAGGCTGATCCCATTGTTTGTGCCATACCAGCAATCTCCCTCCGAATCCTGAAATATGACATTGATATGATCCGATTTCAGGGAATTGGTATTATTCTGTTCATGCTTCATTCTCCTTACATCAGGAATATTGGGGTCTAAATAGCTGATGCCATTGGTGGAGGTACTCACCCAAATGCCGCCAAATTCATCTACACAGATATCAGAAACGGTATTACCATTCAGACTTCTTTCATCATCTTCATTGGTGATATAATGCTTCAGAAGTCGTTCCGTGGTTCTGTCTATCTGGAAAACACCGGCACCATCGGCTCCTATCAGCAAGGTGTTATCGGGAGCCTGTGCAAAAGCGCGAATGGGAACATGGGGGATGAACTCTTTGAAAGACCGCACTTTCCTTGTTGATTTGTCCACGACAAAAGCCCCGTCGGAAAAAGTACCTACAAATAATTTATCTCCGGAAGCATACAACGATTTGACATGCATTTCCGCGGGAAGAGGTATCGCTTCCTCTGAAGAAAAACCGGTTTTATTCGCTCGCTTCAGCCGATAGATACCTTGATTGGTTCCGGCACAGAATTCGGTATCATCTGTCTGCACCATGCAATTGACGCATTGGCCCTCCAACCCGGCAAGCAATAAGCCGGATTCTTCTTCCCAACAGTAAACACCCGTTGACATACACACCCAAAGGCGGTTGTCCGCATCAAAAAGGATATTATTCAAGACCGGAGAAGAAAGATATCCGGATGCATCGACACGCAGTTGAAAAGCATCCGTCCGGTTATCGTACGCGTATATCTTCCCGTTCTTCAAAGCAATCCAGATATTCCCCGAATAATCGCAGGTCATGGTAGTGGAAGACAGGATATGATCTTTGGACTCCACCGTTTCGTCCAGCTGATAGTGTTTTATTTCATTGCCGTCATACCGGTCTACCCCCATATGGGTATAGGCCCATATAAAACCGGCAGAATCTTTACTGACCTGGAACACCTGCCGACTGCTCAACCCTTCTTTTATACTCAGGGGACGAAACGAACCGGCAAATAAAGTGAAGCATTGAAGGAGAAATATAAGTAAGATGAAAATGTATTTTATCATAATATCGTTATTATCTGCCTGCATTACACATTTATAGGTTTCGCGGATGCAATATTAGACACAAATATAAAAAAAGTGGTTTAAAAACTATCCAAATAGGTTTGATTTCTATTACTTTTGTCCATCAAACCAATAAACCGTGATAAGCCATGCTCAGCAAGCTTAAATTAAACCAGCTCTATTTCAAAGACACGCAGTTCGCTAACTTGATGACGCGACGCATCTTCAACGTCCTTCTGATAGCCAATCCTTATGACGCTTTCATGCTGGAAGACGACGGACGCATTGACGAAAAAATCTTTAATGAATATACTTCACTTTCTCTGCGCTATCCACCCCGCTTTACCCAGGTATCGACTTGTGAGGAAGCCTTGGCACAACTCTCTACCGTACCGTTCGATCTCATCATCTGTATGCCGGGAACGGGAGATAACGACAGTTTCGATGTGGCGCGACACATCAAGAGCCTTTACGAACATATTCCCATGGTGATACTGACCCCTTTCAGCCACGGCATCACCAAACGCATCGCCAACGAAGACCTGAGTCCTTTTGAATATATCTTCTGCTGGCTGGGAAACACAGACCTACTGGTGTCTATCATCAAACTGATAGAGGACAAGATGAACCTGGAACACGACGTAAATGAAGTAGGTGTGCAGGTGATTCTGGTTGTGGAGGACGGTATCCGTTTTTATTCATCCATATTGCCCAACCTCTATAAGTTTGTATTGAAGCAGAGCCAGGAGTTCAGTACCGAAGCATTGAATGCCCATCAGCGGACGTTGCGTATGCGTGGACGTCCGAAGATTGTACTGGCCCGTACGTACGAAGAAGCTATAGGCATTTACGAGAAATACAAGAATAATATATTAGGAGTCATTACCGATGTCCGCTTTCCACGTGTGGAACGTGGTGAAAAGGACGGACTTGCGGGTATCAAGCTTTGCGCTGCCATCCGCAAGGAAGATCCCTTCGTACCGCTCATCATTCAGTCGTCCGAATCGGAGAATGCGCTTTATGCTTCAAAATATGGCGCCGCCTTTATCGATAAGAATTCCAAGAAGATGGACGTAGACCTGCGACGCATCGTATCGGACAATTTCGGTTTCGGTGACTTCATCTTCCGCAATCCCGACACGCTGGAAGAGATAGCGCGTGTAAAGAACCTGAAGGAATTACAAAACATCCTTTTTGCCGTACCGGCAGAGTCATTCCTTTATCATATCAGCCGCAACCATGTCAGCCGTTGGCTCTATTCACGCGCCATGTTCCCGGTAGCAGAGTTTCTGAAACCTATCACCTGGAACAGTTTGCAAGATGTGGATGCCCACCGTAAAATCATCTTCGAAGCAATTGTGAAATACCGCAAGATGAAGAACCAGGGTGTGGTAGCCGTGTTCAAGCGTGACCGTTTCGACCGCTACTCCAACTTCGCCCGCATCGGTGACGGTTCATTGGGAGGTAAAGGGCGCGGCCTCGCTTTCATCGACAATATGGTGAAGCATCACCCTGAATTCGAAGAATTCGATAACGCCCGCGTTGCCATACCCAAGACCGTAGTGCTCTGTACTGATGTCTTCGACGAGTTTATGGAGACAAACAATCTGTATCAGGTAGCCCTTTCGGATGCGGAGGACGATGTGATTCTGCGATACTTCCTGAAAGCGAAGTTACCCGACCGACTGGTAGAAGACTTCTTTACCTTCTTTGATGTAGTGAAGTCTCCGCTTGCCATCCGTTCGTCTTCTTTGCTGGAAGATTCACACTATCAGCCTTTTGCCGGAATATACAATACGTATATGATCCCCTATCTGGATGATAAATACGAAATGCTTCGTATGTTGTCCGATGCCATAAAAGGCGTGTACGCTTCGGTCTACTTCCGCGACAGTAAAGCATATATGCAGGCCACAAGCAATGTCATCGATCAGGAAAAGATGGCGGTCATTCTGCAAGAGGTAGTCGGCAACCAATATGGTGACCGTTACTACCCCAGTATGTCCGGTGTGGCACGCTCGCTGAACTATTATCCTATCGGTGATGAAAAAGCCGAAGAAGGTACTGTGAACCTCGCCCTCGGTTTGGGAAAATATATCGTAGACGGTGGCATGACGCTCCGCTTCTCTCCATATCATCCCCACCAGATATTGCAGACCAGCGAAATGGAAATAGCACTGAAAGAGACGCAAACCCGTTTCTACGCTCTCGACCTACGCAATGCCGGACATGACTTTTCTATGGACGACGGCTTCAACCTGTTGAAACTGCACGTGAAAGAGGCGGAAAAGGACGGAGCACTGAATTATATAGCCTCTACCTACGATCCCTACGACCAGATTATCCGTGACGGTCTATATCCCGGCGGGCGCAAAGTCATTACCTTCGCCAATATCCTGCAACACGACGTTTTCCCGTTGGCACGCATACTGCAACTGGTACTGAAATACGGTGAACAGGAAATGCGCCGCCCCGTCGAAATAGAATTTGCCGCCACCATGAGTCGGGAACAGGACAAATCGGGTACTTTCTACCTGTTGCAGATACGTCCCATCGTAGATACGAAAGAGATGCTAGATGAAGATCTGACAGCCATACCGGATGATAAAGTACTGCTTCGCTCCTACAATTCCCTGGGACATGGAATTATGAATGATATCTATGATGTCATCTATGTGAAGACGGATGATTACAGCGCATCACACAATCAGGAGATTGCCTGGGAAATAGAGAAACTGAACCAGCAATTCCTTGATGAAGGCAGGAATTATGTTCTCGTTGGGCCCGGACGTTGGGGTAGCAGTGACACATGGCTGGGTATTCCTGTAAAATGGCCACATATCAGTGCCGCCCGCGTCATTGTGGAAGCCGGATTGACGAATTATCGCGTAGATCCCAGCCAAGGGACCCACTTCTTCCAGAATCTGACTTCGTTCGGTGTGGGCTACTTCACTATTAATGCCTTTATGAATGATGGCGTGTATGATCAGGACTTCCTGAATGCACAACCGGCCGTACACGAAAGCAAGTATCTGCGGCATGTCCACTTCGAACAACCTGTAACAGTAAAGATGGATGGCAAGAAGAAGCTGGGTATTGTACTCTTACCCGGTGAGTGAACATGCAAAAGATGCCATCTTTTGATGTAAAACATGCCATCTAATGATGTTAAAGATGCCATCTTTTGTAGCGAAAGATGGCATCTTTTGTATGACAGGTCAGGGAGAACAGAGGAGAAGATAGTAATGAAAGGGGCGAAAGGTATTAATCTTTCTGCTGATGCAGTATAATCATCACCACTTCGCTGGGGGCAAAGAGCCGGATATTCTTATTGGATGTACCGATGCCATTGGTTATAATCATCGGTATGTGATGCGAGTTGTATTTCAATCCGGTGCGGAAACGCTTGCCATAATGGGATGGAATGATCGGTGCGTACAAGCCAAATAGAGTGACCTGCCCTCCATGAGTATGTCCGGCAAGTACGAGATCGGTATTCGTAATGGGAACATCTTCCGCATAGTCAGGCGTATGCGTCAGCAGAATGACAAAATCATCGGGTGAAAGTCCAAGTGTGGGAGATGTGCCATTCTTCTTTAAATTGAAAGGATTACGCACACCGGCAATCAAAATTTCTTCTCCGTTCCGTCTCAAAGTATCTACTTTATGTTCCAGCAAGTGCATACCGTACTTCTGCAATTCACGTACAATATCATCATAACAGGCTTCATAGTCATTATTGCCCAGTACGACATACGTCCCCATCGGTGTTTTCACCCCGGACAGGGCAGCCAAAAGGGGCTGAACATATTCGCAACCTTCATGCAAGTCACCACCTATCAACAAAGCATCTGCATGCTGGCTATTGAGCAACTTGACTAAATTGGCCAGTCCCTTCTCTTTGAAAAGACTTCTATAATGCAAGTCGGATATAAAAGCAATACGAAAACCATCGAAAGCGGTCGGTACATCGGGATGGGTAAATTCATAAGTCCTTACCCGGCTGATGCCTTTATATCCGGAACCGGACTTGGAAGACGAAAACATACTGCTACCCGACTTACAGGAAGAAAAGAATAGTAAGGAAAGGACGCATATATAAAATAAATTCTTCATCATAGGCAAGTATATTATTCATCGCAAATGAGCACATTATTCATCATAAACGAACACAAAGATAGGCATTTTCTGTATCTTTGCTACAAAATTGATAAATGAAAACTTACTTCTAAAACCGGAATATGAAAGAGATCAAACAGAATTCCCCCCGTGCATGGCTCCTTGCAGCCCGTCCCAAAACCTTGACGGGAGCTATCATTCCTGTGCTGATAGGTACTTCACTGGCATTTGCCGATGGACAATTCAAAATTGTTCCCGCTCTGCTGTGTATGCTCTTTGCCTGCGGTATGCAGATCGCCGCCAACTTCATCAACGACCTCTTCGACTTCCTGAAAGGTACCGACCGTACCGACCGCCTGGGGCCGGAACGTGCCTGCGCACAAGGCTGGATTACACCGGGAGCCATGAAAGTGGGAATCGGTGTCATTGTCATTCTTTCCTGTCTTTCCGGTCTCGGACTGCTATACACAAGTTGGGGAGAACTGCCCCATGGTGGATGGGAACTCATTGTGCTGGGAGTATTCTGCGTAATATTTGCCTTTCTTTATACCACCGTCCTCTCCTATCAAGGTTGGGGCGACTTACTGGTGCTGATATTCTTCGGCTTTGTTCCGGTAGGCGGCACATACTATGTGCAGGCATATACATTCACCCCAAACGTCATCATTGCTTCGCTCATCAGCGGACTGGTAATAGATACCTTATTAGTTGTGAACAATTATCGCGACCGCGATCAGGATGCCCTCAGTGGAAAACGTACGCTCATCGTCCGTTTCGGAGAACCTTTCGGCAGATACCTTTACCTCTGGCTCGGCATCATCGCGACGTTGCTTTCCTTCTGGTTTGCCCAAGGCTGGAACTATGCAGGTATCTTCATGCCTTTCACCTACCTTTATTTCCACGTAACTACCTGGAAACGCATGGTAAAGATACGAGGCGGTAAAAAATTAAACAGCATACTGGGCGAGACTTCGCGCAATATGCTGTTTATGGGGATTCTTCTTAGTGTTATAATAGCAATGATGAAATGAGAGTTATCATCTCTTTCCGTACATCTTCTCGTAATAGTGCTGATAATCACCGCTGGTTACTTCTTCCACCCAGTCCTGATTATTCAGATACCACTCGATAGTCTTCACGATACCGTCTTCGAATTTCGTTTCGGGATACCAGCCTAAAGCGGCAGTGATCTTTGCCGGATCGATGGCATAGCGCTGGTCATGGCCGAGACGGTCTTTCACGAAGGTAATCAGGTCTTCATTAATCCAGCTGATATCAATCTGACCGTCTTCATCCTTCACTTTCTTCTTCAGAACTTCACGATATTCCGGTTTCTCTGTCATCAATCGGTGGATAGTGGCAATAGTCAGCTTCACGATTTCGAGGTTGGTCTTTTCATTATGACCGCCTACATTGTACACTTCACCTTCTACGCCTTCGCGAACTACCAGGTCGATAGCTTTGCAGTGGTCTTCCACATACAACCAGTCGCGCACATTGCTACCGTCACCATAAACAGGAAGCTTCTTTCCTTCCAGAATATTCTTGATAATCAGCGGAATCAGCTTTTCGGGGAAATGATACGGACCGTAGTTATTGGAGCAGCGGGTAATGGTTACCGGCATCTTATACGTATCATGATAAGCCATAACCACCATATCGGCACTTGTCTTGGAAGCACTGTAAGGACTGTGCGGGCAAAGCGGAGTTTGCTCCGTGAAGTATCCTTCGGCACCCAATGAGCCATATACTTCATCGGTAGAAACCTGATGATAGCGTACACCCTTGCGCCAGGTAGGATAACCATTTTCATCCTTACCCGTCACCCAGGCACGACGCGCTGCATCCAGCAGGTTCTGCGTACCCAGAATGTTAGTAACCAGGAAAAGCTGCGGATTTTCAATACTGCGGTCTACATGACTTTCAGCGGCAAAGTTCACCACATAGTCGAATTTGAACTTGGCAAACAGTTCGTCAGCCAATACACGGTCGCAAATGTCACCCTTCACGAAGATACAACGTTCATCATCAATGTCTTTGGCGATGGTACCGAGGTTGCCGGCATAAGTCAAAGCATCCAGTATCACAAGCTTGACATCATCATGCTTTGCCAGAATGTGCTTGATATAATTCGCGCCGATAAACCCGGCTGCACCGGTTACGAGATAAGTCTTCATTGATTTATGATTTATGATTTATAATTTATGATTTTCTCAACGGTGGGAATTGGCAAGTTCCATCAGGTATGTACCGTATTCCGTTTTGCCGAGTTGTTCACCAAGACGATATAACTGATCGGCATCTATCCAACCTTTGCGCCAGGCTATTTCTTCGATACAGCTGACGCGGAAACCTTGTCGGTTCTGTATGGTAGCCACAAAGTTGCTTGCTTCCAACAGACTGTCACAGTTACCCGTATCGAGCCATGCAAAACCACGGCCGAAGATTTCAACTTTCAGTGTGCCTTCATCCAGATACAGGCGGTTAAGATCGGTGATTTCATATTCGCCACGGGCAGACGGCTTCAAAGCGGCAGCCTTGGCAGTGACAGTAGAGTCATAGAAATAAAGACCGGGCACGGCATAGTTGCTTTTGGGTTGCGCAGGCTTCTCTTCGAGCGAAATGGCTTTGCCGTCGGCATCGAATTCCACCACGCCATAGGCACGCGGGTCCTTTACATAATAGCCGAAGATACATGCGCCTTTTTCTATCGAAGCGGCACGCTTCAGCATAGCAGAGAAGCCCTGACCGTAGAACATATTATCACCCAGGATAAGACATCCCGGTTCACCGTTCAGAAACTCGGCCCCCAGGACAAAAGCCTGTGCCAGTCCGTTGGGTTTCTCCTGTATCTTATAAGAGAAGGACATTCCGAGCTCTTCACCCGTACCGAGCAATTCGCGAAACATGGGTAAGTCACGTGGAGTGGAAATAATCAACACTTCGCGTATCCCCGCCAACATAAGCGTGGAAAGCGGATAGTAAATCATCGGCTTGTCATAAACCGGCATAATCTGCTTGGAAATAGCCTTTGATAAGGGGTAAAGGCGGGTGGCGCTACCACCGGCAAGAATAATTCCTTTCATATTTCAGTTCTTTTTTCGGTTGATACAAATATAGAATAAAATAAGAAGGAGGACCAAGCCCCACGGCTCTCAATTTGCTATTCAGACCGCAAAGATAATGCAAAGCAAATGTAGTACAAAATAATTTAATTTATTTTTAGGAGCTTTCTCAACCTGCCAACTCTATTACTTCAAGATCCTTGAACACTCCATTGTCAACAATGAAACGGACCATTGTGCGTACCTTATGGAATCCGGACATACCTGCGGCACCCGGATTGATGTGCAGCATATCCAGTGTTTTGTCATACTTCACCTTCAATATATGAGAATGTCCGCTAATGAAAAGTTTGGGCGGACGCACCAGAATGCTTCCCCGTATGGAAGGATCGTAATTGCCCGGATAGCCGCCAATATGTTTTATCAGCACTTCAGCACCGTCAACAGTAAAACGGTTGATTTGCGGATAAACCTGACGGATGTCTTGCCCGTCAATGTTGCCATACACGGCACGGAAAGGACGGAATGCCGCCAACTTCTGCGCCACTTCCAGCGAACCGATGTCACCGGCATGCCAGATTTCATCACACGTTTCAAAATATTGCAGATACTTTTCATCCCAATATCCGTGTGTATCGGATAATAAACCAACTTTTGTCATCTTTCTTTTGTTTATCTGTGCAAAGGTAACTATATTTGGGCAAATCTTGATGAGTATGGAAAACCAATATCAATATTTTAAACGGGACATTAGTTGGCTGTCATTCAATTACCGCGTTCTGTTGGAAGCGGAAGATGACACCTTGCCTCTGTATGAACGCATTAACTTTATATCCATTTATTCTTCCAACCTGGAAGAGTTCTACAAGATACGTGTTGCCGACCATAAAGCAATAGCTACCGGTGCCGCACAAAGTGACGAGGAAACCGTACAGTCTACCATCGAACTGGTGGATGCGATAAACCTTGAAGTAAACCGCCAAATGGAGGACCGTATCCGTATCTACGAGCAAAAGATACTTCCTGCCCTGAAGAAAAATCATATCATTTTCTATCAGAGCCGAAATGTGGAACCCTTCCATCACGACTTCGTGCGACGTTTCTTCCGGGAAGAAATTTTCCCGTTCCTGCAACCTGTGCCGGTGTCCAAGGACAAGGTCATTTCGTTTCTGCGCGATAACCGTCTGTATCTTGCCGTCCGTCTTCAACAGAAAGGATTGCCGCCCGGTGCTCCGGGACGTACGCAATATTTCGTAATGAAACAGCCGTACAGCAAAGTACCACGTTTCATAGAGTTACCCAAAGTAGGAAACAACTATTATCTGATGTTCATAGAGGATATCATCAAGGCTAATCTGGATGTTATCTTTCCGGGCTATGATGTAGAAAGCAGTTATTGCATCAAGATTTCGCGCGATGCGGATATACTGATAGACGATGCCGCCAACACTTCCGAAATCATCGAACAGGTAAAGACTAAAGTAAAGAAACGCAAGATAGGAGATGTGTGCCGCTTTGTGTATGACCGTGCCATGCCGCAGGATTTTCTTGATTTCCTGGTGGACGCTTTCCATATCGACCGCCGCGAGTTAGTTCCGGGAGACAAGCATCTCAACCTGGAAGACTTGCGCCATTTGCCTAATCCCAACCCCAATATACACCCTATACGGAAGCCGCAACCGATGAAACTGACCTGCCTTGATGAACGGGAATCCATATTCCGCTATGTGGAGAAAAAGGATTTGCTGTTACATTATCCTTACCATTCATTCGAACATTTCATCCACTTCCTGTACGAAGCCGTACACGAACCTACCGTGCGTGAAATCATGGTAACACAATACCGGGTTGCCGAGAACTCCGCTGTAATCAATACTCTGATAGCCGCCGCACAGAATGGCAAAAAGGTTACTGTTTTTGTGGAACTGAAAGCCCGCTTCGACGAAGAAAACAACCTTGCCACTGCTGAAATGATGAAAGCTTCGGGCATTAATATCATATATAGTATTCCTAAATTAAAGGTACATGCCAAGGTCGCCCTCGTCCTTCGGCGCAACGCGGAAGGGAAAAAACTAACCAGTTATGCCTATATCAGCACCGGTAACTTCAATGAAAAGACGGCTACGCTCTACGCAGACAGTGGTCTATTTACTTGTAACCGGATCATCGTGAACGATCTGTACAACTTGTTCCGTACCCTTCAAGGTAAAGAGAATCTGAAGTTCCATCGCTTACTGGTAGCACGTTTTAACCTGATACCGGAACTGAACCGTCTGATTGATCATGAAATGGAACTGGCGAAAAAAGGAAAAGTCGGTCGCATCATACTAAAGATGAATGCACTGCAAGATCCTACTATGATAAACCGTCTGTATGAAGCCTCGCAAGCCGGTGTGGAAATAGACCTGATTGTCCGTGGCATCTGCTGCCTGATACCGGGGCAAACATACAGTCGTAACATTCGTGTCACACGTATTGTGGATACATTTCTGGAACACGCGCGTATATGGTATTTCGGTAATGGAGGAAATCCGAAACTATTCCTCGGCTCACCGGACTGGATGCGGCGTAATCTGTACCGTCGCATCGAGGCCATCACCCCCATACTGGATCCGGATGCAAAGCAGGAATTGATAGATATGCTTTCTATCCAGCTCTCAGATAAGCGTAAAGCCTGTTTTGTAGATGAGAATCTGCGTAACTGTTGGAAATCAGCTCATCCGCAAAAGGAAAAAGTACGTTCACAATATACTTTTTATGAATACCTGAAGGAGAAAACCGAATAGTTTTGTAACATCTATGTAATATGTATGACATTTCTCTGCAACACGATTTACGTTCCTTTGCAGCCAGAAATAAAATACATTATTATGGAAACTATTTATCTATGCATTGTCATCTTCCTGTTCGTCCTTGCGGTGTTCGACCTCATTGTGGGCGTCAGTAATGATGCAGTCAATTTTCTTCAATCGTCAGTCGGGGCAAAAGCTGCTTCTTTCAAAACCGTACTGTTTATAGCCGGTATAGGCGTATTCATCGGTGCAGCGTTGTCCAACGGAATGATGGACATCGCCCGGCACGGTATCTATCAACCACAGCATTTCTACTTTGCCGAAATCATGTGCATCCTGCTTGCCGTGATGCTGACGGACGTTGTGCTGCTGGACGTTTTCAACACAATGGGTATGCCGACTTCCACTACCGTATCCATGGTATTCGAGTTACTCGGAGGTACATTCGCATTGGCACTGATCAAGGTGCAAGGCAGTGATACGCTGGGACTAGGTGATCTCATAAACACAGACAAAGCGTTGTCCGTCATTATGGCAATCTTCGTTTCTGTCGCTATCGCCTTCTTCTTCGGTATGCTGGTACAATGGCTGGCACGCGTGGTGTTCACTTTCAACTACAAGAAGAAGATGAAATACAGCATCGGGATCTTCGGAGGTATTGCCGTTACGTCCATCATCTATTTCATGCTGATAAAAGGTTTGAAGGACAGCTCATTCATGACTCCCGACAACAAACAATGGATACAGGACAACACGGTTATGCTGATCGGTTTCTGTTTCATATTTTTCACGATACTCATGCAAGTACTGCACTGGCTCAAAATCAATGTATTCAAAGTAGTGGTTTTGCTGGGTACTTTCGCTCTGGCTCTCGCCTTTGCTGGCAATGACCTCGTAAACTTCATAGGCGTACCTTTAGCCGGATATTCTTCTTTCATCGACTTTACCACTAATGGAGCAGGCAGTTCGCCGGACGGTTTCCTGATGTCCTCACTTCTCGGTCCCGCCAAAACACCCTGGTATTTTCTCTTCGGAGCAGGTGTCATCATGGTATACGCTCTCTGCACTTCTAAAAAAGCACATAATGTAATCAAGACTTCCGTCGACCTTGCCCGCCAGGATGAAGGAGAAGAGAACTTCGGAAGCACGCCGATTGCCCGCACACTGGTACGTTTAAGTATGACAATGTCCAATAATATTTCTAAAGTGATGCCCGAAGGTATGAAGCGTTGGCTCGACACCCGCTTCCGCAAAGACGAGGCCATCCTTGCCGATGGCGCTGCATTCGATCTGGTTCGCGCTTCAGTAAACTTGGTATTGGCAGGTCTGCTCATTGCATTGGGTACTTCATTAAAATTACCTCTTTCCACCACTTATGTGACTTTCATGGTTGCCATGGGTACTTCCCTCGCCGACCGTGCCTGGGGACGTGACTCTGCCGTATTCCGTATCACAGGTGTACTTAGTGTGATTGGTGGCTGGTTTATTACAGCCGGTGCCGCATTTACCATCTGTTTCTTCGTTGCCATGATAATCCACTTCGGTGGTACATTTGCCATCATCGCGCTGATTGGCTTGGCAATATTCTCACTCATTCGTAGCCAGGTGATGTACAAGAAACGCAAAGCTAAAGAAAAAGGGAATGAAACCATCAAACAACTGATGCAGAGTAGCAACAATGCAGAAATTCTGGAACTGCTGCGTAAACATACCCGTGAAGAGTTAGTGAAGGTACTGGCATTTACCGAAGAAAACTTAGAACGTACCGTAACGGCGTTCCTGCACGAAAACCTTCGCGGATTACGTCGTTCCATGGGTTCAGTAAAATTTGAAAAACAACTCATTAAGCAGATGAAACGTACCGGGACCCTCGCCATGTGTCGTCTGGACAACAATACGGTATTGGAAAAAGGTCTTTACTACTATCAAGGTAATGATTTCGCCAGCGAACTGGTATACAGCATCGGACGTCTCTGTGAACCTTGTCTTGAACATATTGACAATAACTTCAAGCCATTGGATACCATTCAGAAAGGTGAGTTCTCTGACGTTACGGAAGATATAATCTACTTATTACAAGTTTGTCGTCACAAGATGGAAAATAACGATTATGAAAGCTTTGAGAATGAACTCCGGAAAGCGAATGATCTGAACGGACAGTTATCGCACCTGAAGCGTGAAGAGTTACAGCGCATTCAAAGTCAGGCCGGTAGCATCAAGGTCAGCATGGTTTATCTGACAATGATACAGGAAGCCCAGAACGTTGTTACTTATACAATCAACCTGATGAAAGTCAGTCGCAAGTTCCAACTGATGGAATAAAAAACAGATGGTTTGTCCGCAGTGAACAGACCATCTGTTAAACGCAAAGAGACCATCTATTCTGAGTGAATAGATGGTCTCTTTTGTATTAGTTTTATTTCCCCAACTGGAGAAATATATTTTCCTAACTGAGAAAAACAATTTTCCCAATCAGGGAAAAATCAGCAGTTAGTCTCTGCGTCCCATAAATATCATAATGTAGTAAATCAGCGTTGCCAATGAACCCAATGCAGCCACCACATAGGTATAAGCAGCGGAGCGAAGTGCATCTTCAGCCTGCTTATGATTGTAAGAGTTCGTAATGCCCGAACGGCTCAACCATACCAATGCACGCTTACTTGCGTCTATTTCCACCGGCAAAGTGACGAAACTGAACAGTGTGGTCATAGCAAACAGGATAATACCTGCCAGCAATAACTGCGGGAACGTGTTCAACAGCAAGATACCACCCAGCAACAACCAGGTCATCCATTGTGAAGCAAACGATACCACCGGCACCAACTTGCTACGCATAGTCAGCGGAGCATAAGCCCGTGCATGCTGCACTGCGTGCCCACACTCATGAGCGGCAACGGCAGCAGCCATGATACTGTTACTTTCATATACACCTTCACTCAGGTTTACTGTCTTATTGGCAGGGTTATAGTGGTCTGTCAGTTGTCCCGGCGTATGTGTCACCTGAACATCATAAATTCCATTGTCATGTAGCATCTGGAGGGCAACATCACGACCCGTCATTCCATTACCGGTAGGGATCTTGGAGTACTTCTTGAACTTGTTCTGCAAGTTCATTTGCACCAGCCAGCTGACTACAGCTATACCAATAAAGATAATCCATTGTATTCCTATCATTCCTTCCATAATCTTTTTCTGTTTTTAGTAATTAAAAATGTGTCGTTTGTTATATATAATACAAATTGTTTGCCAAAAATAAAGGGAAACCGTGAGCTTTACTACAGTTTCCCTTATATTTTAGGAAGAATTAGCGAAAACCGACTATTGCCCAACAAGTTGTAACTCTATCACGTAATCCGTATCTGCGGGAACTTCCGGTAATTGCAATACCACTCCCTGTCCGGTACGGGCAATTCGTACCGGGGATTGATCTTTAAACAGAAAGCCCTTCTTCACCATTTTTCCATCCAATGGAAGATAAAGCGCATTATCCTTCAAGTTCAGGATGTGAACAAAAAGTCGGTTTCCCTTTTGTGTTGTCACTCCCCAATCATGTGGAGGAATAATACCTCCACGAGTGCCATAAATCGTTTCGCCATACACTTTCATCCACTCTCCCACTTCTTTCAGCCTCTGAACTGCAACTTCCGGCAGACATCCGTCCGGCTGAGGGCCGATATTCATCAGTAGATTCGCATCCTTTCCGGCAGCCTTCACCAGATAATGTATTAATGTTTTCGTTGACTTATAATCTTGATCGGTAATCTTATATCCCCACATCCCGTTCATGGTTTCACAAGTTTCCAGAGGCAGGTGACTGACATCCTGCCCAGATAGTCCGGCACTGTTTTCCCCCGGCAGATCACGCTCGAAGATTTGTATATCTTCCCCTGGAAAAGGTACCTGATGATGGTTGTTCCCTACCAGACAAGCAGGTTGCAGGCGATGTATTAGCGCATATTGTTCCGGTAGCTGCCAATCAAAATCCGGATTAGCATCCTGGTCCCACCAGCCATCGAACCAGATAGCACCTATCGGACCGTAGTTCGTCAACAACTCCGTCAACTGGTTATTCATAAAAGTATAATAGCTTTTCCAATCTCCCTTCGGATTAGGTCTTCCGGTTCCACGCCCTGTACGCCCCCAAGGTGCATCTTCACGATACCAGTCGATATGGGAGTAATAGAAATGAAGCCGAATACCTTGTTTATGACATTCGTCTGCCAATTCTTTTACTACATCGCGCTTGAAAGGGGTTGCATCTACAATATTATAATCAGAATACTTGGTATGAAACATAGAGAACCCTTCATGGTGACGACTCGTAAAGCAGATATATTTGGCTCCCGATGCCTTAATGGCACTTACCCATTCAGCCGCACTAAACTTGGAAGGATAGAAACCTCCGGCAAGTTTGGCATATTCTTTATAGTTCAAATCTTTATTGGTCATCGTCCACTCACCGGTAGCCAACATACAGTATAGTCCCCAGTGCAGAAATATTCCAAACTTGTTGTCTTGAAACTCCTGACGGGCTTTCAGATTCTCGGCAGACGGTTGATAAGTCCGCGCTTTTGCAGGCAAAAAGGATGCTGCAAACAAAAGGGATAAAAGAAGGTGTGTTTTCATCATAAGTATGCGGATGGGTTAATAAAAAATGAGATTACATCAGCATGTATACTGATGTAATCTCATTATAATATAATTAGGCTTACTCTTCTGTATAACGTTCAATCGTCTGTCCACGATCAGGACCTACGGAAACAATCTTGATGGGCACACCAAGTTGTTCTTCCAGAAACGTCAGGTAAGCATTGAATTCTTCTGGGAATTCATCTTCGCTCTGCATTCTCGTCATGTCAGTTTCCCAACCGGGCAACTCAACATAAACCGGCTCAAGACCTTCGCTGATGTCATACGGGAAATAATCGATTTCTTCACCGTTTACTTTATAAGCTACACAGGCTTTGATTGTTTCGAATGAATCGAGTACATCGCTCTTCATCATGATCAATTTGGTAACACCGTCTACCATAATGGCATACTTCAACGCCACCAAGTCAATCCAACCGCAACGACGTTTACGACCTGTTACTGAACCGAACTCATGTCCCAGTGTACAAATCTGGTCACCTGTCTTATCAAACAGTTCCGTCGGGAACGGACCTGCACCTACACGTGTACAGTATGCTTTGAAGATACCATAGACTTCACCAATCTTATTAGGAGCCAAACCCAAACCGGTACATGCACCTGCACAAATAGTATTGGAAGAAGTAACGAACGGATATGAACCAAAGTCGATATCCAACATCGTCCCCTGAGCACCTTCACAAAGTACTGACTTATTATCGTTCAGCAGGTTATTGATTTCATGCTCGCTGTCTACCAACGGGAATTGCTTCAGGTACTCAATACCTTCCATCCAGGCCTTTTCAATTTCTGTCAGGTCATATTCATAGTTCAAACCTTTTAGAATTTGCTCATGACGAGCTTTGGCTTCAGCATATTTCTGTTCGAAGTTATGCAGGATATCACCTACACGCACACCGTTACGACTAATCTTATCGGTATAAGTAGGGCCGATACCTTTACCCGTTGTGCCTACTTTAGCATCACCTTTCGCAGCTTCGTAAGCGGCGTCCAATATGCGGTGGGTCGGCAAGATGAGATGCGCTTTCTTAGAGATATGCAAGCGCGCTTTCAGGTTATGACCGGATGCTTCCAATGCTTCAGCCTCTGCCTTGAAGAGAGCCGGATCAAGCACTACGCCATTACCAATGATATTCACCTTGTCACCTTGGAAAATTCCCGAGGGAATAGAACGGAGCACATACTTCTGCCCTTCGAACTCGAGTGTATGTCCGGCATTCGGTCCGCCTTGGAAGCGAGCCACGACATCGTATCTCGGAGTTAATACGTCAACGACTTTGCCTTTGCCTTCGTCGCCCCATTGTAATCCTAATAGAACATCTACTTTCATTTTTCTTTCTTATGGTTATTATTTTTCTTCTTACGTTTGTTAGCGCGGTCGCACTTACTGCACAATCCATACAGGTAAAGCGAATAATGCGACAGACTGAACCGACTCAATTTAGTATTCCCAATCGCCTGCTGTAACTCTTCGTTCTGAAATTCAGTCACCTTGCCACACTGCGTGCAGATTTGATGGTGATGCGTATCACGGTTATAGCTCTTTTCGTATTGGGAGGAGTTTCCGAACTGATGTTTGATTACCAGTCGTGCATTGATGAGAAGGATAATAGTATTGTAAAGAGTCGCGCGGCTCACACGGAAATTCTCCTGGTCAGCCATCAGCGAATAAAGCGTATCGATGTCAAAATGACCATCAATGGAATAGATAGTATCGAGTATGGCATAGCGTTCGGGAGTCTTGCGATGCCCGTTCGCGTTGAGATATTCAGTGAATATCTGCTTTACCGTATCTTTCACATTCTGACTTTCCATTTTGGCGGCGCAGTTTTTTACAGCCAACAAAGTTAAGCCTTTTTTGCGGAAAGCAAATGAGAAAGGGGAAAAAAAACAAAAAAAGAGTGATAGAGTAATCACCCTATCACTTTATTCTATTTCTTCTCTTACAAGATTATATAGCAACTGTTCGGCTTCCGATTCGGAATGTTCCATCTCTTCCACCCGACGGCACACTTGGAAAGCATGTTCTTCACTATGCTGCATGAAGCGGCGAATGGCCGCCATAGCTGCATTGCGCACGTGGTAGGAACCGGAAATGAAAGCGCAAACTGCCTGGTCGAGAAATTCATTCGCAGTACGTTCATTCATATCCCCCTTCTTCATCAGCAAGCGGGCAATGGTGAGGAAACCGCACGTCTGTACATACTCCCGCTCATCGGCAATCCATTGAAAAGACTTCGCAGGAGCATAAGGAAGATACTGGAACAGATTCATAGAAGTAAGTTCCGCTATTTCAATATTCTGAATATTTTCCACCCAGATATCAGCAATCTCCGGAAAGAAGCTGTCTACCGGCTGCAACAACCCTGCCAGAATCTTACATTCACGGATATCCTCTTTCCACAAAGCTTGCGCCAATGAGTGATCTTTTTCATACCCTTCGGCAATTGCCTTGATACGGGGAAGTTCTACACCGAAATTCAATTTATAGACCAGCCCCTTTTCACGCATACTTTGAGACACAGCCCCGTTCATAGAGAGGCGGAGCTGTGTCTTTATTTCTTTCAGTTGTTCATGTAGATCCACAAAACAATGATTTATAGTTAATTATTAATAGAAGGCAGATTAGAATAATCCTTACTGTAACGCAACATTTGTTCCGCATAACCTTCGTCATAAGTCACCTTTACGTCGGTTATCTTACCGGCTGCATCTACCACTGCTTCATATTTCGGATTTACAAATCCCTTGTACGGAGCCAGATTCAGTTTCTTATAACGTTCCAGAACTTCGGCATGCAAAGCCGGATCTACCTTCACTGCATAGCTTTCTACCAAATCATGCGCACTTTGATAGTCGCCTGTTGATTTGATACGTTGGATCTCGGACAGTAATTCACCGAAGAGTTCACGCAGTTTTTCGTAATCGTTCACCACCACATAAGTCTTACCATCTTTCTTCACCAGTTCTACTACTTTATCCGCCGCACCTTTCTCAAACACCCAGCGGGCAATGAGCTGACGATTACGCATGTGGGCTTCTTCCACATTATTACCCGGTTCAATGCGAACCAGCTGTGTCATCAGGCCGTTCATCAGATAAGTATAATATTCTGCTTTGTAAGCATCTTCATTGGGTGTCAGTCCCAATTCTACCAACTTAGGATCAGCTACATAATACAGACCGAATAAGTCCGCACGTGCTTCCTCGATCGTAGAGCCATAGGCTTTCAAAGCATCCGGATCAACTCCCGGAAGCAACTTTCCGGAACCATGTCCCAAACATTCATGTAAGTCCGTATGGAGTTCGCCTGTCAGATCGGCATATTTATCTATCAACTGCAATTCGGCATCGCTATATACAAACTCTTCATTGAATCCGTTGCCATGGGCCGCCTTATTATATGCATCCGTAATATTACCGATAGTCACAGATTTAGAACCATGATGGCTACGTATCCAGTTGGAGTTAGGCAAATTGATACCGATAGCCGTTGCCGGATAAAGGTCGCCGGCCAAAATAGCAGCCGTAATCACTTTGGCGGAAACACCTTTCACTTCATCTTTCTTGAATTGTTTATCTACCGGAGAGTGATCTTCAAACCATTGCGCATTGCCACTGATAATCTCAGTACGATGCGTAGCTTCCATATCCTTAAAGTTCACCAATGATTCCCAGCTTGCCTTCATACCCAACGGATCACCATAGCTTTCAGTAAATCCATTCACAAAGTCCACAAGGGAGTTCAAATCTTTCACCCAAAGGATAGCATATTCATCAAAAGTCTTCAGATCACCGGTCTCATAAAACTTTATCAGTTCGGCAATCACAGCCTTCTGTTCCGGATTTTCAGCTACGCCTTCCGCTTTCTTCAGCCAGTATACAATTTTATCGATAGCCTGTCCATACAGCCCACCTACTTTCCAAATCTTTTCCTGAATCTTGCCGTTCTCTTTCACCAGACGACTGTTCAGACCGTAAGAAACAGGCGTTTCATCTTTCGGATCTTTCATTGCATTATAGAAGTCTTCAGCTTCTTTCTGCGTCACACCGTCATAATAGTTGCAAGCAGAAGTCAGCACTAAGTCCTCTCTTGCTGCCTGGTTCACGCGTTTCGGCATCACAGCCGGATCAAAAATAACCGGAAATAATTCATCGCATAATTGCTCCGCGGTTTGTCCTTCAGCCAGCGGCAATGTAGAAGTATCTACGCTCAGCACAGCCTCTTTGAAAAATTCGGGAGCAAAACCCGGCACGAACTTCTCAGAACCATAATGATGATGAATGCCATTAGAGAACCACACACGTTTAAGGTACACTTCCATCGCCTTAAAATCAGGCGTATTTTTGTCTCCTTTATATCCTGTATAAACAGCTTCCAACGTTCTCCGAATGCGCAGGTTATATTTTCCATTCTGATCGAAGAGAATGTCACGGCCCTGCAAAGCAGCTTCCGTAAGGTAATACACCAGCTCTTTCTGTTGGAGCGACAAGTTCTCGAAACCGGGAACCCGGTAACGTAATATTTGTAAGTCTGCAAATTGTTCCACTGTATAATCAAATTTATCTGCCTCGGCAGTTGTTGTCTTCGAGCCGCTACAAGCTGTCAGCAATGCAAAAGCGGCACATGCTATTAGTTGTTTCTTCATGTGTCGGGAGATATGTGAGTTGGTATTTAGAAAAGACGAAAAGGAAGTATTCCGAAACAGTTGCTCCGGAATATTTCCTTTTTATACATTGTTCTACGCAGAATTATTGTTTTTTATCTGCGTGTTTTTTACGATATCCGTTAGGAGTTTCACCTACATTTTTGTAAAATGCAGCGTAGAAAGACTGACGGTTGGCAAAACCTACCATCGTGCTGATTTCTTCTACATTCTTGTCGGCATATCTCTTATCCGTCAATAAATGTTTTGCATCTTTTACTCTGTACTCATTCAACAGGCATGAATAGTTCATACCAAAACGAGAATTTACTACAGCAGACAGATAGCGAGTGTTGGTTTTCAACTCTTTTGCCAAATCTTTAGCTGAGTAATCGGGATCTTTGTACTTCTTCTGCACAACTACGATATTCAATATCTTGTCATACAACTCATCTGCCAATTCCGGACGAATCAACGAGCGGTAAGCAGCATTCTTCTCTTTTTTCTCTCTCAGGTTATAGGGGCGCTTCTTAGTAGCCGCTTCCTGATTCTTGTTTTCTAAATCACTCATTTGAATTAACTGGTTAGGGTTTGTTAAAAAATGAAAGCCCGAAGGATTTTCCTTTAGACTTTACAAAAGTCTGACATTTTTTTCTAATACGCAACTTTTATCGTACATATTTTTGATCTATAAACAACGAAAAAGGTTGAAAAGTAGTATTTAAGCCGATTTAATAAGAAACTTTAACTTTTGCAAAAGAGGTTATGATATAAAATGAATACGTTTACCAGCTTGTTTTATATACAATAATTAATGTACCTTTGCAGGATAAAACTTTATCAACGAAAATGATACAGACGCTTAAACGATATTTTGGCTACGATAGTTTCCGCCCTTTACAGGAAGAGATTATCCGCACATTACTAGCCGGAAGAGATTCCCTGGTATTGATGCCTACCGGAGGTGGAAAGTCCATTTGTTACCAGCTTCCGGCCCTGTTGTGCGAAGGAACTGCCGTAGTAGTTTCCCCTTTAATTTCCCTGATGAAAGATCAGGTGGAATCACTTTGTGCCAACGGCGTAGCCGCAGGCGCACTGAACAGCAGTAACGATGAGACGGAAAATGCCGCCCTACGCCGTTCTTGCATGGAAGGAAAGCTGAAATTACTCTACATTTCGCCTGAGAAATTAATAGCAGAAGCCAACTATCTTTTAAGAGATATGCACATCTCATTATTTGCCATTGATGAAGCACATTGCATTTCACAATGGGGACATGATTTTCGTCCGGAATATGCACAAATGGGATTCATACACGAGATGTTTCCGAATATTCCGGTCATAGCTCTTACAGCTACGGCAGATAAAATTACACGTGAAGATATTGTACGGCAGTTACACCTCAACCAACCGAAGGTTTTCATCTCTTCTTTCGACCGTCCCAACCTGAGTCTTACCGTAAAACGGGGATACCAACAGAAAGAAAAAAGTAAAGCCATACTGGATTTCATTGGTCGCCATCGCGGTGAAAGCGGCATCATCTATTGCATGAGTCGCAGCAAAACGGAGACAGTGGCACAGATGCTGCAAAAACAAGGGTTTCGCGCAGCCGTTTATCATGCCGGATTATCCTCCGCCCGAAGGGATGAAGCACAGGATGATTTCATCAACGACCGTGTACAAATAGTTTGTGCCACGATTGCTTTCGGTATGGGAATTGATAAAAGTAATGTGCGCTGGGTCATCCATTACAATCTGCCTAAGAGTATAGAGAGTTTTTACCAGGAGATTGGGCGTGCCGGACGAGATGGGTTGCCAAGTGATACTCTCTTATTTTATTCTCTGGCCGACCTCATTCTATTAACCAAGTTTGCGACGGAAAGCGGTCAACAAGATATCAACCTGGAGAAGTTACAACGTATGCAACAATATGCTGAAGCTGATGTTTGCCGGCGTCGCATCCTGTTGAGTTATTTCGGAGAAGCCACTACAGAGGATTGCGGGAACTGTGATGTCTGCAAGAATCCACCCCAACGTTTTGACGGAACTGTGATTGTACAAAAAGCTCTAAGTGCTATCGTCCGTACGGAACAGCAGATCGGCACGAGTATTCTTGTAGATATCTTGCGCGGAAATAATACTCCGGATGTATCAGAGAAAGGCTACCAGCAACTGAAAACTTTCGGTGCCGGACGTGAAGTTCCTGCCCGTGACTGGCAGGACTACTTGTTACAAATGCTACAACTGGGTTATTTTGAAATAGCATACAACGAGAACAACCATCTGAAAATAACAAGCAGCGGTAATGATGTTCTCTTCGGGCGGGCGCAAGCACGGTTGGCAGTAATCCGGCGTGAAGAGTTCGCACCCGCCAAAGGACGAAAGAAAAAATCAACCATTCCGGTCAGAGAGCTACCATTGGGGTTACCGAACACGGAAAGTGAAGAACTTTTCGAAGCCCTGCGTACGTTACGGAAAAGGCTCGCAGATCAAGAAGCACTACCGGCTTATATTGTACTGTCCGACAAGGTATTGCATTTACTCAGCACCGCCCGCCCTATTACAATGGAAGCATTCGGCAATATCAGCGGAATCGGTGAATATAAAAAGAAGAAATACGGGAAGGATTTTGTCGAGTTAATTAAGAAATACGTTTAATAACCCATTAGCGGGATTTCTTATGGCATAAATGATAATTCATTTTTCATCCGCAGATAACACGGATTACACGTTTTTTTATTTATCAAGATCTTTTAAATCTGTGTTATCTGCGGATGAGAAATAATATACTAAAGATGTAAACCACTTATCATTTGCATTGCTGTAGCAATCCCCTGAGATCCGCCTGCGGCACTCCAAGAGACATTGCTTTCTCAAAATCCTGCTTTGCCAAATTTTTCTTCTTCTGGGACAGATAGATCTGTCCGCGCATCAGATAGGCTTCCGTCTGCGAAGGATTCAGTTTTAGAGCTTCTTCCAGATCAATCATTGCCAGATCAACATGCTGCATATCCTGTTCTATCCCCGCACGTGCTACGTATAAGGCTGCATCCTGCGGATCTTCTACCAACATCTTATTCAATATCTCCAAGGCTTTCTGTAAGTTTCCATCTTTTTGCTCCAGAGTGGCGAGTCCTAAACGGGCATTATAATTCTGAGGATCGAGCTTCAGTAATCGTTCATAATCTGCCCGGGCAAACTTGAGATCGCGCTGGGTCACATAAATATAGGCACGCATCAGGAGTGCTTCCCGGTTATCCTTTTCCAGATCCAGCACTAAAGAATAGTCTACACGTGCCTGCTCATTCCGTCCCATTTCAAGATTCAGTGCGGCACGATTCAAGAGAATGGGAACAGCCCGTGGAGCAATGTTCAAGGCATACGTGTAGGATTCTAAAGCCTGATCATAATCCCGTTGCCGACGCTGGATAGTACCGAGATTAGAAAACAATAAGGCATTATGCGGATTAGCAGGTTCCAGTTTCAAAGCCTGACGGATATAATTTTCCGCCTGTGCCAGACTATCTTGTTCGGTACAGACGATGGCACGGTCGCTCAGTTCCTGATAAGTTTGGGAAAACACAGGGGTTACACCTATTATATATATAAGGAAAGAAAGAATAAACTTTTTCATAATGCTATTAAAGATTTTGTTACTTACAGATAAACGGCCGTTTCTCTTAATGGGAACTATTGTTTCTCCTCATGGGAACGCTCGTTTCCTCTAATGGGAACTACAGTTTCCCCTCATGGGAACGCCCGTTTCCTTTAATGGGAACTGTGATGATGTGACTTATACTAAAAACAGTTGGTACTTAATCCAGCGGATAAGTCTCAAATGCAAACAGCTCTGTCGACAGATAACGCTCTCCCGTATCAGGCAGAAGAACTACAATCTTCTTATCCGCAAAATCCGGACGTTGTGCCAGCAAACGCGCTGCATATACAGCCGCACCGGAAGATATGCCCGCCAGTAACCCTTCGGTAGACGCCAACTCGCGTCCGCCACGAATTGCTTCATCATCGGGCACAGGAAGCACTTCATCTACAACAGAGGCATCATAAATAGCAGGAACAAAATTGGCTCCGATTCCCTGAATACGATGCGACCCTGCCACTCCGCCTTCCAGAACAGGAGAAGATTCCGGTTCTACAGCAACAATATACACATCCGGATTATGTTTTTTCAAGGCACGTGCCACTCCGCAGATGGTTCCGCCTGTTCCCACTCCGGCAACAAAGACATCCACTTTTCCGTCTGTATCCGTCCAGATTTCTTCACCTGTAGTGAGCGTATGAATCTGTGCGTTAGAAGGATTTTCAAATTGTTGAAGGATGATTGAGCCGGGAATAGACGCCCTCAACTCCTGCGCTTTTGCAATGGAGCCTGCCATACCGGTCAACCCATCTGTCAGTACAATTTCAGCACCCAGTGCTTTCAGCAGATTACGACGCTCTATACTCATGGTTTCGGGCATCGTGAGCATCAGGTGATATCCTTTGATTGTAGCAACCATCGCCAGTCCCACACCGGTATTTCCACTGGTAGGCTCTATAATCGTCGCACCGGGCTTCAGTGCTCCGCGCGCTTCTGCATCTTCGATCATGGCAAGCGCCACACGATCCTTCACACTCCCAGCCGGATTGAACGCTTCCAACTTTGCGATAATATTCTGTTTCAGTCCATATTTACGACTGTATTCCACTAATTCCATAAGCGGAGTACGACCGATAAGTTCCGTCAGGTTCTTTGCTATTTTTGCCATAACAATCTAATTATTAAATATCTTCATTTGCAGGTATCTTCGTACAAAGATAATGCAAGCCGAAAGCAGAATAAAATGAACTCATTCATTTTTTATGCAGAGGTGCAGCTTATCTTCGTTTTTAAGCAAAGATAGATAAAAAACTATTTCACCGTTCAAGTGTTACATTTCTATCACGTAAATTTGCATAATAAAATTTATATAACTCTTACACCTTATTAAATATATGTCACGCGAACATTCACATCAGCATAGCCATGCCATCAACGCAGAGTCGCTGAACAAGGCATTTATTATAGGCATTGTTCTCAATTTAGCCTTTGTCGTCATAGAGTTCGCAGCCGGTTTCTGGTTCGATTCCCTCGCGCTGCTTTCCGATGCAGGACACAATCTAAGCGATGTAGTTAGTCTTGTGCTGGCATTGCTGGCTTTCCGCCTGGCCAAAGTCAAAGCCAATGAACGCTATACGTATGGCTATAAAAAAAGTACGATCCTGGTATCCCTGCTCAATGCAGTCATTTTGCTGGTAGCCGTAGGTGCCATTGTCATCGAAAGTATTCATAAGCTGAGTAATCCGGCGGTTGTTCCCGGTGGAGCCATTGCCTGGGTAGCGGGTGTGGGTGTACTTATCAATGCATTCACGGCTTTCCTCTTTATGAAAGATAAGGAAAAAGACCTGAACGTAAAAGGAGCTTATCTGCATATGGCGGCAGATGCTTTGGTATCAGTGGGAGTATTAGTGGCAGGTATCGTTATCAGCCGGACCGGCTGGTATATTATCGACCCGATTATCGGTCTGATTGTGGCTGTTGTCATTCTTATCTCTACGTGGAATTTACTGCATGACAGTCTTCGCCTGACGCTGGATGGCGTACCCACAAGTATAGATAGTCAGAAAGTAGTAAAAGCCATCCGTGCCCTTCCCGGCGTTGATGACGTTCACCATATACATATATGGGCCATCAGCACCACAGAGAATGCACTGACAGCCCATATTGTTTTAAAGCAACCGGAAGGTATGCAAGAGGTGAAACACCTCATCCGCCACCGGCTTGAAGATTTCGGCATCGGCCATGCCACCCTGGAGTTTGAAGTTCCGGGTGAACATTGCGAAGCCGTATTTGCCGAAGATTAGCTACGTTTGATATAATCTACCACCCACGCTCCTACTTCTTTGGTACCATACTTCGCACCACCTTCTACCTGAATTTCCGGTGTACGGACGTTAGCATCCAAAGAAGCATCTACGGCTTTGCGAATCAACGCGCCTTCTTCCAGCAAATTGAAATATTCGAATAACATGGCAGCCGAAAGGATTTGTGCCAACGGATTAGCGATGTTCAAACCTTTAGCCTGTGGCCATGAACCGTGGATCGGTTCGAATACAGGAGTACTTTCGCCTGTAGAAGCCGAAGGAAGCAATCCCATAGAGCCACTGATCACAGAACCTTCATCCGTAAGGATATCACCGAATGTATTCTCGGTAACCATCACATCGAAGAACTTAGGCTCCTGAATCATCTTCATGGCCGCATTGTCCACAAACATATAGTCCGTAGTCACTTCAGGATATTGCGGTGCCATTTCCTGGGCAATCTGTCTCCACAGGCGTGAAGATGCGAGCACATTGGCTTTATCTACCACCGTGAGGTGCTTATTGCGTTTCATGGCATACTCGAAACCAACTTTCAGAATACGTTCAATCTCCGGACGAGTGTACATATTGGTATCATACGCTTTGTCGTTGTCCTGATACTTCTCGCCGAAATACATACCACCGGTCAGTTCGCGGATACAAAGAAAATCTGCGCCATCCACCAGTTCTGCACGAAGCGGTGATTTATGGAGCAGACATTTGAAAGTTTGTACCGGACGGATATTGGCAAACAATCCCAGTTTCTTACGCATAGCCAGCAGACCCTGTTCGGGACGTACTTTGGCAGTAGGATCATTGTCGAATTTCGGATCGCCTACAGCCGAGAACAAAACAGCATCCGCGTTTTTACAAACTTCATAAGTAGCTTCGGGGAACGGATCGCCCACTTTGTCGATAGCATCTGCACCGCAGATGGCATATTCGTAGTTTACTTTATGTCCGAACTTCTCACATACGGCGGTCATTACGTCCACACCTACGGTGGAAATCTCCGGGCCAATGCCGTCACCGGCTAATACTGCAATTTTAAAATCCATTGTTTTCTTTATTTTTTAGGTATTCTTCTATTTTCTTTCCCTCAACAGAGCTCATCATTCTGATTTTTTAAGTTCATAATCATCCTCAATGATATTCAGCATCTTCATTGTCGCCTTAATCGCTGCCTCCGTTTGGTCGGCATCCAGTCCGCGTGTACGGAACACTGTGCCGTCATAGCTCCAGGTAATCACGGTCTGCACAAAAGCATCGGTACGCCCACCGGGAGGGATGGTTACGGCATAGTTCGTCAGCATGGGGAATTTGCGTCCCAACGTCACCTTATAAATCTTACGCAGAGCACGTACAAAAGCATCATACTGACCGTCACCGCTGGAACTTTCTTCAAATTCCTGTCCGTTGATTTCAATCTTCAGCGTAGCCATCGGCTTCAGACCGTAAGCAAGGTTCACGATGTATGTCTTCAGTTTCACTTTCTCATTCATCACTCCGTGCTTCAGTACATCCGAAACGATATAAGGCAAATCTTCCTGGGTAACCAGCTCTTTCTTGTCACCCAACTCGATAATCCGTTCCGTCACCTTACGCATGGAATCCTCATCCAGCGTCAGTCCCAGGTCTTCCAGATTCTTACGGATGTTCGCCTTACCACTGTTCTTGCCCAGTGCATATTCACGCTTGCGCCCGAAACGCTCGGGCAACAGGTCGTTGCAATAAAGGTTACTCTTATTGTCTCCATCTGCATGTACTCCCGCTACCTGCGTGAACACATTTTCACCTACAATCGGTTTATTAGCGGGTATGGCGATGCCCGAATAAGATTCAACCACCCGGCTGACTTCATTCAGACGCCCTTCGTCAATGTTAGTGATAGCATTGAAATGATCTTTCAGAATAGCCTGCACACTGGACAACGGTGCATTACCGGCACGTTCGCCTAGACCATTGATCGTGGTATGAAGTCCCTTCGCACCACTCAGCACGGCAGCCAGCACATTGCTCACTGCCAGGTCGTAGTCATTATGCGGATGGAAATCGAAGTGAGCATGCGGATAGCGCTTCACCATCTTCCGCATATATTCGATGACCTGCAACGGATTCAGCACACCCAGTGTATCAGGCAACATATACCGTTTGATATTCGTGTGCATCAGTGCATCCACCATCTGGAAGACATACTCCGGAGAATCTTTCATCCCGTTACTCCAGTCTTCCAGGTAAATGTTCACCTCCATATCCTGCTCATTGGCATAATTCACTACGCCAATAATATCCTCGATATGTTCTTCAGGGGTCTTTCTCAACTGACATGTGCAATGCTTCAGCGAACCTTTGCACAGAAGATTAATGACGCGGCAGCCGGTAGCGTGTATCCAGTCTACCGACGTATGCCCGTCTACGAAACCCAACACCTCCACCCGGGGCAACAGATTACGCCGTGCCGCCCAGTCACATATCATCTTGACTGCGTCGAACTCACCGTCCGAAACCCGTGCCGAAGCCACTTCCACCCTGTCTACTTTCAGTTCTTCCAGTAGCAGACGGGCTATCATCAGCTTTTCATGGGGGACGAACGACACACCGCTGGTTTGCTCACCGTCGCGGAGCGTGGTGTCCATGATTTCTATTTGGGGCTGTTTATACTTCATTTTTTATTTTCCCAAGCTTCTATTTTATCTTTATTCTCTACCAGGAAATCGATGTCATCCAGGCCATTCATCAGGCAATGTTTCTTGTAAGCATTGATTTCGAAAGTCTCACTTTTGCCTGTTGCCTTGTTGGTGATTGTCTGTTCCGGCAGGTTCACCACTACCTCCGTTTTCGGATCGGCGGCAATGGAATCAAACAATTCTTTCAGGAACGGTTCGCTCACCACTACAGGCAATACGAAATTATTCAGTTCATTATTCTTGTGAATATCTGCAAAGAAACTGCTGACTACCACGCGGAAACCATAATCTGCAATGGCCCATGCCGCATGCTCGCGGCTACTGCCCGAACCGAAGTTCTTTCCGGCTACAAGCACCTGTCCGCTATAGGTCGGATCGTTCAGAACGAAAGAGTCGATTTTGTTTCCTTGCTTGTCATACCGCCAGTCGCGGAACAGATTCTCTCCGAAACCTTCTTTCGTCGTAGCTTTCAGAAAACGTGCAGGGATGATTTGGTCTGTATCCACATTCTCCAATGGGAGGGGGACACAAGTACTGGTGATGATATTGAATTTCTGTTTCATTGTCCTATTATTTTAATATCGTTTTATTATCTTCCAGCAACGGGAAAACCGGCTGAAAATGGATTTTACCCCCGCTACAGCACATTCTGGAGGGGGTGGTGATGACATGCGCTTCTCATGGGTGATGACATGCGCTTCTCATGGGTGGTGACATGCGCTTCTCATGAGGGATGAGATACGTATGTCATGAGAGGTGAGATACGTATGTCTCTGTGAGTCCGGATACGGATAAACTATTTTTACCTCCGGCAGAAACATCATCCAATCAGTTCTCTCGGATCCGTAATCACTCCCGTCACCGCCGCCGCAGCCGCTACCAGCGGACTGGCAAGCAACGTGCGTGAACCCGGTCCCTGACGACCTTCAAAGTTACGGTTACTTGTAGAAACCGCATACATTCCGGCAGGCACCTTATCATCATTCATTGCCAGACAAGCCGAACATCCCGGTTGGCGGATAGCAAAACCTGCTTCCTCCAATACTTTATCCAAGCCTTCTTCACGAATCTGTGCATCTACCATCCACGAACCGGGCACCAACCAGGCAACCACATGTTCCGCCTTCTTATGCCCCTTCACTAACGAGGCGAAAGCACGGAAATCTTCAATACGCCCATTCGTACAAGCACCCAAAAATACATAATCTATCTTCTTGCCCAATACTCCCTCACCGGGTTGGAAGCCCATATAATCCATTGATTTCAGGAATGAAGCTTTTGCAGCCTCTCCCATTCCGTCAGTCGTGGGAATGTGCTGCGTGATGCCCATACCCATACCCGGATTTGTTCCGTATGTAATCATCGGTTCGATATCTGCCGCATCAAAATGCACTTCTTTATCAAACGTAGCATTCTCATCGCTCTTCAGCGTCTTCCAGTATGCCAACGCCTTCTCCCATTCCTCACCTGCCGGAGCATATTCACGGCCTTTGATATATTCGAATGTCACTTCATCCGGTGCCACCATACCACCACGTGCACCCATTTCTATACTCAGGTTGCACAGCGTCAGACGTCCTTCCATAGTCAGACTGCGAACTGCTTCTCCGGCATATTCCACAAAATAACCGGTTGCACCACTCGTTGTCATTTTAGACATCATATAGAGAGCAATATCTTTTGCCGTCACACCTTTACCCAGTTTTCCGTCCACTGTGATGCGCATCGTCTTCGGGCGTGTCTGCAAGATACATTGTGAAGCCATTACCATTTCGACCTCACTTGTACCGATGCCAAAAGCCACTGCTCCCATCGCACCGTGCGTTGAAGTATGCGAGTCACCACATACAATCGTCATTCCCGGTAATGTCAAGCCTCTTTCCGGACCTACCACATGGATGATACCATTCTTCTTATGTAGCATGCCGAAATGTGTCAATCCAAAATCTTCCGCATTCTTGGCCAGTGTATCCACCTGTGTTTTGGAGATCGGATCTTCAATCGGCTTGTCCTGGTCGTGGGTCGGTGTGTTATGGTCGGGCATACAAACAATCTTTTCCGGACGGAAACATTGGATACCGCGTGCGCGCATTCCCGCAAAAGCCTGCGGACTGGTTACTTCATGGCAATAAAGGCGATCTATATATAACTGTGTGGGACCATCTTCCACTTGCTGAACCACGTGGGCATCCCAGATTTTATCAAATAATGTATTCATATCTTTTAGTTGTTAGCTACAAGCTACGAGCTACAAGAGCCCTTCGGTATAACTTGTAAACTGTTCTTTTATTCCTAATATTAATTATTAAAACACATAACCACTACTCGTAGCTCGTAGCCTGTAGCCCGTAACTACTTGAACTTATTGATACAATCGATATAAGCTTCTACCGATGCGGCAATAATATCCGTATTCGCACCGAAACCATAATAGATATGATTGTCATATTCCACCTGCATGTGTACCTTACCCATATCATCACTACCTTTGCTGATAGCCTGGATCGTAAATTCCTTCAGTGTCATATGGCGATCAATGATCTTCTTCAAAGCCTTTATCGCTGCATCTACCGGACCGTTTCCACTGGCAGCCGCTTCAAACTTCTCACCGGAGATATTCAGTCCCAGACTGGCAACCGAACGTACACCTACTCCACTGGTCACTTGCAGATATTCCAGTTTCACGCGGTGGTTCTGTGTACGGTCTGCACCGGCAAGCACTAGTATATCATCATCATTAATATCTTTCTTCTTATCCGCCAATTTCAGGAAAGCTTCATATACCTTGTCCAGTTGTTCCTGTTCAAGATCCACGCCCAATACCTGCAAACGATTTTTCAAAGCAGCACGTCCGCTACGGGCAGTCAATACGATAGAATTATCGTCGATACCCACATCGTGCGGGTCGATGATTTCGTAAGTCTGCACATTCTTCAACACACCATCCTGATGGATACCCGATGAGTGTGCAAAGGCATTGCGACCTACGATAGCTTTGTTAGGCTGCACCGGCATGTTCATCAAACTTGAAACCATGCGGCTTGTCGGATAAATCTTCTGTGTATTGATGTTCGTTTCAATTTCAATATCTTTATGGCATTTGATAATCATAGCCACTTCCTCAAGTGAAGTATTACCTGCGCGTTCACCGATACCATTGATAGTAACCTCTACCTGGCGGGCACCATTCAGTACACCGGCCATCGTATTTGCAGTAGCCATTCCCAGGTCATTATGACAGTGTGTAGAGAGGATCGCTTTTTCAATACCACTCACATGCTCCATCAAATACTTGATCTTCGCTCCATATTCATCCGGCAGACAGTAACCGGTCGTATCCGGGATGTTCACTACTGTAGCCCCCGCTTTAATTACAGCTTCCACCACACGAGCCAGATATTCATTGTCCGTACGACCTGCATCTTCTGCATAGAACTCCACATCATCCACGTAACGGCGGGCATACTTCACGGCAGCTACTGCACGCTCGATGATTTCCTCACGATTGGAATTGAATTTATACTTGATATGCGAATCCGATGTACCGATACCTGTATGAATACGTTTGTGCTTGGCAAACTTCAGAGCATCCGCAGCTACATCTATATCTTTTTGTACCGCACGGGTCAATGCGCAAATAGTAGGCCATGTCACCGCTTTGGATATTTCAATAACAGAGTTGAAATCTCCCGGACTGGAAATCGGGAATCCGGCTTCAATAACATCCACGCCCAGCAGTTCCAATGCCTTTGCTACCTGAATCTTTTCCACTGTGTTCAATTGGCATCCCGGAACCTGCTCGCCATCGCGGAGCGTTGTGTCGAAAATAAATAACTTGTCACTCATTTCTTATAGTTTTTATAAATTATTGCCATTAAAAAAAGCCTTTCACACTTGGAAGTGAGAAAGGCTTTCGAATATCCTAATCGTTACATATATTCACGCACAGCACTCACTTCCACTAAACCTTGCCAGTAGAATAATAATACCACACAGTAGAATATATGTAAAGTTCTGTATCATTTTTATCTTCTTGTTTTTATTATAACGGTGCAAAGGTATAGATAATTTCGTAGCACACAAATAAATTCGTTACTTTTTTCTCTAAAAAAGCATCATTTTATAAGTTTGTTATCAAATAACTCTATAAAGTATAACAAAAAAGGGATATACAAAGTAGTATACCCCTTTTTATATGATCCTATGTGATAAGAATTACTTCTTATCGCAAGCTTTATCACATTCTTTTTTCTCTTTGCAACAAGCTTTTGTACTATCACAAGCAGCAGAATCTGCCTTGCAGCAAGCTTGTACTGAATCACATGCCTGTGCTTCTTCTACAACTTCAACTTCAGTAGCTTCTACTTCAGTATTAGCTGCTTTTTTGTTACCACAAGAAGTCACGGCGAAAGAAAATGCAACTGCAACAGCTGCCAAAAATAACTTTGTCTTCATCTCTAATTTTGCTTTAAACATTAATAATAAATAGTGCGGCGCAAATATAAGCAAAAAATTAGAATTATACAAACACAAAAAGCCTCCATATCATTTCGATATGGAGGCTTTCCTCTAAAACGGCAACTACCTACTCTCCCACTTGACGCAGTACCATCGGCGTGACCAGGCTTAACTTCTCTGTTCGGAATGGGAAGAGGTGGAACCCTGATGCTATAGTCACCTGAAATAAGTTAGACACGATGTAAAAAGTAAAGTTCGAAAACTGAACGTATATATCCGCCATACAAGGCAAAGACCAAAAGTCAACGGGCAATTAGTAATGCTCGGCTATGATGTTACCACCTGTACACCTGCATCCTATCAACGTTGTCGTCTTCAACGACCCTAAGAAATCTAATCTTGTGGCTGGCTTCGTACTTAGATGCTTTCAGCACTTATCCAATCCCGACTTAGATACCCAGCAATGCACCTGGCGGCACAACTGGTAAACCAGAGGTCAGTCCAACACGGTCCTCTCGTACTAGTGTCAGAGCCACGCAAATTTCATACGCCCACGATAGATAGAGACCGAACTGTCTCACGACGTTCTGAACCCAGCTCGCGTGCCACTTTAATGGGCGAACAGCCCAACCCTTGGGACCTTCTCCAGCCCCAGGATGTGACGAGCCGACATCGAGGTGCCAAACCCCTCCGTCGATATGAGCTCTTGGGAGGGATCAGCCTGTTATCCCCGGAGTACCTTTTATCCTTTGAGCGATGTCCTTTCCATACAGAAACACCGGATCACTATGCTCTAGTTTCCTACCTGATCGACTTGTAAGTCTCCCAGTCAAGCGCCCTTATGCCATTACACTCTGCCGCCGGTTACCAATCGGCGTGAGGGCACCTTTAGAAGCCTCCGTTACGTTTTTGGAGGCGACCACCCCAGTCAAACTACCCACCAAACAGTGTCCTCGCATCAACGAGTTAGAACTCAAATAACCAAAGGGCCGTATTTCAACAGCGGCTCCACAAATACTGGCGTACCTGCTTCAAAGCCTCCGGCCTATCCTACACATCAATTACCCAAATTCAATGTTAAGCTATAGTAAAGGTTCACGGGGTCTTTTCGTCCCATCGCGGGTAATCGGCATCTTCACCGATACTACAATTTCACTGAGCTCACGGTTGAGACAGTGTCCAGATCATTACACCATTCGTGCAGGTCGGAACTTACCCGACAAGGAATTTCGCTACCTTAGGACCGTTATAGTTACGGCCGCCGTTTACTGGGGCTTCAATTCAATGCTTCTCTTGCGATGACATCTCCTCTTAACCTTCCAGCACCGGGCAGGTGTCAGGCTATATACTTCATCTTTCAATTTGGCATAGCCCTGTGTTTTTGTTAAACAGTTGCCTGGACCGATTCTCTGCGCCCCACCTCGCAGTGGGGACCCTTTATCCCGAAGTTACAGGGTCAATTTGCCTAGTTCCTTAACCGTGAATCACTCAAGCGCCTTAGTATATTCTACCCGACCACGTGTGTCCGTTTACGGTACGGGTACCTTAAAGATTAAGTTTAGCGGATTTTCTTGGGAGTATGTTTACATGCGCTATTGGATTGTTCCGAAGAACGCTCCATACTATCAGGTTCGACTCTCGGGGCGGATTTGCCTACCCCGATCAACATCTACACCCTTCAACGGACTATTCCGTCAGTCCGCGGCACTGTCACGCCTCCGTCTCCACGTCACTCTTTAAGGTAGTACAGGAATATTAACCTGTTCTGCCATCGGCCTCACCGTTCGGCTGAGCCTTAGGACCCGACTAACCCTGATCCGATTAGCGTTGATCAGGAAACCTTAGTCTTTCGGCGAGGGGGTTTCTCACCCCCTTTATCGTTACTTATACCTACATTTGCTTTTCCACACGCTCCAGCAAAGCTTACGCTTCACCTTCAACGCAGAGTGGAATGCTCCCCTACCGATGTTTGCACATCCCATAGCTTCGGTAAATTGCTTATGCCCGATTATTATCCACGCCAAACTCCTCGACTAGTGAGCTGTTACGCACTCTTTAAATGAATGGCTGCTTCCAAGCCAACATCCTAGCTGTCTTAGCAATCTGACTTCGTTAGATCAACTTAGCAATTATTTGGGGACCTTAGCTGATGGTCCGGATTGTTCTCCTTTAGGACATGGACCTTAGCACCCATGCCCTCACTCCTGATATAGAACTAATACGCATTCGGAGTTTGTCAAGACTTGATAGGCGGCGAAGCCCTCGCATCTTATCAGTCGCTCTACCTCATATTAGTATAAATCAAGGCTGCACCTAAATGCATTTCGGGGAGTACGAGCTATCTCCAAGTTTGATTAGCCTTTCACCCCCACCCTCAGCTCATCCGGAAGCTTTTCAACGCTTATCGGTTCGGTCCTCCAGACAGTGTTACCTGTCCTTCAACCTGGCCAAGGGTAGATCACTTGGTTTCGCGTCTACTCCTTCCGACTATCCGCCCTATTAAGACTCGCTTTCGCTTCGGCTGCAGGTCTCAAGACCCTTAACCTTGCCGGAAAAAGTAACTCGTAGGTTCATTATGCAAAAGGCACGCCGTCACAGTTTACACTGCTCCGACCGCTTGTAGGCGCATGGTTTCAGGGACTATTTCACTCTTCTGTTCGAAGTGCTTTTCACCTTTCCTTCACAGTACTGGTTCGCTATCGGTCTCTCGGGAGTATTTAGCCTTACCGGATGGTCCCGGCAGATTCACGCAAGATTCCTCGTGTCCCGCGCTACTCAGGATACCACTAGGGTTAAATTAGCTTCGTATACCGGGTTATCACCGTCTATGACTGAACTTTCCAGATCATTCTACTCACTAACTGTCGTCCCATGACGTGGTCCTACAACCCCATACATGCCGTAACACATATGGTTTGGGCTATTCCCCGTTCGCTCGCCACTACTAGGGGAATCATTATTTATTTTCTATTCCTACAGGTACTAAGATGTTTCAGTTCCCTGCGTTCGCCTCCATCAAAAGATGGATAATATCTCTTCAAGATATTGGGTTGTCCCATTCGGAAATCCGCGGATCAAAGGTCATTTGCACCTACCCGCAGCTTATCGCAGCTTATCACGTCCTTCATCGCCTCCGAGAGCCAAGGCATCCGCCATGCGCCCTTACTTACTTTTAGTCTTACCTAGCCGTATGGCTCGATATATACTTTCAGCTTGTTATAACTTTACTTTTTTTTGTACATCATGTCAAAGATCGTATGAGAAAAACTTCGACCAGTCGAAGTTAGGATTGACTAAAGTCTATCCTATTCTCAAGAGTGGAGAATAACGGATTCGAACCGTTGACCCCCTGCGTGCAAAGCAGGTGCTCTAGCCAGCTGAGCTAATCCCCCGAAGTAAGCAACCAATAGATTACCAACTGCGTAGTCCCAGGCAGAGTTGAACTGCCGACCTCTACATTATCAGTGTAGCGCTCTAACCAACTGAGCTATAGGACTGTCGAGTTCAACCTCGCCTTGCGGCTCGGCTTCTTCTTTCTCAATATATATTATATAAACAAGTACGCGTAGTGCAAGAGGTTCTCATGGAAGCATACGAAAAGAACCGACTTCTAATCTTCGTGAGCGTCGCTCCAGAAAGGAGGTGTTCCAGCCGCACCTTCCGGTACGGCTACCTTGTTACGACTTAGCCCCAATTACCAGTTTTACCCTAGGCCGCTCCTTACGGTTACGGACTTCAGGTACCCCCGGCTTTCATGGCTTGACGGGCGGTGTGTACAAGGCCCGGGAACGTATTCACCGCGCCGTGGCTGATGCGCGATTACTAGCGAATCCAGCTTCATGGAGTCGGGTTGCAGACTCCAATCCGAACTGAGAGAGGCTTTTGGGATTAGCATCACATCGCTGTGTAGCTGCCTTCTGTACCCCCCATTGTAACACGTGTGTAGCCCCGGACGTAAGGGCCGTGCTGATTTGACGTCATCCCCACCTTCCTCACATCTTACGACGGCAGTCTCTCTAGAGTCCTCAGCATAACCTGTTAGTAACTAAAGATAAGGGTTGCGCTCGTTATGGCACTTAAGCCGACACCTCACGGCACGAGCTGACGACAACCATGCAGCACCTTCACAACTGCCTTGCGGCTATAATGTTTCCACTATATTCAGTTGCAATTTAAGCCCGGGTAAGGTTCCTCGCGTATCATCGAATTAAACCACATGTTCCTCCGCTTGTGCGGGCCCCCGTCAATTCCTTTGAGTTTCACCGTTGCCGGCGTACTCCCCAGGTGGAATACTTAATGCTTTCGCTTGGCCGCTTGCTGTATATCGCAAACAGCGAGTATTCATCGTTTACTGTGTGGACTACCAGGGTATCTAATCCTGTTTGATACCCACACTTTCGAGCATCAGCGTCAGTTACAGTCCAGTAAGCTGCCTTCGCAATCGGAGTTCTTCGTGATATCTAAGCATTTCACCGCTACACCACGAATTCCGCCTACCTCTACTGCACTCAAGACGACCAGTATCAACTGCAATTTTACGGTTGAGCCGCAAACTTTCACAGCTGACTTAATAGTCCGCCTACGCTCCCTTTAAACCCAATAAATCCGGATAACGCTCGGATCCTCCGTATTACCGCGGCTGCTGGCACGGAGTTAGCCGATCCTTATTCGTATGGTACATACAAAACAGTATACATACTGCACTTTATTCCCATATAAAAGAAGTTTACAACCCATAGGGCAGTCATCCTTCACGCTACTTGGCTGGTTCAGACTCTCGTCCATTGACCAATATTCCTCACTGCTGCCTCCCGTAGGAGTTTGGACCGTGTCTCAGTTCCAATGTGGGGGACCTTCCTCTCAGAACCCCTATCCATCGATGTCTTGGTGGGCCGTTACCCCGCCAACAAACTAATGGAACGCATCCCCATCGGTTATCGAAATTCTTTAATAACAAGAAGATGCCTTCTCGCTATACTATCCGGTATTAATCTTTCTTTCGAAAGGCTATCCCGGAATAACCGGTAGGTTGGATACGTGTTACTCACCCGTGCGCCGGTCGCCATCAACCTATTGCTAGGTCATGCTGCCCCTCGACTTGCATGTGTTAAGCCTGTAGCTAGCGTTCATCCTGAGCCAGGATCAAACTCTTCATTGTAAAAGTATTGTTATTACTAGTACGAAGACTAGTGATTTTGCTCTGTTCAGGACGCTCGGTTTATTAAAAGTTTTCAAATTACCTATATATATAAGTTACTTGACGGTTCTTTTTTATACCCAGAATGTACGTTCGGTTATTAATTATTCATTACTAACCACTGTAGCATTCTGCTCTTGTACTACTTGTATTGTTTATGTAAATTCTTCAAAGATCGCTTCTTTTTTAAACTGCTTTTCTTTTCAGAAAGCGGATGCAAAGGTAAGAACTTTTAAGTATATCTTCCAAATAATTTCAGAAGTTTTTTTTCTTTTTTCTTTTTCTCGTCGTCTCTCTTTGCGAAAGGGAGATAAAAGAGGAAAGAGAAAGGAGTTCTTAGCAACACCGGTTTCTTAATCAGCAAGTCAATTATCGATTGCCTTCGTTCGGAAAGCGGGTGCAAAGGTAAGAACTTTATCACATATCTTCCAAATGTTTCCGGAAGTTTTTTTTCTTTTTTCTTTTAGAATGCTGTATTCTTGGTCGGAATTAAGGCAAAAGAAAAGAAAAACGTTGGAGTTCCTACGCCGTTTCTGTCAGAATGTCAATTTCAAGGCTTACCGTCTCTTGGAAAGCGGATGCAAAAGTAGGGCATATTGCGATTCAATCCAAATATATCTATCACTTTTTCACCATATTTCTGAAACATTTTTGTAACTGACTGATTGATAAGGATGTTGTAGAACATAAATTTAAGAAGGAACGTGAACGGGCACAAGGCGCTATACATAATTATATTATGCGTGCGCGCGAAAGGCGGAAAGCCACTAAGCTCCTCCTCCACCGGAATCGCAGAATCACACTGGTACAAAAGGCAATGTCAGCACAAGACGACACCCTCCAGTATATTCCGCATCAACGTAAAGTGTACCTCCTAATTTCGTAGCCATGACACGGGCAATCGAAAGTCCCAACCCCGAACCTTGAGAAAAATTATTCAGCTTCTTGAAACGCTCAAACACGATTTCCTGCTGACCGGTCGGAATACCGATACCCGTATCAGTAACCGAATAACGAATCACCCCCTCTGATGGAGAAACGACAGTGTCGAGGATAATGCTTCCGGACTCAGTAAACTTAGCGGCATTATGCAACAGATAGTCCAGTATCAGCGTCACATAGGAAGGATTAGTATATATACGCATATCATCTTCCGAAGGATGGAAGATAAGTTCGACCTCACTTTTCACAAAAGATTTGGTTCCGTCTATGGCAGCATTGCAACTTGAATTAATAGTATCTACCACATCATAGGGTAAGTGTTCCACCTGATCGATATTGGAAAGCTCCAATACATCATTGAACAGTCGCAACAGATAACTGCTGTTTACAGTTATAAGCGAAGCAAATTCCTCCGTCTCAGATTCCTGGTAAAATTCCACCAATACCTGGGAGAAACCAACGATGGCATTAAGAGGAGTTCGCACTTCATGCGTTATATTTTGAATAAACTGAGTCTTCATCTGACTGGCATCTTCCGCCCTGTCCCTGGCCTTACGAAGTTCCTCGCTCGACTGCAACAGTTCACCATTCTGGCGCACTACCACCTGTTTTGACTCTTTCAGTTGGTGATTGAGCCTATATATATGAATAATAAAGAGAGCCGCAATAATCAAAATGCCAATTAAAGTTCCGATTGCCCAGTAGGTTGTCTTCAGCCGGCGATCCTGAATGTCAATCAGCAATTGCTGTTTCTCATGTTCCAGTTGCCGCAGGTTAAACAGGCCCGCTATCTCATCGGCAGACTTCTGCATGGAGAGCTTACGAATGGAGTCGTTTGCATAAATATAGTCACGATAATATTCAGCCGCAGCAGCCCGGTCGTTCATTTCCCAGTAGATATCCCCTTTCTTATTCAGGGTGAGAAGGTTAGTTTCAGAAGTAGGATTGTTTGTTCCGATAGAATCTATCACAGTAAGCGCCTTATCGTATTCCTTCGTACTCATGTAGTAGTATAGTTGGGATTCACGCAAATAGCCTGCATAAATGGACAACTCATCAGAAGAGGCAAACAACTGCTCTATTTTATCAATAGCCCTTTTAGTGCGGACATCATCTCCTTTTTTTATATAAAACTTCAGATAACCTTGTGCCAGACAAAGTCTCTGATAAGCCGTAACCGTATCAAGATCAGCCAGAAAAGCTTCCGCTCGATTCAATGTTTTTCCAGCCTCATCCAGACGCCCGATCTGCATCTGATTCTCTGCCAACGAATAGTAGTAGACAGGAAGATTGATATCCACAGGCTCTTCTTTTTCCGCTATTTCAATCAACTTCTGAAAATTCAAAGCAGCCTGTTCCGGATTAGACTGAATAAGATAAATATTAGCCATAGCCTTGTAACATTCCGCAATTCCGAGCAGAAAATTGTCGCTTTGTGCCTCATGGAACATATTCTGCGCTTCAAGAAGCGCATGATTCGGCAATCCACTTTTTAAATAGAAAGTAATCAGGCGGCTTCCCCAAACAAAATAATATGATTCCAGTTCATTGTATTCACGGCTTATGCGTTTCACTTCATCCACCAGTTGCAAAATCTTATCTTTATTTCCCTGATAATAATAATAATCGAGCACAACGGAACGCGCAATTACCTGGAAATGCTTATTGCCCACCTGGCTGGCACGATTGTAAAGTGTATCTGCCATTTGTAAAACATCGGCCGAGTGAAGTTGCGAAGCACATTTATAAAAATACTGTCTCAGCGACGCCTCCTGCTCTGTCGATACATCAGCAACAGCATTCAAGCTGAGTGGCAATAGAAAGAAGAATGATAGCAATATTCGGCTGGTTAATGAAATACCCTGTTCCATCCTACCTGTCGTCTTTTGTTTGTTAGTGTTAGGACAATGTGTCATAATGATTATATAATTCACAGATATACTGATAGTTAGTTTCATCTACACATTACCGCCACACTATCGGGAGCTAAAATACTGAATTTCTCTTTACCGCCAACAAATCTCACCAAAAATATTTTTACTATACTCCTTGCGCTCCTATCTATAAGCCGGATTCGGAGGTGGCGGATCATACGGAATTGTCGCGGCATCAAAACAGGGACATTCTTTTATCCACTCTTCCGGCTCAATTTCACCGTTATGATTCAGGTCGGGACTGAGGTCACGATGACCAGCAACCCTACTACCCGGATAATCTCTCAACAGTAGCATCACCAGCACACGGAGGGAATGTTTCTGAAAATCGGTTCTCGTATCAGCAGGACGGCCATTCGTATCCAGCCCACCCTCATAACAAATCCCGATACTGTTAGCGTTATGACCTTTCGCATGCGCTCCGGGCTTTTCAATGGGACGGAGACTTTTAATATCCCCGTTCTTCCTGATATAAAAATGATAGCCTGCGCCGGAGAAGCCCCGGCACAGGTGATCAGTGGTTAAGTCAAATTCCGTATAACAACGGTCAGCGCGGGTGGCGCTGCAATGAATGACGAGTAAATCAATCTTTCGCATGATTATGAATTTATCAGCGGACGCCCGTCATGGCATGTGCACTCAGCACGCCAACCAAAGCAGAAGCCACAGCAATAATTACTTTCAAAATCTTGTCCCAAGTCGTTTTTTTCATACTCAAATTAGTTATTAGTTATTAGCGGGCTGCGCAGCCTTTCATTCTTTAATTTCTTTATTTCTAAAGACAACGGCTTTAGAAACTATCCCAAAGGATTTTCGTCCAGGCCACCGGAGTTACCACCGGAGTTGCCGCCTTCCGATGAGCCGCCTTCCTTATCTTCCAATTTCTCTAAGGCAAAGGTTACATTTGCCGGACTTCTGGTCTGCGCATGGCTGTTGTTCACCAGTTTCAGCTCCTTGTCCGGAACAAAACGAATATTCACGCGCTTGATATTCTTCACGGTACACTCCTCCGAGGTGGCTACACCCGGACAGCAAAATGTCATGTGAAACGTTCCGAACTGATTCAACTTCACTTTGTTTCCGTTTGCCAGGCTTTCCTGAACCTCCTCCACAAGCGCCTCTATCACATGCTTCACATCACCCTTCGTCATCGCACAGCTTTTCTGTATGGCGGTGGCAAGAGTGTCTACATCCACAGTCTTGCACGTACCGGGTTTCTGACGAAGATAAAAGAACTTGGGAGAATTCTCATCAGTCACAATTTTTCTGCGCATATAGCGCTCTACGGTTACATCCATAAGTAAAATAAATTAAGTTAAGGTTTAAGTTTTCATAGCTCTTTCAAGCATATCACAAAGGTACTACATCCGGGAGGCGAAATCAAGCATTTTGCCAAATATTTTCAAACCATATCCAACCGAATTCCACCCATCTTCACCCAATTCACTTCGCGTGCTTCATCAGCCACTCACAAGGCGGAACATAGTCTCCCATTTTCGTCAGACTGGGGTTGTGTCCAAAGTAAACATCACCTGTTTCGCCATTTCTGTGCTTCGCCACAATCACCATTCCAAGCCCCTCGGAAGGATACTTGCTCTTGTGCTCCGTTTTCAGGCCGCACAAAGCAGGACGATACAAAAGCATCACCATATCCGCATCCTGTTCAATTGCCCCGCTTTCACGCAAATCGCTCAGGAGCGGACGGCAATCGGGACGCCCTTCACTCATGCGATTCAACTGGCTGAGCAACAATACCGGTACATCCAGTTCCTTTGCCATCAGCTTTGCCTTGCGGGTGGCTTGTGCCACTTCCTGCTCACGGTTGCGGTTGTTCTGGTCGGACTTCATATCACAAAGTTGCAGGTAATCCAGAATAATCATGTCACACTCTCCTTTGCTTTTCAGCATACGGGCCACCGAACGCACATGATCCATACTCACCACCGGACTATCGTCCACACGGATGGAAAGTTGTGAAAGCTGCCGGGAAGCCTCACGCACCTGCCGCAATTCCCCCGTATCGAGCAGCCCGCGGCGCATATGCGAAGCATCCACATCTTCAGTAGCGGCAAGCAACCAGCGGTCTCCCAAACGTTCACCCTGCATTTCCAGACTGAAAACCACCGTATGATAACCGCTTGCAGCAGCCGTCTTTGCCAAATGCAGGGCGAAAGCCGTTTTTCCCACTGCCGGACGTGCAGCAAGGATATCCAGATCTCCCCGTTGCCATCCCGAAGTCAGTTTGTCCAGATCGGAGAAACCGGTAGGGATACCTGTAATACCATTCCGGCTATTCTCAACACGGGCTTCCACTTGCGTCAGGGTATCTTCCATCAGTTGCCCCATAGTGCGAAGATGGTCGGTAGCCCCCATATCTCCTTCAAGGCGGTCCAGCAAATCGTGCATGCCCACCAATACATCCGTGATGTCTACCGACTCATCGGCAGCGGCAGCCAGTTGCTTATACGAACCGAGAATCACCTCACGACGGATAAACAGTTCCCGAAGTATGCACGCATGATATTCCAGATGGGCACTCGATGCGATGCGCGAAGCAAGCCGCATCAGATTATAAGGCCCGCCCACCTTCTCCAGGTTGCCGCATGAAGCCAGTTCATTCTTTACCGTAAGAATATCAATCACCTTCCCCGCACGGAACATAGCCAGAATAGCGACATAAACCATCCGGTTCTGATCGTTATAGAACATTTCCGGGCGCAATTTATCGGCAACCAGGGATATAGCTTCGCTCTCTACCAAACAAGCACCCAGCACGGCTTCTTCCAGTCCGGCATCCTGTGGATTTAAAATTTCATTCATTTCCCTCTTTTATTCCTATCATTAATTGTCATATTCATCCTGAAACAGTTTGTTAGCCAGATATTTCGCAGCCTGACAACAATACTTCGTATTCCGCAAATGGTAGTAATATTCTTCAATGTTCTCCTGAGCCAACTTTCTCTCTTCGAGCGACATCTTCTTCCACTCCCTAAGGGTCTCCTCCTTGTTTTTCCGGGGCATGCGGGTGGTTTCGTGATATTCGTCCCAGAATGCCCCGAAGCCCTTTTCGAGAGTGGCGGCTGTATCCGCCTTTCCGGCCATCCTTTTGCCTGCCCATGCATCGTAGCCCGGTATGCGGATATGACTGACGCAGTCGCCTTCCACCAGCTCTATGCCGCCATCGGCAATCAGCCGGTTGAAGAAACGCCGGGTGCGCCCGATAGTCCAGCCCAGAATTTCCGCCCAATGGCTGAAGGATATCACCGATTCTCCCCGCCGACAAGCCACCTCGATATTGCAACATTTCGTCATCCCTTCGGCATAATTGACGTAGGTCAGCACCCGTAGGAATGCATTCATATCTCCCACCGCCTCACGATTTTCCTCAAAAGCCCTCAAAAGCAAGGCACGCGGAATCATGACGTAACCTGCCACCTGCAAATCTTTATTCAAATTCATAATTCATCTTCTTTGTTTACAGCGACAAAGATATGACAATAAAGCGGGTTCTGTTCCCACCACTGTTCCGACTGGTTACATTCGGTGGTTTATGGTGAATTATTGATACAATCCGTACCCTTTCGGACCGGTCTGCGAACCGTACAGCCCGGTGAACAGGAAAACTTACTGATAATAAACAGCTTAGTTACGGAAACGAACAAGCAACCGGACAGCCAACCGCACACAATATAATAATATAAAGAAAAAAAAGAAGGATATATAAATATATCCTTCCTGCTTTGACGGAGCTGCGTTCTTACTGTTCCATCTCTCTGCGTGCCTGATTGGGAAGCCCCAGATGGCGGATCAGCACCGCAATCTGCAACGGGGTCAGAGTAGTAATCTGATCAGTGTACCCCACTTCCAGCAGCCCGGCATACAAATCGGCAATTTCCTTGACGTGTTTCCGGAACGAGCGCACAGCCGAACTGTTGTGCATACATGGAAAATACGCCTGTGCCACTTCGGACAAAGGATGGCAACCTTGAAGCAGCCAGTCAAAATTCACTTCTTTCATTGTTTTTCTTTAAGTTTATAGTAGGGTAGCCCGTCGGGGAATAAGACCTTAATCACATTTTGCGACCCACCCGTTTGTTAATAAATCGGCTGCGAAATTATAAAAAGAATATCACATATACAGAACAAGAATGACAAGAGTGGTATTCAACTACCACGCTTCTTTTTAAAGTAGGAAAACACGGTGGTGAAGCCAAGGAAACGACGGTTGGGCAGACGCACACGGCTCTCGAACAGATAGCGGGTAGAGATGATGTAGCAGAAAAAGGAATAACTCAGATTCAGGTGCAGGCGGGCTTGCAAACGATCGTAGACGACGGAAGCCCTGTCAAAGAAACTGTCTATCTCAGCATGAGGGATGACGCGATGTCTGCGGTGCAGGCTGATGATGCGTTCCAATGACTGCAATGCATACTCCAGGTTTTCTATGTTCTGCCGCGTGCGCTGCATCCTGCGCGATAAGAGTTCTTCCCGTTCTTGCTGCCGGACATAGCGCTGCCTTTCATTTTCAAGGCGTTGTTCCAATCGATGTAAAGTCATTAATTCCATACTTTCTTTTTCGTTTTAGATGTTTATTGTTATTATTTACAAAATACAAAAAACGCAAAGGAAACAGACGAGCGCCACCGTTATGGGGCGGATTCGTCTGCAACCTCTGCGTTTTCCCTAGTTTCGGGGGTATGGTATGTTATTCTACTATTCTATTTTTTCCTGAACGCAACGGGTGGTGTGGGCGTCGTAATCCCTCATTGACCCTATTCCAGGCTTGGAGTTACCCGATACTACGAAAATTGTCGCACTTTCAGACGCAGACATATATCCTACTACCCCAACACTATTCAATTGAGTTATATTGGGCGGATACCCCGTAAATCGTATATAAAATTTACCTTCCGTATTATCATATTTAAGTAGTGCCCCGCCATCATCCTGCGCACTTGCAGGAATCACACTATTATTACGATTTATCAGAACATTAAGTTCACTCTTTTGGGGGATACGCCACCCTGCCGGGCACGGATCATGAATAGTTTTTATGGTACCCCATGCCGGACGCGAACCATCCGAACACCAAGTAGTACCATTATTACCAGCAATGGATATCGGTACCTGATAAGCCTTCTGTAACGAAGTAGCTCCACTACCGATGGACAAGGGCACAATTGCATGAAAACCATCCGGTTTATATCTATTCATGATATGTTTGGGAGGTGCATCCGCACTTAATGTAAATTGGTAGACACCTGGCAGTTTCTGCGTCGTATAACTACTTGGAAACGGGTCCTTCCGCCCTTTCTGGAAGTGGAAACCATTGTTTCGGGACATAGTAAGAATATCTTTCGGAATAGCATCGAACGCGCCTTCATAGGCACCCAGATTACGGTCCATCATGATGGCCGCAACAGTACCATCAGTACTGCTCACCGGCACCAGTTTCAACTTCCGCTTTTCCTCCGGCATCAGCACCGTTTCGGTTCCCGTAGCATCCGGATAATAATCCGTCACCCACACGTGCCAGCTCCAGAGGATATTCCCCGTACCATTCTCCCCGTCATAAGCGGCAATCACGCCGCTCCCGCCGGAAGTATTGGCTGCCGTGCGGCAATAAATGAGGCATTGCCCTGCTCCTGTTGCAGGAACCGTCGTGATAGTGGAACCATCTGTGCGTTTCACATCCACAATATTAGTGTGATCGTCATTACTATTGGCAATGCCCATCGTCGGATCACCCACATCACCATTCTCTTTGGTCTGCCAGAGCAACTTCACAGACTTGATGCCACCGGCACTGCACCAACTCACCAATTTATCATTAGTTATTGAAGTTCCATTGGACTGGAACACAAACGGATCGAAACAGAACGCACCACCCGGAGCAATCATGAAACAGTTTGCGGTAGGCAGAAGGTTGTTGTTATTTTCGGAAGCAGGTATCGGGTCAATATACGTCACACGACCGTCACCCGTAGGGATACCTACATGTTTAAAGTTCACTGTATAGTTATAATTGGTGTTACCCAGCACATTGAAGTCCGACGACTCCCTACCCCCAAAATAAACGCGATAGTCCAGTTTTTTCTTCGCATCCGTCTTATCCACGGCAACAAAATTAACAAAAGCACTTCCCTGCGGTGCATTGGCTTTCGTGCGCAATGCGTCCGAAGTGGCGGCAGGCGAACTCCCCCGCACATTAGCAGGTATCCAGCAGGAATAACTGCCACTATTACCCACCAAGGGAACTTCTATAGTCGTAAATTGCTGGATAAGCGATGGATAAGTGCCATCCTGTTCATCCGGTGCATCCACTACAGCATAAGCTAAAGGCACGCTTTGAATCAAGATTTGCTTTATGTCAAAACCACTAACAGTATATGTCCATGTCATTGTAAGCCGGGTTGCCAGGCGTTTCAGTCGGAGGCGGACATCATAAGCTCCGTCTATACTTTGGATGATATATTTACCGGAAGCGTCATCTTTCACCACTTTCACATGTTTCAGATGCAACACATAGGGCATCTTGTTCATGCCCGCTTGACTTGTCGGATCAATTTGGTTGAGTACTGTTGCCTCTACTGTTATTTCTTCCTGCACTTTTTGCAATGTTCTTGTTCCTAATTCTGTCTTAACCGTATTGCCATTACCACGCGCCACGATCACCAGTTGGCAATCTTCACTTGCTTGCAGTGTCACATCCAAAGTCTTGCCGATAGTGGCATTGGCAAAAGTGGAGCCTACAAGGTGCGTGCCTGCGGAATTGTATTGTCTGATTTCTAAATTATACAGAGCATCCGGGGTCAGTTCCGCAACATCACGAGTTGACAACTGGGGGGACAAGCTCGCCTCGAAGGAGGCAGTATTGCCTCCTTCGAGGCGAGCCCGAGGCACATCATAACCATTAAGTTCGGAGGCGAAGTCAAATGTCAGCGGCACCGTCACCAACCCATCATTACCCGTCGGAGCCTCTTCCTCCCCGATACTGTCTTCACATGCGGCCATTCCACCCGCAAGTGCAACTAACCCTAAAAATAGAGTCAAAAAACTTCCAATTTTCATTCGTTTCATATTCATACTATATTTATTTTTAATTCATTAAATACCAAATCATAATCATTATCTTACAAACTAATTTCAAACGACTGTTTATCCTAAAACAGACCGTCCATTTACCCGAAACAGATGGTCAGTTTCATTTAAACAAACGGTCTATTTGCTACGAACAGACCGTCTGTTTTTAATATATTTGCTGGAATAAATAAGGGGGAAAACAAACCGTCCCGCCACGTGTACTTTGCGGCACACGAAGCGGGACGGAAAACTAAAATTATTGATGAGAATCAGAAGCAAGCCTATTCTTCCACAAGCCACTTCTCAATATTACGTGTCGTATTACTAAAGTTTACGCCAATCTTGAACAAACGCCGGGCATCCTGTTCAAAAGGGAGCGCATAGCGTTTTTCATTTATCTGTTGCAAAGCCTCTTCAGCAGTGCCGTCCAGTTTAAACTCCATGATATAGATGAATTTGTCTGTCTGCAACACAAGGTCAATACGACCGTCCGAGGTGTGACGCTCCGCCTTGACATAGAACCCCAGCAACTTGTAAAGGATGAAAAGAACATTCTGATAATGAAGTTCAAGCTCACTCACCAGCTCATAAGGAGTATCCGCAAAGAAACTCCGAAGACGCTTGAAGAAAGCATCGATATCACCGGCACGCAACTCTTTCACAAACCTTTGTATCTCAAAAGGAGCCTCTACCTTGTTGAAGCGGGTATAGAAGGGAATCAAGAACTTCATGAAGCCTTCTTCCACCTCCTTGTTTGGGAAACCGAGACGATAAAGGCCGAACTCCTTGTCATAACCCTTTATAGTGAGATACCCACTCTGGAAAATCACAGGAATGGGATCTTCGTCACCATAGATACTATTCAGAACATCAGCATCAGTCTCCACGTGTGCCATACGTCCCAAGTCATAATGGGTACGTTTCAACAATTCAACCAGATAAGTGGGAGTACCCGTCTCAAACCAATAATTACTGATCTCCTTATATTTAAAAGCATTCAGCAAACTAAAAGGATTATAGATACCTATGGAATTATGTGTAAAATGATAACCGTCATAATACTCTTTCAGACGAGAGCCAAGGGCTTCAAACGTCAGTTCTTGCGCTTCAGCAAATTCGTGAAGTTCCGCTTCCAGATTATCATGAATTTCCCATTCACTGACGCCACAAATTTCGACATACTCATTACGCATCGAAATATCGTCCAGATTATTCAAATCACTGAACACACTTACCTTGCCAAACTTCGTCACTCCCGTCAACATCGCAAATTTGATGCAGCCATCCAGGGTTTTCAATACTCCGTAGAATGGTTTCAGTACTTCCCGAAATTGTTTTTGAAGTTCCTCATTTCCTATCGCCTGTAACATGGGTTTATCATACTCATCTACAAGAATGGCAACGCGTTGTCCCGTCTGCTCATAAGCCAAACGGATGACGTGATAAAACCGTTCTTCAGGTGCACGGTCAGCATACGGACTGTTATAGGCTTGCTCCCAGATTTCAAGATTTTTATTCAATTCTTCATACAGAGAATTCTTATCTTCATAATTACGGGCATTCAAGTCCAGATGCAATACCGGATACTTTATCCAATCCTTTTCCAGCTTCTCCATCGCCAACCCGGTGAACAGCTCCTTCTTTCCCTGAAAATATGCTTCCAAGGTAGAGATCAGCAGACTCTTGCCGAAACGGCGCGGACGGCTAAGAAAGTAATAGCTTCCGGTTTTCACCAATTGATAAACCAAAGCTGTTTTATCAATATAGAAATAACCATCTTTACGTATCTTCTCGAAATTCTGAATACCGATAGGATAAATCTTGCCACTCATATAGCTTTACTTTTAGATTAAGTACAGCAAAGATACTAATTGTTTTCCGTTATTCCAGCATGTCAAAGAGCGAACTTATAGTAGTGTTTCAATTCTATTCCCGTTCCTGAATACAGCGGATTGTATGGGCATCACTCTTATACATAGAGATTGCATCATAGTTCCCCTCCATAAATAACCTCGCAGCGGAATATCCTTTCGTCGTATTTTCTCCGGTGCAAGAGCAAACAGTACACAAGTTGCCAATATTCACAAAGGTGTTGAAATATCTGCCATATCCCGTAAACCTGAAATAAGAAGTATGTCCGCTACCTGAAGCTTCATAATAGACCAGATAACCTCCATCTTTACTTTTCGTTGCATCATTGCTTACATTCTTCCCACTACGTACTATAGCTCCCATATCAGTCCTCGATGCCACTCTCCAACCAGCCGGACAGGGGTCCCAGACAGTTTTGGTATCTCCCCACACGGCACTTCCCATTTCGGTAGTCCATTCAGGGCCTATGCCTGTCGTAATACCACCGGCAATTTGACCTCTTTTAGCATAAAAGACTGTCGGATTTTGGCAGACTCCCCGAAGATTCGTAAGATCCATTTTACCATCATTCACTACATAGGCAATGCCATCCGCTCCATAACGATTCTGCATACCTTCAGGCGGCGTAGATGAGTTTTTATTATCAATCATTTCGATTTCTTTTTCCGTATAACTACTCGGAAACGGATCTTTCCTGCCCCATTGATAATGCAGACCGTTTGCTTTCGACATATCCCGATAACTGGTCGGAGCCATATCCACATACCCTACCATAGCTCCCAGATTCCGGTCCATCACGGGCAATACATCAGAATTCCCATAAATAAAACGTAATTTCCGTTTATTAACAGGAGATAATACCTGTACATTTCCGGTATGCTCGGGAGCATAATCAGTCACCCACAAATGCCAACTCCAAAGGATATTCCCGTTTCCGTTTTCTCCGTCATAGGCTACAATCGCTCCATTGCCGCCTGTGGTATTCGAAGCCACACGACAATATATCCGGCATTGATTGATATCATAAGCAGGTCCTGTGAACACGGTGCCATCCGCATTTTTTATATCTACAATATTGATGTGATCAGTAGCACTGTTTACAATGCCTAGTACCGGATCGCCTACATCACCGTTTTCACGGGTCTGCCAAAGCACTCTCACAGACTTAATGCCGGAAGTAGAGTTACACCAACTTTTCAAAGTAGTATTGGTTATAGTTGCCCCCTGCTGCTGGTATGCAAACGGATCAAAACAGAAAGCACCACCCGGTTCCACCATAAAGCTGTTAGCAGTAGGGACAAAATTATCATTATTCTCAGAAGCCGGAATCGGGTCGATATACGTCACACGATTATCGCTCGTAGGGATGCCGACATGAGCAAAATTCACAGTATAAGCATAATCTTTATTGCGATACATATTAAAGTCTGTTGAAGCCCCCGAGCCGATATAAACACGATAATCCAGTTTCTTCTTTGTATCTACATCATTCACTGCTACAAAATTGAAGAAAGTACTTCCCACAGGTGCATTCGCTTTGGTGCGCTGAGTTTCCGTTGTAGCGGCAGCGCTCTCACCGCGGACATTGGCAGGTACCCAACAGGAGTAAGAACCATGCGCGGCATCCGCATCCGCAACAGGAACCTCCAGCGTAGTGAACTGCGATACGATGGAAGGGAACGTGCCGTCACTTTCCGGTTTATCCACGATTGCATAATTCATCGGTACACTCTGAATCAATAATTGCTTCAGTTTATATCCTGCCACTTTATAGTCCCATGTCACAGTCAGACGCGTAGCCAGACGCTTTAGCATCAGGCGCATATCATAGCTTCCATCCGGACTTTGAATAACCGGAACGCCATTGACCGTAGCCACTTTTACATGCTCCAAATGAAGCACATAAGGCATCGCGTTCATGCTATTTGCCTGCGAAGGGTCAATCGCATTTATTACTGATGAATTTACAATCATACTTTGTACAGCTTCTAAAGTTTTAGTTTCCAAGGCAGAGACGGCAGGACCACTACCGCGCGCCACCAATACCAGTTGACAATCGTCAGCCTCCTGTAAAGTCACTTCAAGGCTTTTGCCGATATCCACAGTCCCGTAATCCTTTCCTGTCAGATGATTTCCGTCTGCATCATATTGCCGAATTTCCAGATTGTATAGTTGATCCGGAACATCGGTTGAAGAACAGGTGATCACACTGGGCAACAGGCTCGCGTTGAAGGCGGTATAACCGCCTTCAACGCGAGCCGTTGCGGCGAGCCGTTGCGGCGAGCCGTTGCGGCGAGCCGTTGCGGCGAGCCGTTGCGGCGAGCCGTTGCGGCGAGCCGTTGCGGCGAGCCGTTGCGGCGAGCCGTTGCGGCGAGCCGTTGCGGCGAGCCGTTGCGGCGAGCCGTTGCGGCGAGCCGTTGCGGTATAACTCACCGAATGATTCCTCGGCGAAGCCGAAACTCAAAGGCACTGTTACTAAATCTTTTCCTTCTCCTGAAGAAATCGGGGCATCAACACGGTCATCGCATCCGATAGTACCGATATACAAAGCCGCAAATTCCAAAAGCAAATAAATATTCCTTTTCAATATCCGTTTCATATATTGCTTAATTTAAAATTATCTATTCAAAGCCGGAATACCGGAAAACAAACCGTCCCGCCTCGTGGACCTTACGGCACACGGGGCGGGACGGAAAACAATGTTATTTCATCAGATTTACTACAACCTTTCTTTTGCTAACTTTATTGATTTCTTCAATTGAATCTCTAAAACCTTCTTATCTGGTAATTCCGTCAAATACTGGGCGATATGTATTCCTGAGTTGCCCAACTCCAACAGTTCTACAAGACTATCACTTTTCTCAGCGCAAAGCAAAATTCCCATAGGAGAGTTTTCACCTTCTGCTCTTTCATGTTTATCCAGCCAGCGTAGGTATAATTCAATCTGGCTCTTATGCTCTACCTTGAATTTACCTAACTTCAACTCGATAGCAATGAGTCGTTTCAGCTTTCTATGATAGAACAATAAGTCAATATAATAATCCACATTATCAATAGTTATCCGTTTTTGGCGGGCAAGAAACGCAAAGTCGCTTCCAAGTTCCATGATGAAATTTTGTAAATGAGCCAAAATTGCAGATTCAAGGTCTTTTTCCGAATAAGTATCATTCAAACCTAAAAAATCCAATATAACAGGGTCCCGAAATGCCATTTCAGGAGTCAATTGCTTCTCCTTACGCAGTAATTCGATATCATGAGCTATGGTTTGCTCCGGTTTCTTACTGATAGCAGTACGTTCATACAACATAGAATCAATGCGTTCATTCAACTGACGCACACTCCAATGTTCCATTTTACACATTTCAATATAAAAATCCCGTTTCAAAGGATTATCAATAAACATTAATGCACGAATATGCGACCAACTCAATTCTATACACAGTGTGTATAAAATCTCCCTATCAACAAAAACTTCGGCACAACGTATGCAATGCCTTAACTGTTATTCACCCCATCCTTTCCCAAAAGCCACTGTCAACTCTTTACTCAGATTGGATAATATCTGTTTACCGTACTCAGCACGTTGATCTTTCAGAACTTCTTGCTTTATACGCTTCTCTATATTCCAGTAAAGCAATGTAATAGCACTATTTACCTGAGTAGCCACCTGCCGCCGACTCCTTGCTATAAGTTGTTTTATCTCTGTGGCAAGAGGATTGGACGCACTGTTCTCCAATATTATATCTTCGGATTCATTCATTATAGTTATTCTTTTGTTAATCAACATTCTACTGATTAAATAGATAACATACACATTGTCTTACAAAGGTACTAATTATTTTCCGTTATTCCAGCATGTCAAAGACCGAATCATAGAAGAAACCGCTGCGCGTATTCATTCCTCCGGCTGCGGTATATCCGTCTTCTTCATCCCAGTCATATCATTCTGTTTTATCTAAAAATCCACATTTTTGTTAATTGTGTCCACCTCATCGAATACCACCACGTTGCCGTTAGTGATGGTGACACGAACATCGCCGCTGTTAGCACCGCTGATCTGGACATTCAGATTGTACTCGTATCCGCGCTGAACATTATAGTCATTCATCAAATTTCCGCCCAGATAAATGCAATATTCCACAGCGATAGAATCTATAGCACCGGGATACGTATATGCCGCTTCCAGAACCAAACGAGTACATCCGTCCAAACTGCCATTATCTCCGGGTCCCTTTCCTACTAAATTCTTTTCGGCAAAAGAGGTAGCCGTACCCGTACCCCTGAGATTTTCACCCATATAAAATGTACGGGAACTTCCCAATGCCAACTCACCACTACCGATATTGATAGCAGCAGTAGATGAGGAAACTTCAGACAAGGCAGGATACTTGGTAGACAAAACCCCGCCACCACGAGTATACAAAGCCATCTTCGTGGGAAGAGAGTAGGCCTTCACGCCTGTGACCGATATTGTACCCTTAAAATCGGATGTTTTCCCCCACTTCAAAATAACACGGGCAAACGTACGCTGCAAAGGGGCAACAATAACAACCTTTCCCTTGTCACTGCCCGAAGCCGCCGGAGTATATTCTAACGGTCCTGTGGTCAATAAGGTAGGCTCATCTGCAACGCCGGGAGTTATATCTTTAGTTTTTTGCTTCAGCAATGTCTCACTTCCGCTAAAAGACGTGAGAAAATCCGTACCTGCATTAACTATGATATAGAAGCGGCTCTTTATATCAGAAAATTCTGACGTGGTTACATTTATGATACTTCCATTATTTTCCGGTTCACCAATAGCACCACCGGCACTCGCCATACCCGAGAAATTCTTCGCAAACAAAAAATTTTCATTGGAAGCATTATATTGTACCACCCATACATCATAAATCGTTATGTTACTCAAAGTGGGAGTACGTGTATCTACATCAATTCTACCCGGCAAACTAAGCCGGAACACAATTCCCCCTTCTTCCCGGACGGACTCATCATCTACGCAAGCACTCAGGAAACAAACGGACGATATTCCCCAAAGAAGACATATCCATAACCCTATATTCGCTTTTCGCATCATAATCATTCTAAATTTATTAATCTCCTCCAAGACCGTCAGACGATAAATCAACCGTATCATACTCTTTTACCGCCAACGTCAAATCACTGGGTTTCAACACTCCATAAAAAGTAAGTGAAAAATCAAACTGATAGGTCATTCCCGGCAACAATACCTTCTGTATGGAAGCTGGAAAACTACCGGTATAAGAGTCCTCCCCCTCATTATAACCAACCGTCAAATTGACCTCAAAGTCTAACATCTGCGAACCATCCACCGGCAATACAACCTGCGCCTCGCTAATCCAAGGTTCACTAACCTTTTCACGAGTGAACTTGTCAAAAGTAAAAGATGAATTATAGCCGGAAGCAGGCTCCCAAGCCGTACTTCCTAATTTATATGTCAGTGTTTCCGCCAATCCCTTAATTCGAATCCAGTTAGCTTTCAAAGAACTGACAGGTACGGGTTGCGTTCCATTTTTAGTTTGTACTGTAGTAACCACACGCGCCCCCATCCGTGTAAAAGGCCGTGGCAGCGATACCAGCATGGTGTTTTCCCCCGTCTTGTCGGGTTGCACTACGATGCCTTCCATTTTGGTGTACATAAAGTCTCTGCCATTCCCTACGGTGAAAGAACCGTCCGCGCTCAATTCCGGCACTTCGGTAGAAGAGTTGTACGACACCAGATAAAGGTCGTACGTGCCACGATAAAGAGTCAGGTTACCCGTAGCCTTGCCCGGAGAACCGGGAGTTGTTTCGGATTCCTGCACTGTATAGACACGACTATCCAAAGGAGCTTCCAATTTGACTGCCCCTGCCGTGAATGCATAGATACGAAACGTTTTCCCCACAGCCATATCTTCTGTTGTGGAAGTCGTTCCGGCACCATCCGCCCGAGTCAACGCCGCACTGTACATATCGAATGTCAACGTTACCGGATCTCCCGGATCCGGAACCGCATCCGGCAATACGGATTCCCCGGAACCGCACCCCGCCAATCCACATACAAGCAAGGCTATAATCAAGCGGAACCGTAATCTCAAAGTCAAAAGTCCATATTCCATAATCTTTCCCTTCTCCCTCACACTAATCACTTATCACTAACCACTAAATTCCTATTCCCGTATTCTGATTGGCATCGTTCTTCCACGCATCAATCTGTACGTTCGTAAGGTTGCCTCCCATTTTGTCTATCGTAATGGCGTACACATAATGGCAGGCTGCTTTCCATCGAACCTCATTCACTGCCGCCGTCTCAAATGAACGTTTGGTAATGGTTCCGTCCGTTTCCGTAACCTCCACCGTCAAACGGAACGAAAGACGGGTTTCACGGGCGCTCATAGGTGCTACCAGAGCACTCACATTAGGCTGGCTCTGAGTAGTATTAAGCACCACGCTACCATTCAGGATAATGGAGTTGGTAGACGCCAGACCATTCAGAATACCGTCCTTCAGATTCATGATACCACTGGTACCCGTTTGCAAACGGGCTGTACTGCTCAGTAGCTCTATTTTTTTCAACGTAACCGTTTCTTCCACATTGTCCGACTTCAACACCCGGAAGCTAACTTTTGCCAAAGCATGGTACATGGTAAACGTCACCGCACGGGAAGCAGAGTGCACCGTCTCCGGATCAGACTTTCCATACAGGTAATCGGTCTGCCCCGATGCGGTGAAATTGTCCGCGACTACCGTCACCGGAATGGTGTGATTCCCCCCTGCAACGTTCGTCACCGCCAAGCTGGAAGGAGAAAAGGCATATAAGTAGTCAGGTGCCGACGCTTCCACCGTTATCGTAGGCGGAGCATCACAACTCCATGTGCCACTCTGCAATTTATATACATACGGCGCATTATCCAGAGCCGTATGGCTATTATTAGTGACATATACACCGATTTCATTCAGTTGAGTGGCTCCCAGAGCGCGTGTACCCGAAAGTTCGGGAAGTTCTACCGAACATACCTGCAAGGTATTGTCCGCCAATACCGGACCGGACAACGTTTCCCCGTTGCATGCCGATAGCATGAAAGCCAGGAGTGGCATGAGTGATAAATTTATATTTTTCATATCCTTCATGAATCAAGTTGCATTTCCCGCATTTTCTTCATTGTCAGTACCATTCCAATCCGGGTCCTTGGCAAAATCCTTTACGACCACACTGTTGAGGATCAACTCGCTGGTAGCCGTAAACGTATATTGGTATTCGGTTCCCGCCTTTAAAGTCAAACCCGTATCGTTTTCTACATAGCTTTTACCGGTTGCATCAAATGTACTCGCCTTCACCGTAATGGTATACGGAATAGCGGCACCGGGCGAAAAAATGCCCGCATAGGTGTGACGCAGTTTATTGTCGCTGCCGTTAGTTTGCAACAGCAGGATAGACTCATCCTGGGATTGATTTCCACTACACAGTCCTTTGCCGGTAAGCGTAGTACCTTGCGCGTCATTGTTTGCTTCGTAGATTATAATCACCGTTATCTTACAGGCGGCCGGAACGAAAGTAAAACTAGCACGATTTCCTTGAGCCGTTGCCGCAGCGGAAAGCTGATTACTCTTCCAGAAGTTCGTAGCCGTTCTTTGGTCAGACAATATACCGCTAAAATCAGAAGGGAAAGTTGCCGTAAACTTCTCCCCACCCGTAGTCGTCATAGGGGTAGCCTCATCGACAGGAGTCCACGCTCCGGTAGCAGTCCGCTTATAATTTACACCGGAAGATGCGCCGGTCTTGGCAATCCGGATAATATCGCCCGCTACAAATTCCCGTTTATCATAATCGGAAGCATGGATGTCATCCGCACGGGTACGGACGCTACCGACTTCGGCGGATACATCCAGCGGAAGAGGCACGTACACTCCATCCCGTCCACACGAGGAGCACCCGACGAGTGTACACAACAGTAGCGTTCTATAAATCCTGTTCATCATTTATATCTTATCTTTAATTCTAATCAAATCCTCCGGTATGCCTCACTTTCAAATCCCACCGCTTTATCTCGGCATCTCCTACGGGAACAAGAATATCATTCCGAAACTTCAACGTATATGTATAACTGGTGGATTTTTGCATACCGCAACGAAGCACCACTTTATAAGTCACACTATATTCATCAATCACAGTCACCGTTATATCCGTATCCGCACTCCGGGGGTAGATAACCGCACACCAGCTATGCTGACTTGTATCGGGCCGAAAAGGATAGATAGTCTCTACTGTTGTAGCACCACCTGTACGAAGCCCGGAAGCTTGCAGGATGATACGGCTGAAAGCCGGCAGGGAGACGCTACCGCTACCCTGAAACTTGAGGGTAAGCTTCACATTCTCGTGCCCGAAAGCATCGTCCCCTGTAAAGTTCACTTCGGCACCCGAAACAGAAACTTCCGGGGTAAGAAGATAGTTGCTCCGTAGAAAAGCACTTCCATCCGCAGTAGACTGATCGGTACGGATACCGTCGTAGGCAACCGGAAAAGACGCACGGCAAGTGGTGGCAGGCAAGAAACCTAAACCCGAACTTCCGGTGGTAACTTCCCAAGCACCGGCAGCGGTATTCAAGGTATATCCTGAAGAGGCCAGTTGAACATCGTTGCGGCTACAAGCTACGTTTATCCGGTCGCCGGCAATAAAATCGGAACGGTCATAACTGTTCAATGCCACCGCCCGCGTAGACGAATAATCCGTCGTACCGATTTCAGCTGTCACAGTAAGTGGAGTGCCTTCGGCAACCGGAAGCACGGACGGCTCGTCAGTGCAACCCGTTGACAATAGAAAAGAGGCAGCGAGAATTAAATACAGTATGTTTTGTTTCGGTTTCTTCATTATTCAATTTCTATATATAAGTACTTATGGCCTTTCAGGCTAATAACCGGAAGCACTTCGGTTTAACCGATAACCGGGGGAACTTCAGTAGAGTCTCCCGAAGGAGCATCCGTCCATCCCTTGATACTTACGCTCTTTAGGGTTATATCATTCTTGTCGAGCAGCAGTTTATAGGTATAGGAATTACCTTTTGTCCACTCGGCATTGAATAAGTTGGTAGTGGTGGTCAGAGTACGGTCGTTCGTTGAGGTACTCTTTTGCCCCAATACCAGTTTCACTGTCACAGATTGCATGGTGGCACCCTTGGGAGCAACCAGTCCGTAAGCAACCCTTGCCGGAGTACCGATATTGCCGGGTAGCTGCGGATTTTGAGCCGCTGAAAAAGTAAGAGTGACGGGCATCGCGGACGAGGAAAAAAACAGCGTGCCGTCATTCAGTTGCAAGGTGCAGGCACCGGCATGGAAAGGCCCTTCCAGGCTGATACTTTTCACCCAGTCATATTCACTATCAGGCACACGTCCCGCCTTATACTCGATGGTGAAGATAAGCCGGGTAAGGGCATGTTGCAGATAAACCGTAGGATTGTTATTGTCACGGTTCACGGTTATCGGAGTAGCATCGCCGACAGTTCCGCTTGCCGATCCGTACAGATAGTCGCTCTGCGAACAATCGGTGGCATTGGCACCATCAAAGGTCTGCGAGGCTGGCAAGGTGATGGCAACAGTACGAGTAGTTCCATTATCCACAATAGTCAAATTCGACTCTACAGCAGGATACCACGCATAGAGCCGTGCCTGCGCACTGCGCAGATTGACAGGACGCGAAGCCGTCCAAACATCCGAACCACTTAATGTGAACAGGGCGGAAGAAGCCTCCGGGGTAGCATAAGCACTATGTCCATCGGACGCCAAAGCCAAACAAATACCGATTTCTCCCACTTGACCGGATGCCGTACCCGTCTGACTAACAACGGAACGGGTATCGGTAGAACCGGAAACAGCGTTTACCATCAGCTGTAAAGGAATCGTGGCGACTTCTTCAATGCCCGGAGCATCCTTGTCTGTACACCCGGCTAAAAGGAGGGTGCAGACAAGGAAACTACGGATATGTATGGACAAGTTGCAATTCATTGTTCGATAGGGTTAAAGGCTATTTGATTTCCAAATCACCGGATACTACTTGCTCTGTCCAGTCGGTAACAGTAACTTTGTTGATTGCTAATCCCTGTCCGCTGAGTTTGACGGTATAGATGTAGTTCTTACCTTGCTCCCACTTCTTGTGATCGGAAGCCGGCGCCGAGAGCTTTACATCATAATCAGCTGCATCGATGGTGAAAGTAGCTTTCACCTGATTGGCATCTATTGATGCGGCAGGCAATACCAGCATACTCAGTTTTTTGGAAGCGGCCGCAGCATCGGCATTGGCAGTAGAACCCGCGGCAACAGCAGTAGCACTGGCAACAGTAGCAACCGTAATCAAAGTATAGTTTGTAACCTTACGGGTATATGTGGCGGCTTGGGCTGTACCGTTCGCAATGGTTCCGTCGGAAATCTTCATCGTATGACCGTTACTTTTACTTAAAACAGTATTGCCACCTTCATTCTCCAACTTTATGCCGGTCAATGCGCCCGCATTGTGATAAGTGCCGTCATTGTATACGCGGAAACTTACCAAGGCAAGAGCATGGTTCATGGTGAGCGCTGCGCTTGTACCTTTCGGATCGGTACCTCTGCCATTGTCCACTTGAGTGGGACTGGAAGTAGCCCACATATAGTCCACTTCGCCCGGTGCGGCGGCAATGAGTTTTTTATTGGCACCAGTATTGTCTGCCCAACTACCGGGAGAGGCATTCCAAATTTTATCCGCATTGCCACATGGGGCAATGGTATAATTAGCATCAGTACCTGTCCCACCCTCATAAACGGTTAGAGGAATAGTAGAAGTTGCCGATGCATCACCACTGATTTTCAACGCCGTACTTGTGGCATATTCACCATTCGATCCCGGTGCATAAGCAGGATAATACGCATACACGGTGGCATCTTCGGAAGATAGATATATTTTATCAGTTCCGGAGTTGCTCCATGTACCGCTGCCTAGAGTGTAAATGGCATAGTTATTCTTCTTAGCATCCGTATTGGTAGTCGTACTCTGCGCATACACTGCGATGTTTTGCATCACATTAGCACCGTTTCCGGTTTGTTCTCCACCATTAATCGCACTACGCGTCAGAGTCACCTTAGGTGATACTTGTAGTTCTATCAGTTCATTTTCGTCCAACGGGACGGATTGTTCATTCTCACTGCATCCGATAGCTGCAATCAGTATCCCGGACAAAAAAGCGGAATAAATCAATCGCTTATTCTTCATTGTTTTCATTTTATTTTTTTCTACATAAAGTTTTGCCTATTATATTCAAGGCACCAATTCCTGATCGTCATCCACCTTTACCGATTCCCAGGGAACGGCTGTCACCGAAAGGATGCCCAAAGTAGAGTCCGTAAACCACAATGTGATTTCATGGGACATCCCGGCCTGAAACTTCTCTCCGGCAGACACATCATCGGTAAAAACAATCGGGATGTTCTGAAAATTCCCGAATGAGGTTTCCACATCCAGTGTGTATGTTCCGCCCGAAGCCAAAGGAGGTATCAACAAATCCCCTAAAGTGATCGTCGTGCCGGCATCAGCAGGAACCTCTATGCCCGCACCACTCTCTCCGGGATGCAAGGATAATCCCGGTGTACCCGCAAAAGAGGAGACTCCCGTAGCCAACAGCAAGATGACCTGAGACTTTGCTTCGTTCACTTTTAAACCGGTGACAGTTACCGCCTGTCCGCCCGCTTCCTTCTTGCGTGCCTTGAATTGCAGTCGGGCAAGCAGGTGGTTGAACTCCATAGGTTTGTCTCGCATGGGATCGGTATTCGTCGAAAACCGGTCGCCATCCCAACGGTTGCCGCATTGTTCCTTCGCATACAGCAGGTCTTCACTGCCGGTCAATGTATAGGAAACATTGCCGCCGGAGGGAACCGCCACAGGAGAAACGCCTACCAGATACATCCAATCACCCGTCTCGGGATATTCGGGTGTCTTGTCGCCACCCGACAATTTCCAGGTGACACTGCCATCCGTACCCACCGTTACATTCCGGTATCCTTCGTAGTTTCCTGTAAAAGCGGAGTATTCTCCCTGCCGGGTGGTTAGCACCACCGTAGCGTCGAAGGCATTCTCCGGCAGGTTATCCGCACGGGTGGAAGCATCCGGCAAAGCATCGCCCGCCGCATGAAGTTCCAAAGGGACGGCATCAACAGGAAGAAACTTGCCCTCCTGTGAACAAGAGGCTAAAAGCCCACACAGGAGGAATAAGCCCCAAGAGGTAAAAGTCAGGATACGTTTCATCAGCATACGATCAGCTATTTTATAAATCGGCACTGCCGGAAGCACCCTGCTGCCAAGGTTTCACGGTTGCGGTAGTCTTTATCGTGACTGCTGTGTCCGCATTGGCTGGCTCCTGAATAGTGAGCGTTATCTTATGGGATTTACCTTCTTCACGTGCCAGATCGATCTTTGCACCTGCGTCTTCTCCGTCAGTGGTTACACGTACATTGTTGAAAATCTTCTCAGCGCCGTCTACCGTAATCACAACATCCAATATCACCTCGGTATAAGGATTAATCATGAATGCCTCACCCACTTCGGTGGCTGTAGCAGCAATAGCCGCTTCGGAAATGCCGGGTACCTTAAAGGTTACAGGGGTGCTCCAGGTTATATCACCGTTAGCTACATTGATAGCCTGAGGAACAGAAGCCTTCTGAACAGCAATGCTCTTTAAAGCGACTTTCTTATTCTGCCATTCACCGCCACCTTGTACGCGCGTCAAACCAACGGCGAAGTTCAGCTGGGTAGTTTTATGGGTAAACGCCAGATTGTATTTGGCAGTACCGCCAGCATTCGTCTCATCTTTAGCACTACCTACGGATACCGTCGACGCCCACATCACATCCTGCGTACCGTCTTCCTGATTGAAGTTGACTGAAGCACCGCTATCTGCCACCTTGCCTGCCGGAGATACGGCGGCAATGAAAGATTTAACACCGTCGCTCAATGAATAATAAAGTAACTGATTCAATGAAATATCATTGGCGGGAGTAGCGGCTACCGTAAATGAGGCGGCGGAAATGCTGGCGCGACTCGTCAACTGGTTGCTTTCATCAATTGCATTCTTCTCCACTTTTACAAATTTGCTCCAATCGGCTTCACTCCCACTGCCATCGCACATCAGCAAAGTGGCGCTTACATTTACTCCGTCCGCTGCAACGGCACGCGACACGGCTTTCACTTGTTGTCCCAGATTGATAGGTACTGCATTCACCGGAGCCTCCGGCAGATTGATCTGGTCATTCTCACTGCATCCTGCCGCAATCAATAAGGTCAGTAATGCCACGCTCATTTTTGTTTTCATATTCACGTTTTTAATTAAATGATTAATAAATTATCAGTTCACAATTATATTTTCGTTTTACCGTTTATCGCGTTTTATCCGCCCCATCCCATCCCGGAATGTCACCACTGCCGGAACTTCCCGTTTTCCAGGGCACAACGGTGGCAGTGACCTTCACGGAAACTGGGTCCGGCAAGATGGGGGTAGGCAACGTAACCTGTACCGTATAGGCTATTCCACCTTCACTGCCACCACCTTCGAAGCTGACTACCAGGTCGTGATACGTCAGATCATGAGAACGATCATCGTCGATGGAAAGCACCATGTCCAGCAGAAATTCAGATTTGGGCTGCACCAACACATAGCCGGGAAGCTGAAGCGTAGCATTCACAAACGGGATACCTTCTGAATCTTCAGGGGTGGAGTAAATGGTTACGGGAACCGTTTCAGCACCATAGGACAACTTGCCGCTGCTTAGTGCCAATGTTACCCGGCTGACAAGCCCCTTGAGTTGCAGGGAACGCATCCGCAGGGAAGAAATGCTGACATCGCCTTCAAGATGAATGGAAAAATCCAGTTTTATCAACAAATGATTGTACATCAGCATTTTACCGTCTCCGAAAGTGAAAGGGGATGAAAGAGAACCGTTCTGTTCGTCACTGAGCAACAGATCTTCACTGCCCGTCAAAGTATACGCCAACGTACCATCGGCTGCCAGAGGCACAGGAGGATAATACCCGCGGAGATAGAGTGGAGAACCATCTTCGGGATAATAACGCACAGGGGTGAGAACGATTTCACCGGCAGTGGCAACACCATCCCATGCCTGCGCATAAGCACCGGATGAAGAACCGCAGGCTACGCACACGGGAGTAGCATCGAAGGCATCGACAGCCGCGCGGGTGCGGATGCCCGTATAAAGCCGGATGGGAACAGGATCGGGACGCGTCTCAAGCGTACGCTCCGTACAGCTACTGCACAACAAAAGCAAAAGTAGCCCTGCATTGTATATATATCGCATCTTTCCTTTCATCGTCTTATTGTTTTGTTCCACCATCGGTAAGTCAGGCTAAAGTTGAAACCAGTGATGCCCCAACGTGAAGAAGGGAAATCATGGTGATAATAGGCATGGGGAGGTTCATTATCGTATGCTTTACCGGAAGCGTCGAGGTAGCCGCCACGAAGTCCGGCTTCCAATCCCCAATGGCGGGAGAGGCGAAGATACAGCCCCAGGGAAAGGCCTGCACTCCAATAAGTACCGGTAACACTGGAACCATTACGGTTCGAATCACCGTCATGACTGGGCTGGTAGTCGAAATCACCCAACAGGCCGTATGCACCCAGATAGAGCCAACGGTAAGTGCCGTCTCCCAGCAACCAGAAACGGGGTTCGAGGCTGTAACCGGAGATGCCCCAAAATTTATGGTTTGTTCCTCCCTGCCAATGACTGTATTCGCCTGAAGCGGAAAGAGACCAGCAACGGGCAAAAAATAGTTCTAGAGCAAGGTTGGGACGTAAGGAAGCTATTTTACCCTCCGAAGTAAGCCCCGTCCATGTGAGAAGGTTCGTCTTCAGGGAAAGAACAGGTTTCGGACGACGGGCACGGGTAACCGAAAACCGGGACAGAGTTATGTCGGGAACCGGATACAAGGTATCCACATTGGCAAACGACGCTTTACTTTCACTGTAAGTAGTCATCGGAAGCGACAGTTCATCGAGATGCGCTGTTTTTTCTTTCATCCGTACCATGCATACCGCTGCATTACGCAGCTTCGGAAGCAGATTCTTATTGATATATTTATAAGCATATCCGCAATTCAACCGGCGCAACAATACCTTACAGCGTTCTGTATCGGAAACCTTATCAAGTATTTCCAGCACATCGTCACGGTCGGGAACAGAAGCATCCGCCTTTACCAATTGCCGGAGCCCTGTCCAGTCTTCGCCTTGTGGACGAATAACGATACGGAATTGATCGAGATGAGGGTATTTCCAAATAAGATAGCCTTTCACGGCAATAGCACGACGTTGAGCCAACCGGGTATTGTAACGGACAGCCCCTTCGGGAGAGGCATAGGAGGTAATGGTGATTGTATCGATGGAGGAAACGCAAAGAGTGTCGGAAAACAAAACGCGAAATTCATCCAGTGTGCGCGGGTTGTCCATATAGTCATACTCCACCAAAGTACGGTCGAAACGAAAATACAGCAGTAAAGGCTGACGACAAAGACTATCAGCAATACTATTCACCGACTGCCTGTCGCTCAAGCCAATAGGATGAACCGGAGACAGCAGAAACCAAAAGCTGCCAAGAAATATAAGCAAATATCTTTTCATTATAGATCGATCAACTTGATTTCGGACAAATAAAGACGAGTCATCTGGTTTATCACGCCCAAACGATTAGCAGCAGCACGATATTGATGATACATCTTCTCTTTAGTGGGATAATTGCAATTCAGATGTTCATCAAGAGCCTCCAGTATATTAAGTAGGGATATATCCATATAGGAACGGGTAAGTTCATACGAGGAGAGCAAATCAGAAAATGGAACGTCCTTACGACGAATCAATCCCGCTGACTCAAACTTAGTGAGAATATCAATCATTTCTTGCGGCGCAATCGTCAATTGTGCTGTGCGATAAGGCTTGCCACCGGCATAAATGTCGTACAATATAGCAATCGCCGTTTGTGTCAGTTGTGTGAGCATAATTATAATCTTTAACCGTTACTTCGTAAGTAACGGAAGCACGCAAATACGGAAAATATAAGGTGTTATAGGAATACGGCGCGCGGTTGAATTACAGATTACGCAAGAATAGAGCGTAGAATATCACAAGTCCATGTTGAAGGTAAAGCGTGGAGAGGAGAATTTATGTGTGTTCTCATAGCCGGAATGGCAATTATATGTCGATTTATGGTTTGTCTTGCTTGTTTGAGTTGTGTTTTCAGTTAAATAATATCCAATTTTGCATTTTATAATTTGTTTTTATCAAATATTTAATATCTTTGCAGCAAGATTACATATCCGTTACTTACGAAGTAATGCCTCTACACACTGTTACTTACGAAGTAACAGCCATTTCAAATCTTACTCCATACATTTTTCCTTCCGGTAACAATATAATTAATAATTATCCGATTTGCTTTTTCCAGTTCATCTCCTCCAAAGCTTTTCAAGTATGTGCGAGTGACTTCCAGAGAAGAGTGTCCTAATCCTTCGGAAATAATTTCTTCCGGTACCTGGCAGTATTTGGCAAGTGTGGCCCAGGTATGGCGTGCAGTGTATGAACTAACTTTCACTCCTTCTACCCCGCACAGTTCAGGAAGCTTGGACAAATGCAAATTCAGCTCACGAAGTTTTCCTTGATATTCTTCGAAAGCTTCTTTATCCGAGCAAGTGCCACTAAGAAAATTAAGAAGATAAGGGGAGTCTGGTTCATAATTACGGTAGCGATCAATCAATACCATTGCTTCGGGAACCACTTTCACGCAAAGTTCCGTACCCGTTTTCTGGCGATGACAAGTTAATAATCCACCATTCAAGTCATTTTTATGCAAATGTGCCAGATCCGTATAAGGCATCCCCTGTAAAAGTATCATCAAAGAGAGGGTGTCCTGCGCCTGGCATATTTTCGGCGATAATTTCCGATTTTCAGGTGTATGCACTAATTTCTGCATCTGCGAAGCTGTGACGGCCCGCTTTTTCTCCGAGGTAACTCCCGTCTTCAAGTTTGCAAACAGACGGAATTCACCTGCCACCAACCCGCGGTCTACCGCACGATTATAGACCGCACGCAACGCACGAATATAAGTGGAAATAGTGTTGTAGCTCTTCTGCAAATCTTCCAGATAAGTCTGGAAACGATGCAAGGCTCTTCTGTTCAGGCCTCCCCAGAAGATTTCACCACCTCCCACAGATTGAGTAAATGCCCGTAAGGCATACTTGTAGATATTAGCAGTGGCAAAACGCCCCTCTTGCTGCAACTCTACGATGACTTCGTTCATGAAGTCGGTTAAACTGTTTTGCTTCATAATTAATAGTATTAAAAACATATCCAAACATAAAAACTACAAAGATGAGATTCTGAGGAAAAAAACACAGGAAAAGCCGAAATGTTGAAAATCGGTAAGTTTGCGGATTACAACATTTTATGAGAAGAGTGTGACAAAATGAAAAACCTTGCGACAGATAGAGCAAATATCAATTCAATTATTTATCTTTGTTAGCTTTTATAAGTTAGCATACAAAAAACAATAACTACAATGAAAGAATTTTTTAAATTTACGCTAGCCACCATCACAGGTATCATTGTGTCAAGCGTCGTGTTGTTTTTCATCAGCATCCTGATACTGTTTAGTATGCTGTCCTCGTCAGAGTCTGAAACGCAGGTGCGTAAAAACTCTGTGATGATGCTCGACATGAGAGGTATGCTCTCAGAACGGAGCCAGGACAACCCTTTCGACATCTTCCTGAGCGAAGATGAAACTACGTACGGACTGGATGACATTCTTTCGTCTATCCAGAAAGCTAAGGAAAATGAAAATATCAAGGGGATTTACCTGCAAGCCGGTTCAATGGGTATAGGATTTGCCTCTTTGGAAGAAATACGCAAAGCGCTGGCTGACTTCAAAACCAGCGGTAAATTCGTGGTAGCTTACGGTGATCAATACTCACAACGCCTGTATTATCTGGCAAGTGTAGCGGATAAAGTGTTGCTGAATCCACAAGGCGCAATCGGTTGGTACGGTTTGGCTTCTACCCCGACCTTCTACAAAGATTTATTGTCAAAGATTGGCGTTGAAATGCAGGTATTCAAAGTAGGTACTTACAAATCGGCTGTCGAACCATTCATTTCTACGGAAATGAGTCCGGCCAATCGTGAACAGGTAACCGTATTCCTGGATGGTATCTGGGGACAAATGTTGAGTGATATTTCAGAATCAAGAGGCGTAAGCAAAGAAAAACTGAACGAGGCTGCCGACAAAATGCTGATGTTTTATCCCGCCAATGACTGCGTGGAATATGGTCTGGCAGATACTCTGGTATACAAAAATGACGTACGTAACTACCTGAAAACAATGGTGGGAATAGACAAGGATGACAGTATGCCAATATTAAGCTTAAAAGACATGGTGAACGTGAAGAAGAACGTTCCGAAAGATAAAAGCGGAAATATTGTTGCTGTGTACTATGCATATGGAGCCATTGACAGCGGAAGTTCGTATGCAGGTAGTGAAGATGGGATTAATTCTAATAAGGTAATCCGCGACTTGCGCAAACTGAAAGATGATAAGGACGTGAAAGCTGTAGTGCTACGTGTGAATTCTCCGGGCGGCAGCGCTTTCGGTTCGGAACAAATATGGTACGCTGTCACCGAACTGAAAAAAGAAAAACCGGTGATTGTTTCCATGGGTGACTATGCAGCATCAGGCGGTTACTATATCTCTTGCAACGCGGACAGTATTGTAGCTGATCCGACTACACTGACAGGATCTATCGGTATCTTCGGAATGTTCCCCAACGTGAAAGGATTGACGGATAAGATAGGTCTGTCATTCGATGTAGTAAAGACCAATACATACGCTGACTTCGGAGCAATGGGACGTCCGCTGAATGACGGCGAGAAGGCATTGATGCAGAATATGGTGAACGAGGGCTATGAACTGTTCGTGAAACGTTGTGCAGAAGGCCGGGGCATGACCACGGATGAAATCAAGAAGATTGCCGAAGGGCGTGTGTGGACAGGAACCAAAGCCAAAGAACTGGGCTTGGTAGACGAACTGGGTGGACTGGACAAGGCTTTGGAAATAGCTATCGGAAAGGCCGGACTGGATGCCTACACCGTAATGTCTTATCCGGGCAAGAAAAGTTTCTTCGATATGCTGACGGATACGAAACCCGGTGGATATATCCAATCTCGGATACTGAAAGGCAAAGTCGGTGAACTTTACAACCAATTCGACTGGCTGAATAATTTTGAGAACTGCGATAAAATTCAGGCACGCGTTCCGTTCGAGTTGAACATCAATTAAAGAAAGGAGTGGATGGAAGAACCGCTGGTTAAGATACACTATTGGCTATACCCCATCTCGTGGATTTACGGGATGGGGGTACGCCTAAGAAATAAACTCTTTGATTGGGGATATTACCGGTCAAAGAGTTTTGACGTACCTGTGGTATGCGTCGGCAACCTCGCTGTAGGTGGGACAGGCAAGACACCACACACGGAGTATCTTATCAAGCTGTTACAACAAACGGGAACAAACGTTGCCATGCTGAGCCGCGGATATAAACGAAAAAGCAAAGGGTATGTACTTGCTACGGAAGAAACGGATGTAAAGCGCATTGGTGACGAACCCTATCAGATAAAAGCCAAATTCCCGGCTATCCGGGTAGCTGTAGATGAGAACCGCTGTCACGGCATTGAGCAACTGATGAAATTGGACCACCCCAAAGTAGATGTAGTGTTACTGGATGACGCTTATCAACACCGTTACGTGAAAGCCGGGCTGAACATTCTACTGACAGATTTCCACAGGCTTTTTTCAGACGATACCCTGCTTCCGGCAGGACGATTACGCGAACCGGAAAGTGGCAAAAACAGGGCGCACATCGTGATCGTGACAAAATGCCCGGAAGATATCAAACCTATAGATTTCAATATCATCACGAAAAGACTAAAACTGTATCCGTATCAGCAACTTTATTTTTCCTCGTTTCGATATGGGGCATTAACACCGCTCTTCGGAGAAAAACGCCGAACCCTTGCATCACTGGAAAAAGACGAACAAATTTTACTGGTAACAGGAATCGCTTCGCCTGCACCGCTGGTGGAAAAGCTGCAAGTATATACACCGCACGTAAACTTATGCCAGTTTGACGACCATCATGATTTCAGCAGCAAGGATTTGCAAGCTATAAAAGAACACTTCGAACGTCTGGAAGGAAAGAGGAAGCTGATTATCACCACGGAAAAGGATGCGACAAGGTTGCAACACCATCCGGCACTCGCCGAAACGTTGAAGCCGTATTTGTACATTTTACCGATTGAGATAGAATTTTTACAAAATCAACAACATATATTTAACCAAAATATTATTGGCTATGTTAGAGCTCATTCAAGAAACAGCAGCTTACCTGAAAGGTAGGATGCACACACAACCTGAGACAGCAATTATCCTCGGAACCGGTTTAGGCAGTCTTGCCACCGAAATCACCGAGAAGTACGAAATAAAATATGAGGAAATTCCGAACTTCCCCGTATCGACGGTAGAAGGACATAGCGGAAAACTGATATTCGGAAAATTGGGAAACAAGGATATCATGGCAATGCAGGGACGTTTCCATTATTATGAAGGTTACTCAATGAAGGAGGTAACGTTTCCGGTACGTGTAATGCGCGAACTGGGTATCAAAACCCTATTTGTTTCGAATGCCAGCGGTGGTACAAATCCGGATTTTGAAATCGGCGACCTGATGATTATTACAGATCACATCAATTACTTCCCGGAGCACCCGTTGCGTGGCAAGAATATTCCATATGGCCCGCGTTTCCCGGATATGAGTGAAGCGTATGATAAAGAGTTAATTCGTAAGGCTAATGCAATTGCAGCGGAAAAGGGTATCAAAGTACAGCATGGTGTATATATCGGTACGCAAGGTCCGACATTTGAGACACCGTCCGAATATAAATTATTCCATATCCTCGGTGCCGATGCAGTGGGTATGTCTACAGTGCCGGAAGTGATTGTTGCCAATCATTGCGGTATCAAGGTATTCGGTATTTCGGTAATTACCGACCTTGGTGTGGAAGGTAAGATCGTAGAGGTGACACACGAAGAAGTGCAGAAAGCTGCCGATGCCGCCCAGCCGAAGATGACAGAAATTATGAGAGAATTGATAAACAGAGCATAATCATGAGAACAGAAATATCAAGCCTCGGTGAGTTCGGCCTCATCCGCCGCCTTACCGACGGTATTGAACTGAAGAATGAATCCAGCCGGTACGGCGTAGGCGATGATGCTGCCGTACTCTCCTATCCTACCGAAAAACAAGTATTGATTACCACTGACTTGCTAATGGAAGGTGTGCATTTCGATTTGATTTATGTCCCGCTGAAGCACTTAGGCTATAAAGCGGCTGTCGTGAACTTCTCCGATATCTACGCCATGAATGGTACGCCCAAACAGATCACCGTTTCTCTGGCTCTCTCCAAGCGCTTCTCCGTGGAAGATATGGAAGAGTTGTATGCGGGTATCCGTCTGGCGTGCGAGGAATATGATGTGGATATCATAGGAGGCGACACCTCTTCTTCTCTTACGGGACTGGCAATCAGTATCACTTGTATAGGTGAGGCAGACAAAGATAAGGTTGTCTACCGAAATGGTGCGAAAGAAACAGATTTGATTTGCGTAACCGGTGATCTGGGTGCCGCATATATGGGCTTACAATTATTGGAACGCGAAAAAGTGGCTTTGAAAGGTAAGGCTGATATGCAACCTGATTTCTCAGGAAAGGAATATCTGCTGGAACGCCAATTAAAACCGGAAGCTCGCCGCGACATCATCGAGAAACTGGCGGAAGAAGGCATCCAACCCACTTCTATGATGGATATTTCAGATGGTCTATCTTCTGAATTATTGCATATCTGCACGCAAAGTAAAGTAGGCTGCCGCATTTATGAGGAACATATCCCCATTGACTATCAGACTGCCGTCATGGCTGAAGAGTTCAATATGAACCTGACAACATGCGCTCTTAATGGTGGCGAAGACTACGAACTGCTTTTCACCGTTCCCATTGCCGATCACGAGAAGATTTCTGAAATGGAGGGAGTGAAGTTAATAGGACACATCACTAAACCGGAATTAGGTTGTGCACTGATCACCCGCGATGGTCAAGAGTTTGAACTGAAAGCCCAAGGATGGAACCCACTGAAAGAGGAAACTACCGAAAGTGAAGGCGAAAAAGCTGGCGAATAAAGATTTGTAAGAGCAGATAAAGATTTGTGAGAACAAATAAACAGCTGAATTCATTTTTTTCTTAAAATATAAGCGCTGATACTTAGCCACATAGGCAATTATCAGCGTTTTTTATCTCCAAAGCGCTTGCGTAGTCCAAAAGTTTCACTACCTTTGCAACCGCAAAAGAGAAACAATGGTGCCATAGCTCAGTTGGTAGAGCAAAGGACTGAAAATCCTTGTGTCCCCGGTTCGATTCCTGGTGGCACCACTTTAAGAAAATCAGAGAGTTACTCACCGAGTGACTCTCTTTTTTATTTATACGATTCCATTTTTCTATATCTATCCGATTATATTTTCCATTTACAGCCCCTTCCACCTCTTCAGTTCCGGGAAAAAGCCCCGCATCTTGTTCAGAGCTTCCTGCTCACTAAAATCAGGATTATCCTTGAAGATTTCTTTCATATGCACCAAACTAACATCGATCATTTCCTCCATACTGATATCCAAAGTGAAAGCCCCCTCCTTGTAGCAGTAGATGCAATAATCGTGCATGAGTGAACCATCTTTGTTCGTTGCTACTTCTTCTTCCTTAGTCAGTGGCATGCCACAACTTTGACAATACATATTTTCCATAATCATTCCATTGGTGGTTAAAAATGCCTGCTATACGCTATCCCATATGCTGACGTGCACAATTTATCAGCCAGTTAACACCGAATTTATCCGTGAACATCCCGAAATAATCACCCCAATGAGCTACACTCATGGGCATCATCACTTGCCCTTCTACCGACAGTCCAGCAAACAACCGGTCGGCTTCTTCCTTATTGGCCGCCTCGATATAAATAGAGAAATTATTACCGAAAACAGTTTTCTGAGCCATATAGCCCGTAACATCTGCACCTATCAGAAAAGTATCCTCATTTACAGGCAGACAGATATTTTCTATTTTGCCTTTTTCACTTTCGGGAATAGCAGGCATGCCATCTTGCGGAGGAATATCTCCATATCTGCCTATAAAAGTAAACTCTGTTCCGAATGCGGATTTGTAGAAATTGAAAGCTTCTTCACAATTACCATTGAAAAGGAGGGAAAGGCTGATTTTCGCCATATTGTTACATTTTTAATTCTATGTCAGAAGATCCCATGTTCATCTTCTATGATTATTTCGCAAATATAATATTTTTTCTCTGATCCGCAAGATTCTGCAAATCAGAGAAGAAATAAGAATTGCTTTGCCCTCAAAAAGATTTCTCCTAAAAAATAGATAATCACGAAAAATTCTGTAGATTTGCATCAACATAATGATGCAATACAATATGCGATACATACTGACTACTATATTTATATTCATTAACTCCATCCTATTTGCCCAGAACACGACACAGGCAACCGATAGCCTTTTGCAACTTCTGAACACAATCGCTTCTTCTGAAAAGAAAATTCAAATATACAGGGATTTAGCAGATATTTCCATAGATACTCCAGACGCTAAAGTTTATCTCCTGAAAATCTATCGGGAAGCGGACAAGATTAATGATAAAAAGAATATGCTGAATGCACTCAACGATATCGTCATGGGAGCAATCATCTCGTACAATAAAGATTCCATCATTAAATATACTGAATATATAAAGAAAATAGCTACTACAGAAGAAAAGGAGCGGCTGTTACCTCTTTATCATATACGTATCTTCGAATCCCAATGTTTCTCAGATCAAAAAGAAACCGCTATCAAAGAGGAACTAAATCTTCTGGATTCAATAAATGATAGTACGGACAATGTTTATAGAAAGATAGCATCTGCTTACACTATGGGATTTAGCTTTTATATACACGGTCAATTCGACAAAGCACTACCACACTTAGAAAATGCATTGCAACTTACAAAAACAATTCCAGAAAAAGACAGATATGACTATCAAAGATACATCACATTAAATTTATGCTTTACATATGCCCAAACGGGAAAAGAAAAAGAATCCATTAAAATCATGGAAAATCTGATCAATCTGGTAGAACAAAAATATAAAACAGACTATGAAAAGCAACGCCCCTTCTACAAAATCGAATTATACCTGCTTCAGTACTACTCTTTCATGATAAGCAACTTACCCTACCTCACAGTGGAGCAAGCACAGGATTACTGGAACCGGATTCAAATAATCGGTAAAACGTTAACCAATGATCTGGATCGGTACAATTATTATCTGTGTGCCAATAACTACTATTCCAACAACCGTATAAAAAAGGATTATCCCAGAGCCATAGAAGCTAATGATTCACTCATCAGAATTGCGAAAACATTAGCACCGGTCAATCTGCCGGGATTATATAATATCAATTCGTTACTTTATGAAGAGAGCAAAGATTATCCGAATGCATTGAAATACCTGAAGATTTCACATCAGATTCAGGACTCACTGGCTACAGACGTCGCTCATAAACAACTCTACGAATTGCAGGTGAAATATGACCTCAATGCGCTCAATAACGAAAAGACGATGCTGGAAATAAAGAATAAACAAACTCTGCTTATTTCCCTCAGCATTTTATTGATAATTGTAATCTCCATTTGTACCTACCTCTACTTCTCTTGGAAAAAGGAAAAGAGGATGAAGATGGAACTGAAAGTCCTGCATGGCAAGGCACAGGAAAGCGAAAAGATGAAGCAAGCATTCATCAACTCCATTTGCCACGAGATACGCACTCCTCTCAACGCAATCGTCGGATTCTCCGATCTGATTATGAATGAGGAGATCGACGAGGAGATGCGCCGTGAATTTCCGGCTGAAATACAAAAGAGTACGGTACTGCTCACCGGGCTTGTCAACAGTATGCTGGAAGTAGCCAACCTGGACGTTTCCGAAGAAAAACTTCCTTGCGAAGCTGCCGATTTAAGGGATATCTGCACGCAGGAAATGGAACTGCTCAACAAGAAGCCGGGAATAGAATACATACTGGACATCGCGCCCGAAAGTATGATAATCCAGACGAATGTCCAGTATCTGACACAGGTAATCGGACATTTGCTGAATAACGCTAATAAATTCACGGAGAAAGGATGTATCACCCTGAGTTATGAAGCTGACAAGCCGCAGGAAAATATATCCATCAGTGTGACGGACACTGGTTGTGGAATACCGAAAGAGAAATATGAAGAGGTATTCCATCGTTTCTCCAAACTTGATACTTTTGTTCCCGGCAACGGACTGGGATTATATCTCTGCCGGCTCATCGTGAAACGACTGGCCGGAGAGATTAAGATTGATCCTGATTATACGGAAGGTACACGAATGGTGGTTACTCTGCCGATACATTAATCACCCTTTCATGAATTACTGCTTTTGAAATCCGCTTGAAGTATGCTGTTTCCCCTTCAAGTAGATACAAGACTGCCCCCCCAACAATATCACAAACAGGTACTCAGCCGTTAAATAAACCGACAGGGATGTAGTGGAGCTGTGACTCAGCAAATAAAGATAACCCAGATAAATGGCAATTGTGGAAACCTGGAATGCAAATGCCATCCGGGTATCCCCCGTTCCCGTCACCGCATTGACATATACATATCCGGGCAGGGCAAATGCATAATTCAGCAGCATGACGATAAAGGGGTAATGGGCAAACTCGATTAATAGAGCATTATCTGTATAAAATCCAACAATCCGGTGGTTGAATAGCAGGGCGATAACAATCAGAGGAACCCCTATTGCATATCCCAGTCTGAGCACTTTATGACAAAGACGGAACAGGTTTCTCCCTTCCCCCGCCCCAATCAGGTTGCTAACCAAAGAGCCACTTGTCGCCGCAAAGGAATTGACTATCACGAAGAAAACCGTCGATACACTTCTGATGACATTAGACACTGCCAACTGCATCTCTCCCAAACGCTCTATCGCCACAAAGAACAGGAACCACGGGGCAACACTGATAAAAGCGTGCATCATGCTCCATACGGACAGCCGCAGGAGTGCCGCCAATAGTTTTCCGTCATAGACAGCTTTCAATCCGAAATACTCTTTGTCCACCTTCTTCTGAAAAGTATAGCATATCAATATCAACAAAGAACCTGCCTCGGCCAATGATGAAGCCATTGCCGCACCCGATATGCCCAGATTAAAACAGAAAATAAACAAGTAGTTGCAAGGTATATTAATAAGGACTGCCATCATCGCAGCCCACAACAATACCCTCGTCTTCGTGATTCCAACAAAGAAAGAACGGAATGCCAGAAACGGGAAAGAAAATACCAGTCCGAAACACCTCCATTCCAGATAATCGACCACGGCTTCATAAATTTCGGGTGAATGAATGAAATATTTCAGGATAAGAGGAGACAGCACATAGGATGCCAAACTTAAAACGACTGCTAAACAGCTCAGGAACAGTAATCCCTGATAGAACGTCCGGCCAGTTTCCTTGTACCGTTGTTCCCCGTTTCTACGGGCAACCATCACTTGCAGGCCCAGACTGAAACCAAATCCAAGCATATAGATAGCCAGATAATAGACACTTGCAAGGGCAGAGGCGCCTAATTCCACTTCGCCCACATGTCCAAGAAAAACTGCATCGGTAATATTGATTAATTGCTCCATCAGGATGCTCATCATCACAGGAAAGTTGATGAGCCAAATTTGCTTATATGTATAATTCATTGTCCAATTTTAATAAGTAATGAATAAAGCTTATCCGGGGAATGAAGCGAACCAAGCTATGAGTTTATGCCAGCTATACTGTTGCTACGACTAAGGGTATCATCATCCGTATTGATGATAGGCATCATCCGTATTGATGATAGGCATCATCGGCATTGATGGTAGGCATCATTGGCATTGATGATAGGAATCATTGGCATTGATTCTATCCTCAGTCTCAGAGTCACCCTATATCAGTTGCTGACATTAGCTATTACTCAGTTACTCCCTCCCAGGGAAAAGCGTAAATAAAACGGGGTATAAAACCTCTGTGACGAATTGCGTGAATCCGTCCGATAGCTGAATAGCTTTATACGAGAAGGTGCTATTCGTGAAGCGTAGCTATATACAGAGTTGATGTTTCATGAATTGAACAATCTGATCTTTATCTCTTGATTTGGTAGCAAATATAGGAAAAATAATAAAAAAGCAGATGCATTTACCGGATAATTCAATGGTTATCCTATTTTTGCAGAAAATAATTCCATCCAATGAAATCAACCGATACCACAAGAGAAGAAATGTGGGCCAAGCAGCATCTATCTGCCGCCCACATCGACTATGCTATATGGGAACGTGACAAGCAGATGCTCCATCGGATGTCTGCAATCAGTCGGAGTTGCACCTTTGTAGTCGATGTCTATAAACTCAGGTATGCGTTTGCTTCTACCAACTTTGTCGATTTGCTGGGGTACGACAGCCATAAGATAGCGACTCTGGAAAGGCAGGGGGATTATCTGGAATCACGCTTTCATCCGGACGACTCTACCCAACTGGAACGGTTGCAGGTTGAGCTGGGTAAGTTTATATACAGTTTGCCCATTGAAGAAAGAAACGATTATTGCAATATTTATAGCTTCCGGGTGCTCAATGCCAGAAAGCAATACGTGCGCGTCGTCAGCCGCCAACAGGTTTTAGAGCAAAGCCGCAACGGGAAAGCCTGGCTCATACTCGGCAATATGGAGATTGCCCCAAATCAGAAGGAATCCGACCAAGTGGAATGCACCGTACTGAATCTTAAAAACGGGGAAATGTTTTCTCCTGCACTACCATCACCTGCGTCTATCAGTCTGACACAGCGTGAACTGGAGATTTTACAGCTTATTCAAAAGGGATTATTAAGTAAAGAAATAGCTCACAATCTCTGCATCAGTATTCATACGGTCAATATTCACCGGCAAAACCTATTGCACAAATTAGGGGTACAGAATTCTATCGAAGCTATCAATGCAGGATTAAAGTTAGGAATACTAAGCTAACCGCTCCGCGAAAGAAATATTCAAGTTACGGCATCCAGTCCATAATTCCCGTAACCGGATGCAGACTTCTCCATTCCATAAAGTCCTCATAACTGCGTATACCATCCCGGATAACAGCCTTATAATACTCTATTCCCATAATCTTTTCCGACTCGGGCGTATCATATTTCAATTTTAAAATGGCATACCTTGTTTCATCAGTCAAAACAGCGGAAAGCCGTTCAGCAAACTTCTCAAAATAGCCATCATACCGGGAACCTTCCAAAATATGGATCATATCTATCTGCCAAAGCGCATTATCTGCATCCCGATACCAGGCATGCCACTCCACACATGCCTCCTCCGTATCCAGCAGATTCTTATGCTCCATCTTCATGAAAGACTTGTTTTCCGTAAACTTCACCATTGCCTGAAAGCTATCACACAGACTAAATTGTGAGGTATAAATATGAAAATCAATGTCAAGATGCTTCATCAGCAATCCTGTACTCAAAGAACCTACTAAATTCACTTTGGCACCTATACTTTCCCAAATAGGGATGATTTTTGTGTCTTCTATAATTTTCCGGGCTTTCTGTTGATTCCGTCTGGCAAGATCAAGAATATCCATTGTTTTTCTTTTGTAATGACGTGCAAATGTAGAAAAAAGGACGGATATATAGCTATAAATAACTATTTAATAACCTGATAATTCAGACTAACTTTGCCACCCTTTCCAAACTTCCCAGATAAAAAATTAAAAGAGTTATGACATTCAATCAAACAGAAAAGCAGGAAAAAAAGTACTTGCAACGGATCATCGGCATCATTAACGATACGATTCATAACACCGATACATCAGTCAAAGAACATGTAGAAACCTTACAGGAATACAAAGATTATATCTGGTCAAACAAAGATATCGATCCGCATGAAATCCGATCTATGCGCGAAAGCATCCTCAATCATTTCGCACTGGGTGAAAGCGTAATTGACAAACGCAGACGGTTGGGCAAAATACTGGATATTCCTTATTTCGGACGGATAGATTTCGAGGAAAAGAAAAACGGCAGTAGCGTTTTACCTATTTATATAGGCATACATACGTTCTATGATTCACAAAGTAAGACAAATCTGATATACGATTGGCGGGCTCCCATTTCCGGTATGTTCTACGATTACGAACTGGGGAAAGCGGTTTACACCTCCCCTACCGGTGAAATCAACGGAGATATTTCACTTAAACGCCAATACCGCATCCGTAAAGGAAAAATGGAATATATGATAGAAAGCTCGCTGACTGTACATGATGAAATACTTCAGAAGGAACTCAGCAGTAATGCCGATGATAAAATGAAGAATATTGTCACCACTATCCAGCGGGAACAGAACCGGATCATTCGCAATGAAGAAGCTCACGTGCTCATTATCCAGGGAGTTGCCGGATCGGGCAAGACATCCATTGCCTTACACCGCATCGCCTACCTGCTCTATACGTTGAAAGGAAATATTTCCTCAAAAGATATACTTATTATTTCACCCAATAAAGTTTTCGGTGATTATATCTCGAACGTACTTCCCGAACTTGGCGAAGAAAGTGTGCCCGAAACCAGTATGGAGCAGATTCTTTCGGGAGTTCTTGAAAACAAATACAAATACCAGAACTTCTTTGAACAGGTAACGGAATTACTCGAAAAAACGTCATCGAACTTCATTGAACGAATCAAATACAAATCTTCCTTTGAGTTTATTTCACAGCTTGATAAGTTTATCCTCTATATGGAAAACAACTACTTCAAAGCAGCAGAAGTAAAACTCACCAGGCACATCACAATTCCCGCCGAATATATTGAAGAGCAATTCAGGCGCTTCAACCGTTACCCCATGCGCCAGCGTTCTGAAGCTATGACGGATTATATCCTGGAAATGATGAAGGTGCAATACTACTTTACAGTTACCACTTCAGAGAAAAATCTGTTGAAGAAAGAAATAAAGAAGATGTTTGCAGGTAACAACGATCTTCAGATTTATAAAGAGTTTTTCGTATGGGTAGGTAAACCCGAACTATTCAAATTACGCAAGAACCGGATGTTGGAATACGCAGACCTGGCACCTCTGGCATACCTGCATCTGGCTTTAGACGGAAATATTACTTCACCCGGTGTCAAACATCTTTTGATAGACGAAATGCAGGATTATTCTCCTATCCAGTACAAAGTAATTCAGAAACTTTACCCCTGCCGGAAGACCATTCTCGGAGATGCATCACAATCTGTCAACCCTTACGGTTCGTCAACAGCCGATATGATTCGGAAAGCATTCACTATAGGCGAAATAATGAAACTATGCAAAAGTTACCGCTCTACGTTTGAAATCACGGATTTCTCGCAAAGGATTCAGACTAATCATGAATTAGAACCTATCATACGTCATGGTGAACCTCCTGCAATCCTACGGTTTGAAGATATAAAACAGGAAATACTGGGTATTTTCAGTATAATTTCTTCTTTTAAAAAATCCGGTTATACGTCACTCGGGATAGTATGCAAAACCGAAACACAAGCAAGAGAACTGTCAGAAAGCCTCAGGGTGCATACCGGTGATATCCATTTCCTGTCCAATCAAAGCTCTGCTTTTATGAAAGGGATTATCATTACCTCATCTCACATGGCAAAAGGATTGGAGTTTGACGAAGTAATCGTTCCCTATGTCAACGACAAGAATTACAACTCAGTCATTGATAAAAGTATGCTCTATGTAGCTGTAACAAGGGCTATGCATAGACTGACACTAACCTACAACGGACGACCAAGTGAATTTATTCCTGCCTCCATCAGATAAAATACCATTCTCCCTCATCTGCCGAACTACCGGTCTGCTCTGCTTCTGTGCACGGGAACGGTCATTCCCACGAAGAGAAACGAGCGTTCCCATTAGAGGAAACTGTCGTTCCCAAGTGCAGGGAACTTCATTGCCGGGAATCGTTTTAATAAGGAATTCCAGTTTCTTTCCAGAATCTCCCTTTATCTTTGCCATATCAGAATAAACCAAAGTATTAATTATTAAAATAGAAGAATATGAAAAAGTTAGTTTTATTATTAGTATGTATGTTCACGATGCACACAATGGTAATGGCGGATAATGACAAACCGATCCAGGTAAATCAACTCCCTGCAAAGGCTCAAACTTTCCTCAATACCTACTTTAAAGATCATAAAGTGGCATTGGCAAAAGAGGAAAGTGGAGTATTCTATAAAAGCTACGATGTAGTCTTTACCAATGGCGAAGAAGTAGAGTTTGATAAAACAGGAGAATGGAAAGAAGTGAAATGCCGTCAGAGTGAAGTTCCTGCCCAGATTATCCCGGAAGCCATCCGTAATTATGTAAAGGAAAACTATCCGGATACAAGAATCCTGCAGATTGAGCTTGACAAGAAAGAGTATGAAATCAGACTATCCAACCGTTTGGAAATCACGTTCGATTCAAAGATGAGGGTGATTGATATTGATGACTAAATCAAAGATATACTTCCATTTCGTTACTGCTGTAACAGTTACAGCGGTAACGAAACAAAATAACAACTGTTTGTATCAAGTGTCAAAGCTGTTTCAAAACTCAAATACAACAGCACAATGTTTCGTCATAAACCCGCACCGTTCTAACGTCCTGCGTGAAGCCACATTATCGGCAGCACAACCGGCAACAGGCACATATCCAGCCTTCAAGCACGTCTTTTTCAGATGAGAAATAATCATCACGGCATATCCTTGCCTGCGAAATGCTGGATTCACCCACATACCTACATCAAAAATGTCCTTATCAGGAAGTACTCGGATAAGATAACCACAGCCAACGAGTGCTCCATCCTTCTCATACATCAGTATCATACGGTTTGAAACGGTATAATTCAACTCTTCGGGAGATTCGTACAAATCACTGTCATGAGTCAGCAGCAACGGAACATCAATTTCTTTTGCTTTACGAACGGTTACGCCAGCCGGCAAAGGCATCACAATTTCGTCAGTGAAGAAGCGGAACAAAATACCGCCTATTTTACAGAACCGGCAGAATGTATGGCAACAAGTCATAAACAAATCATCGAAGGACTTACAGAAAGCATTTTTAATCTGAAACTCTCCCAACATTCGTCCGAAGATTTCTTCTTTTCGGGCAAACATCTTGTCGAGTAGATAGAATTCAACCAATTGTCCTTCTTCCGAACAGACAAAATATCCCACCCTTTCTACACCCGTTTCAATACTGACACAAGTCCCTTTCGCAACAAGCCACTCGCAATGTAACTCTTGCGGATAACGCAAAGAAGCTAAATATTGCTCCCGCAAATCACGGAGTGATGCCAACGGTACATTTTTAAATTCAATCATAGATCCATTTTTGCTAAAGATACGAAAGTTTTCCTGATACAGAAAAATCACTTCACTAAATCAATGTAATCTCCGTATCCTTCCGCCTGCATCTTGTCTTTGGGAATGAACCGCAGAGAAGCACTGTTTATGCAATAGCGCAAACCGCCTTTATCTGCCGGACCGTCTGTAAAAACATGACCTAAATGAGCATCACCCGTAGAACTGCGAACTTCCGTGCGCACCATACCGTGAGAGGTATCCACTTTCTCCTGAATGAGTTTACGGTCGATAGGCTTTGAAAAGCTGGGCCAGCCACAACCGGAATCGAACTTATCGGTAGAGACAAACAAAGGCTCGCCTGTAGTCACATCTACATAAATGCCAGGGCGATGTTCATTCCAATAAGGATTATGAAAAGCCGGTTCGGTTGCATTCTTTTGAGTCACGGCATATTGTTCTGCTGTGAGCTGCGAACGCAAAACGACATCATCCGGTTTGCGATAAACAGTTGCAGGCTTCTTCGGCATTTTTGCTTTACGCGCCAGTTCGAATAATTCCGGATGGATATGGCAATAACCTCCAGGATTCTTGTCTAGATAATCCTGATGATAGTCTTCTGCCGGATAGAAGTTTTCCAAAGGCTTAATTTCCACTGCCAACGGACGGGTATAAGCCGCAGCCAGACGGTTGACAGTTTCCCGAATGAGCGGTAAATCTGCCGAATCGGTGTAATAGATGCCTGTACGATACTGGGTGCCACGATCATTTCCCTGACGGTTCACACTGGTAGGATCTATCGTTTTGAAATAGAGGTCTATAAGGAAAGGCAGATCCACTTTTACCGGATCGTACTGCACCTTTACGGTTTCTGCAAAATCCGTGGTGCCGGTACACACCTGTTTATAGGTTGGATTGGCAATATTTCCGTTGGCATAGCCCACTTGCGTAGCTTCCACACCTTCAATCAGTTTCAGGAAATGTTCGGTTCCCCAAAAGCACCCTCCTGCCAGATAAATTTCTTTAGTTGACTTCATATCTTTTCTCCTTTCTGCCTGCCCGGTCCGGTTATTGGCACAAGCAAGACAACTTATTAACAATACAAAAGCGAATATCAGTTGTTTCATATCCTCCCCCTCTCCTGACGGTTCTTATGTTTCCGTTATATAATAACAATACAACGGGCAATATAGTTGAAAGCAGTAAGTCAAGGAGTATAATTTATTTCCGCCTTTCGTGCCTGTGAGTGCTGGAACTGACGGGCTATTTTGAACTCCTTGCCTTCTTTCATCAGATAAGATCCTGTCTGCTTGAACCAGAAGCCGACATGGGCGTCAATGCATTGCCGGCGGATATCCAGCACCCAGTCGTAATCGCATACACGGACTTCCCTGCCGGATTCTCCCCCGGCTACAACCTGTTCCACCCATGTGCCCAGTTCTCCACGGAAGTCTATCCGGCTGAGAAGAGGCTCGCAGATGATAATCTTATGTTTTATGGGAGCAGCCTTATAGATAGGCAGGCGGTAGTCAACCCGATCCTGGTTCTCCATGGTGCAGCAAATGGTGACATTATCATACCCCTCACCCCAGTCAGCGGGCAGGCAGGCACTCAGTCTGTCGATGCGTTTCGTGATAAAAAGGAAATGAAGGTCCTGACGTATCCGCATCATCTCCCACGCTTCGGGACGCCACTCGTCGGCATCCTCCACCAGAAAATCAGAAGTGAAACAAGTATAAACCATATTACCCGAAGGTATCTTATAAGTCTTGTTCTTTTTCTGCTGCAAAGGCAGGTCAAACTTCTCCGTTTTTGTCACAACGGAACTATCCTTGCCATATTTACCATCCGTGCGGTAGACATAGCAGTGCTGGCAACCTGTGCTGAACTTATGACAACCATGCCAGGGATTCCACATGGATGATTTTTTAGCTATTTGTAGCATCTGCCGGTCACCATTTCTTTTCGTGTTCCACCCGCGTTCCGTCAGCCGTAGAGTACTGCCGCAAAGAATTTTCACGCGACTGGATTACAATATATATCATCGCCTCATCTGAAGAGTTAGCCATTCCCCTGATGCCTTTAGGCGCCACACGGATAACGCTTCCCTCGGAAATGAGGAAACAATCATCATCTACCTGGAAATAACCTGCACCTCTTAATATAATGTATGTTTCCTCGTTCTGCTCATGCACATGAAAATAGGATAAATCAGTATGCGGCGGAAGGCTGTTGAAAGAAATCTCCGTACCGGTTGCTTTTGTCACTTCTTTCAGAAAAGCTTTGCCTTCTATAATGCGTCCGCTGACAGGATGCACCAGAGTATGCTCCATCAGTTCGTCCATACTACCGATATTCACAGCGGTATAATTCTCATTTTCTGATATTACCTTTGTCGTTTCCATAACCGTTTCTTTTTAAATTAGAATGTATCACAAAGTTATGCATTGCCCTCATTCAAAACAGAAACCGGGTTCTTTTTTATGGAACTTTTACATGCGCTTATGAAAAGAGAAAGAAAAGGGGCTCTGCAACATTTATGTCGGCAGAGCCCCTTTTTCTATATTCGCAATAAACTAATTCATTGTCGCCGGTGTCTTCAGCTTCACATCCGCCCAATCAGACCATGTAGGAGAAACCATATACTGAGGTTCCTGCATCTTGCCAATCAAAGCAGTAGCTTTCTTCACCTCTGCATTGGTCTTTTCAAACAGTTCTTTCATGGTTAAATCTCCCTTTGCATCCTTGATACATTTAACCAGGAAGTAAGTATAATATCCCTGCTTCTTATCATGATAAACACTGGAAGTCTGGTCACCGCTACTGGATGAGAAACTCAAGGTATGTCCCTGCGGCAAACCCACCTTCGGTACTACACGTACCCCTTTTTGGGCCAGCAACGGAGCAGCACTCTTGTAACCACCACTAAAGCAAGCATCCAGGAAAACATAAGCTCCCTTGATAGGATAGGTTGCCAGACGCTTATATAAATCCGCCAGAGAAATACCCAGACGAATGTTCTTACCCGTAATATCTACCGGCAGCAAATAAGGTTCTTTCGTAGCCTCATCATTATTACCATGACCGGAATAATAGAATATCAATTCCGCTTCAGGATCAGTACTTGCCATATTCACCAACCAGTCAAGCTGTTCGTGCATCATACCAGCCGTAGCATTCGGAACAACTTTCAGTTGTCCATCAGGTACACCAAATGTACGTACACAATATTCACGGAATACCATAGCATCATTCACGGCATAAGGCACATTTATCTCTGCATTGGCACCAGTGATGCTATAATCTTCGTTACCAATGATCAATGCATAACGGTGACGATTCACAGCACCCACAGGAATATCTTGCAGCAACTCAGTATTGAGCCCTAAACTAACATTCTTAAGATCAACCGCCTTACGGACAGCTCCGTCAATCTTGATTGTGCTGGATGCCGTTAAGTATTCACCCACCTTCACCTTATAGGCTTCACTCAGATAAGAAGAACGGGAATCTTCACTCACGCTTACCATCACAGCAATTGAATCACCATCAAAACGCTTGTTCACAAGGAAACCATAATCCAGTGTTGCTACATCACCCGGAGCAATACTATCAATCGTCATTTCAGGTACATCAGTTGTAAACACATTATTCGGCAACTTGAAGTTCAATTTCACATTACGTGCTGTCTTCGAACCGAAATTCTGCAAAGCAAGCGTCAGCTTACCATTCTTACCTAAAGTGATAGAAGAACCTTCGGAAGCAAAGAACTGATGATCCGCCACACGCAGGCGCGGCATAGCATATTCCTGTGTATTAACAATCAATTCCGACGGATCAGCATCAAAACCATTCGCTTCGAATGCATAGATATTAATCTTGGCCAGTGCTGACGGCATTTCTTTCTTTACCAAATAACGGAAAGTGTATTGCTTCGATGTTCCTGCGGGAATATTACCGCCATCCAACTCACGGGGACCGTCGAAATATTCATCATATCCCTGTTGTTCGGAAAGACGGAGGCGGATATTATAAGCATCCCCCTGTCCCTTATTCTCAACTGAAAATTGAACTGCAAAACTTTCACCGGCATCTATTACCTTATTATTATTGCCATCAATAAAACTATCCACATGGATGACCAACATAGCCGGTTCCACCGGTACAGGAGCAGATTCCTGCTGTTGCGCCACCCCCTCAGTCTTCTTCAATGCCTCATTATAAGCCAGCAAACGGGAGGGGAAAGAAGTATATGAAGCACCGTCAGTAATAATTTTCATCAAGACCTCATACTCAGATTTCATATCCATATACTGATATACGCCTGCCAACCCCTGCATATACATTTTGGAGGAAGGTTCTTTTTCCAGAATTTTCAGGAACAGGTCTTTAGCATCCAGCAGATAACCGGAAGCACGCTGACGTACCAACGCATATTCGGTATCATTGGCAATGGTAGCACCGTTATTCACAATTTCCGTAGCTACATTGAAATTAACACGCGCCAATCCGGTAAGCAACTCAAAACTATCGGGATGGAGAGCATACAAACGCTTGTAGATATCGAGCGCTTCCTGATTCTTTCCCTGGCGTTCCAAAATACGTGCCTTGATGGGCAATACCTTATCATTATTGGGATCAACTTCAAGAATACGGTCGATGGCCGACAGTAACTTCGGCATATTGTTCGTGGCAATATGCACATTCACCAGATTATAAAGGAAATCAAGCGAAACAGGATACTTGGCTATGGCTTCCTCCAGGACACGTTCCTGTTCCGAATAATTCTTCTGCGACTGGTAAATCATATTCATATATACATAGCAGTCTTTCTGCTGTGTATCCGTTCCCGTGCTTAAATACTCCTGGAAATACTTCAACGCCTGCGAATACTTTTGGAGATTGTAGGCAGATACCGCCGCATAATATACTACAGAAGCATAGCGGTTATCTTTGGGAAGCAATTCGCTCTGAAAAATCTTCAGCCGTGGCATCTCAATATAAGCCGCTGCAAAATCCAGTGCCTTAGAGGGTTGTTTCTGTTCGGAATAATACACTGCACCATTCAACAGATAAGGATACATCGCACGCAAACGATTCTTGGCGCCACTCAAATACTGACCGTTATCCGGTGCTTCCACTACTTTCATGAAATTCTCGTAACTGTCCAGCAGATAGCTATACATACCCGTCACGTTCGTTCCTTTATCGCGCTCACTTTCAAAAAGCACATATTGCTGGTTAGCACGCTTAGAGGCAGCTGCAGCATCCTGTGCCGCTACTCTCCCACATGCTCCCAACATTAAAATGATTGTCAGTACTAAAAAATTCTTCATATTTATTAGCTCCTCACTAAATTATTTTGCAGGAAAAGCATCCATGATTACAAACTCTACGTTAATCTTACGGAATTCACCACCGCGTTCTTTGGCTACTTCCACATGATATTCATATTCGTTCTTGGTGTTATCCAATGTGGTTACATTCTTTTCAATATAATCCTTCACACCTGCCGCACGCATCAAAGCCAACTGTTCATTAGTAGTGATGCCCGAAGCCTTTGTTACGGTAATATTATCAAGATTACCATTCTTATAATAAGGTTCATCAATAAATTCGCCATATTGTCCGTTATAGGCAATGCGCCCGCGAATAGGACTTGCATCGGCAGAACCGGTAACAATGACCTTCACTTGTTTACCTTCAGACAGATACTTGGAGAAATCGCCTTCAAAAGCATTCTTGATAATCTTCATCAAAGACATTGCGGCATTGGAACGTTCAATATCATAACCACCTGACGGGAAGTCCTCCTTTGCAGAAAACTCTTTATTGATCACCTCATACTGATAGCCCACTTTGTAGTTCAGAATCTTATTACCATTAGCATCCACACCCGGAATCACTTCTGTCCTCACATCAATCTGTGTATTTTCCGTAATCAGCTTATCCTGCTTCTTTTCTTCGATTACAGCTTCTTTAATTTCCTTCAGCTGAATTTCTTCACGACTTGCCTGCTGCATAATTTCCAGCGGAACAAAGTTTTCATCAGCTTCCAGAGCGGTTAACTTGGTGCGACCGATATTATCATAAATATAGACCTTATTTGTAGTCTCATTACGCACTTCTACGTAAGCCAGCTCAAATTCGTCCTTATCGTTCAACACGTAAACCGCGTTATCAAATTTCAAGTTCTTGCCATCCTTGAAATCGCCTACTTCATTTGAAGGCACTTCCAAAGCAATCGCAGGCAATGCATTAAATCCGATATTCAGCATATTCTTGGAAGCATCATATTCTCCCACGAAAGGATTATCGATAGAGATACGGTCGCCTGCCAATTCCGTTGCCACTTCCTGGGCAAACAATTGCTGCTGCTTCAGACGAGTCTCGTCATTCACACGGATAGCATAATCTTCCATGGACTCACCCTGCATCATCTTCACCCACTCGTTCATCTTAGCGTCCACTTCCTTGCTCATCAATTTACCAAAGAAAGGATTCAAACCATTAGCATCCCAGAATACAAGCCCTTTGGCACGATTTGAAAGCATGAATACATCGCTCGTTTGTTTGTTCACAAAAAAGCGACTACCCGTCACACCACCCGGATTTTCATCCAACGTCTGTTCAGGCACACTGTTTTTCAAATTCATGATAACAATGGCATTACCATCTTTAACCACACTGATATATTTGCCATCCGGATGAAAAGACGGAGAAGTCAGTGTTCCACCTATCTTATCAAAGATATCCACCTTATCCCATGTCTTTGTATCGAAAATAGTCAGACGCTTGTCTGTCGTCACAACAGCCATTTGAGAAGCATCGGCGGAAAAGACCAATTCGGTTACTTCGGCAGGCATCGGAAGCGAGGTACGCAGTTCTTTCGTCTGGAAATTCCAGATATCGATATTCTTACCGGTTCCGGCAGCAATAAAATAGTTGTTGGGACTCATAGTAATAGCCGTTGCCACAGCTTTTCCCTGAATATAAGCCTGAGGCAAATATGCTTTTGTATCGTAAACTATGATTTCTCCTAAAGAGTTGGAGACCAAGAAATTGCGTGCATCAGCACCATAGCACATGGCAACAGGGACAATATCTCCCTTTGATGCATCTTTCATCAACTCGGCACCTACAGGTCCGGGCACAAAGAAATTCAGATTCTTCCTGCCCTTCAATTCCTTGCTCTTACGCTGCTCTTTCAGTTCAAAAAGCTTCTTGTTCCGGTCGCGGAAAGAATAAATACTAACAGGTTTCTTTCCCCGCATCAAAGCCAGTGAACTGCCTGTAGGGTTAAAGGCTATCTTATCAACATCTCTCAGATCGACAATAGGGATATCGCGAATCGTAAGCAAAGAACCATCCGACAGGAAAGCTGTACAAAACGTTGTATTGTCAAATGCCGAAATACGTTTCGCTGAAGGAAAACTCCTTTTCGCTTGCACCTGAGCCATTGCCTGACCACCAAAGAAAGCAGCCACAATACAAAATGCAATACCCTTGACCGGGCGGAACCACATTTTCATTTCATCCATATCTTTAATGTTTATAATAGTTTATGTTTCATACTATTTGCAAATATAAACATTAAATTCCTATCAAGCGGTCAACAAATTCTTGTTTTTTTTGTTTAAGGAGGCTTTTAACAGGATAAACAGGTAAAAAACAAGATTAAGAGGATCAAAAAGATAACTATACGGAATATTTATTTGTCACGGAAATCAGTGACAAATATTAAGAATGCTTCAATCCCATCTTTTCAGCACGCTGCAACATAAAAGTGCGTGCAGCCTCGTATTCATTAGGTATCACTCCATCCAGAATAGCATCTTTAATGGCGCTTTTCAAAGTTCCTACCTGCTGGCAGGGTTCCAGATTGAAAGTTTTCATAATTTCTTCTCCACTGATGGGCGGTTGGAAGTTGCGAACACGGTCGCGTTCCTCAAGATCCTTCAGTTTCTGACGCACCAGTTGGAAATTATTAAGAAAACGTTGTTTGCGCTCCATATTCTTAGACGTGATATCGGCTTCACACAGGGTCATCAGGTCATCAATGTCATCTCCCGCTTCAAAGAGAAGACGACGTACTGCAGAATCGGTTACCACATCATCGGCAATGACAATAGGACGCATGTGCAGACTTACCAGCTTCTGTACATACTTCATTTTTTCATTCATCGGTAATTTCATTCTCCTGAAAATCTCCGGTACCATCTTCTCACCTATGAAATTATGATTGTGGAATGTCCAGCCTGCACGAGGTTCCCAACGTTTGGTAACAGGTTTCGCTATGTCATGCAACAGGGCAGCCCATCGCAACCAAAGGTTATCTGTTTTGCGACTGATATTATCAAGAACTTCCAAAGTATGATAGAAATTGTCCTTGTGAGCCCGTCCGTTACGGGTTTCCACACCTTGCAAAGCAGCAAGTTCCGGAAAAATCAGCGGCAACAGTCCGGAACGATCCAAGTCAATAAAACCTTTGGAAGGAACAGGAGAGAGTAATATCTTATTCAGCTCGTCCGCAGTACGTTCCTTAGAGATTATAGAAATGCGTTCACAATTGCGACACAAAGACTCGAACGTAGCATCATCAATATAGAAATTCAATTGGGTAGCAAAGCGGATGCAACGCATCATACGCAACGGGTCATCACTGAATGTGATATCCGGATCAAGCGGAGTACGAATTGTCTTTTCTTTTAAATCTTCTATGCCACCAAAAGGATCTACCAATTCTCCGAAACGACTTTGGTTCAGACAGACAGCCAGTGCATTAATAGTAAAATCACGACGGTTCTGATCATCTTCCAACGTACCATCTTCAACAATGGGTTTACGAGAATCACGTTGATATGATTCTTTGCGTGCACCTACAAACTCCACTTCTGTCCCATGATATTTAACCTGTGCAGTACCAAAATTCTTGAATACAGCCACATGCGCACCACGCCCCAAACATTTGCCCAATGCTTCAGCCATTTCTATACCACTGCCAACCACTACGACATCAATATCCTTAGAAGGGCGTTGCAGGAAAATATCGCGTACATATCCACCGACCACATAGCATTCCAATCCCAATTCATCTGCCGTCTCGGATATCCGTTTAAATATGTCGTCACTAAAATGTTGTTTCAATTCTTCTGCTGTCAACTCAACCATAATACACCTTTAAAAAATAATCATATAGTTTTCATTCCGGAGCATAGAAAGTCTTTTGGTCTATTTTTCCACCTTCCATGTATCCGAGCCGTGTCATCCTCGTATTTGCTCCGTACCTATACGCTTGGACTTGGTACGGACCAGGTACGGCTTTGATACGGACCGGGTACGGTGAGGACAAATAATTGTTCCAAACATCCGATATCTTAAGAAAACTAAAATACCATTTATCTATATTTGAGGCTGCAAAGATACGGATATTATTTATAATTTTGTCCTCACTAACAGAAGAACAACAGTTATGAAGACAATGATACTTCTTGCGTGCCTCTGTTGCACGCTCTTCTCTTGCGAGAATGTGGAGAAAAAAGCCGGTGAAAAATTGCAAACCGCCCGCGAAGCTTTTAAACGGGGAGACTTCAGTGAAGCAAAAATGCAGATTGACAGCATTAAGATATTATACCCAAAAGCTTTTGAAACTCGTCGTGAAGGCATCAGTCTGATGCAGCAGGTAGAACTGAAAGAACAGGAAAAAACACTTGTTTACCTGGATAGCCTGTTTCAAAAGAAACAAAGCGAATTGGATGCCATAAAAGGGAAATTCACTCTCGAAAAAGATGCCGAATATCAGAAAATAGGCAACTATCTGCACCCCTCACAAGTAATAGAAAAAAATCTGCATCGTTCATATCTCCGCTTCCAGGTGAACGAAACCGGACAAATGAGCATGACTTCCATTTATTGTGGTCCAAGCAATATTCACCATGTAGGTGTAAAAGTAGTTGCTCCTGATGGTAGTTTTGCCGAGACTCCTACTTCCAAAGATAGTTATGAAACTACCGATTTGGGAGAAAAAATAGAAAAGGCCGATTTCAAAATGGGAGAGGATGGCAATGTTATGGGATTCCTCTACCTGAATAAGGACAAGAATATCAAAGTGAATTATCAAGGCGAACGCTCCTACTCCACTACTATGTCTCCGGTAGACCGCCAGGCATTGGCAGGAGTTTATGAACTGGCACAGATACTTTCATCCATCACTCAGATAAAAAAAGAGATGGAAGAGGCGAACCTGAAAATAAAATTCGTGAAACGAAAGATGCAGGAAAGAGAAGAACATTAGACAATGTAACGTAACAGCAGTAACAAAAGAAACATAAAGGATGTAATCAATCGATTTGAAATCGATTGATTACATCCTTTATGTTTCACCTTTATTTCTATCTTTGGTACTCAAAATCAATATTATTCATTATGTTAATAGGTAGTTATGTGATAACAATGAAATCTATTCCGCAATATCACGAGTCTCATATAAACGTCCCCCTCCTCAGCTAATATTCCAGTATCGGATGCCACTCTTTTATTTCCTTCAATGTTTGCTCCGACGTCTTACATTTGCCCTCTGATCGATTCTCTATACGCTTCAGAAATTCCTCATCATATATATCAATCAAATGAATGCCACTAAACTCTGCCGTCGGTTTTATAAAGATAATACCATCACATCCGTCAGCCAGCAGATTTGTTTTAACATAAGGCGAACCATTCATCGGATTGTCTACCCAGATCAACTTACCATCCGGATTACCAAAATAATCCGCAACCGTCAGGCTTGCGAAAGCGCCGCCGAGGTCAAATGCAACAGGCTTATTCCCATTCATCCGAAAAGCCTCATCAATGACACCTCCCGCCAATTGCACCCAACGCGTTTTCTCATCCGGTATATATCCGTTAGCTCCCATGTATGCACCCCATAAAGTAATTATAAATACATCATTGGGATAACACTTCTTGAGCAAATAGCCTGCTGACGGGTAATTATAGTAATAATCTCCATTGCGAATGCCTCTGATTTGCGCGGTGGTATGAGCTCCGCCTGCATAGAAGACAACATGTTTACGTTGAATAATGTACCACCTTATCAGATTAACCATATTGTCATCTCGCGAACAAGTGTATTGAACTTCTTCTTTATCAAAAACTTGCTGAATATAAGCAGGATCTAACAAAACAATCCGGGTACGATACTCTTGCGGTTTGGTTTGATTGGTCTCCCACACTTTGCGAAAGACATCCGCATATTCCTTATAAGGATTTCCGTAATCATCAGGAGCGTGTTGCAGAATCTTAAAGACTAGATCTTCCCGATATTCGGATGAGTTCAATAATTCATTTACAAGCTTCTGATCCATCGAATTTCCGAATTCGAGAGCAAGGATATCAATATTTGCCGTCGTATCCGTGGCCATTGAGTCAATAACATCACAGAGAAACAGAGGATGATCCTTAATCCAATGATCTTCCCCTATCGTCACGACTGAATACTTACGGATTTTATCCGCAACATATTGCATCGGTTCCTGCCCACTTCTCTCGATATGTGCAAGATATGCATCACTGTTTATGACACTTTGGGCATTAGCAGTAAAATGAAGTGCAGTACATAGTAGTAATAATAGTAGTTGTTTCATATTAATAAATATTAGTTATGGAGAGTAGTTCTTCACATGCCGTTTTCCTACGTGTCTATAAATATAAGGAATTAATACAGAAAATAGATAAAATATCTTTTATTTTTTACGGAAATATGCTCAGAAACATTCTTATAGAGAATAAAAAGAAGTATCCTCCTAAATATAAATAACAAACGCGGGACAACTACATTAAGAAGTCATCCCGCGTTCGTTATAATATAATTTATACTATGAAAATTCTGTTACCACTGCAACAGTGGCAAGAACTTACTCAAGCAAGTACGTAATGCACTCAAGGTAATAGGCTTTACCAATACTTCCGAAGCACCGGCAGCCATTGCATTTTCACGGTCAGCCGTAAAAGCATAAGCAGTCTGCATGATAATAGGAAGTTCTTTCTCCTCTTCACGGATAATCTTTGTTGCTTCCAGACCATTCATGATAGGCATTTTGATATCCATAAGAATAGCAGCTGTCTTTCCACGGTTCTCTTTGAACAGATTAACCATCTCTTCACCGTTTTTTGCCCACAATATCTCGCATTTTTTGCCAATAATAGCCTTTATCAACTTAAAGTTACTATCATCGTCTTCCGCTACCAGTATCAGCGGACGGTAATCTTCTGATAAATTCCCTGTTTCCATGACCAATGTATTTTTGTTTAATGAGGCAAAGATATAAAAAATAATATAAATATATTATCTTTGGAGAAGATATGCTGCATCTCGGCATAACTTTTTCATGCAAGCATGAAAGTTCTACGCTCTATTTGCACTATCTTTAGAGAAGATAAGCTACACCTCAACATAAAAAATGAACGAGTTCATTTTATTCTGTTATCGGTTTGCATTATCTTTGCGCCTCAATTTAAAAATAGAGTATGATTTCAATAGACGGACTGGCCGTAGAATTCGGCGGCACCACCTTATTCAGTGACGTTTCCTTCGTTATTAATGAAAAAGACCGCATCGCCCTGATGGGAAAGAACGGAGCGGGAAAAAGTACCTTACTGAAAATTCTGGCAGGAGTACGCCAACCTACCCGGGGCAAAATCTCGGCACCTAAAGACAGTGTTATCGCTTACCTGCCGCAACATCTGATGACGGAAGACGGACGAACCGTATTCCAGGAAACCGCACAGGCTTTCTCACACCTGCATGAGATGGAAGCAGAAATAGAGCGCCTCAACAAAGAACTGGAAACACGTACCGATTATGAAAGCGACAGTTACATGGAACTGATTGAAACGGTTTCCGCCCTGAGTGAAAAATTCTACTCTATCGATGCTACCAACTATGAGGAAGATGTAGAGAAAGCTCTGTTAGGACTCGGCTTCAGCCGCGAAGATTTCAACCGCCAGACCAGTGACTTCAGCGGCGGATGGCGTATGCGCATCGAGCTTGCCAAACTACTGTTGCAAAAGCCGGATGTACTGTTACTGGATGAGCCTACCAACCACCTCGACATCGAAAGTATTCAGTGGTTGGAAGATTTCCTTATCAATAATGGTAAAGCTGTTATTGTCATCAGCCACGACCGCAAGTTTGTGGATAATATCACTACCCGTACCATTGAAGTGACAATGGGACGTATCTATGATTATAAAGTAAATTACTCCAAATATCTGGAACTCCGCAAAGAACGTCGTGAACAACAACAAAAGGCTTACGACGAACAACAGAAGTTCATTGCCGAAACCAAAGAATTCATTGAACGCTTCAAAGGCACTTACTCCAAAACCCTGCAAGTACAAAGCCGCGTAAAAATGTTGGAAAAGTTGGAAATTCTAGAAGTGGATGAAGAAGATACTTCGGCACTACGGTTGAAATTTCCGCCATCTCCACGTTCCGGCAATTATCCTGTAATCATGGAAAACGTAGGTAAAACCTATGGCGACCATGTGGTATTCAAAAACGCTACACTGACCGTGGAACGGGGAGACAAATTAGCATTTGTCGGCAAAAACGGCGAAGGAAAGTCCACCTTGGTGAAATGTATCATGAAAGAGATTGAACACGATGGCACGCTGACACTCGGACATAATGTGCAGATCGGTTATTTCGCACAAAACCAAGCTTCTCTGCTGGACGAAAACCTAACGGTATTCCAAACGATTGATGATGTGGCAAAGGGAGAAATACGTAATAAGATACGTGACCTGCTGGGTGCTTTCATGTTCGGTGGCCCAGAACAATCCATGAAGAAAGTGAAAGTGCTTTCCGGTGGAGAGCGCACACGACTCGCCATGATTAAACTGTTGTTGGAACCGGTAAACCTACTGATTCTGGATGAGCCGACAAACCACCTCGACCTGAAGACTAAGGACATTCTGAAGCAAGCACTGTTGGATTTCGATGGTACACTGATTGTAGTAAGCCATGACCGTGACTTCCTGGACGGACTGGTTACCAAGGTCTACGAATTCGGTAATAAACAAGTAAAGGAACACTTAAGCGGCATCTACGAATTCCTGGAAAAAAAGAAGATGGAGTCACTCCGCGAACTGGAAAGGTAAACGTTCCTTAACAGGGCTTCCGCAACTTTTCTTGCGTCATATTGTTTCATTTTTATAAAACTCTAATTACGAGAACAATGAAACGATATGACGCTATAATAATAGGCTTCGGCAAAGGTGGCAAGCTACTGGCGGTCGAATTAGCCAACCGCAACTGGAAAGTGGCGGTCATCGAACGTTCCCCGGACATGTACGGTGGAACCTGTATAAATGTAGGATGTATTCCTACTAAAACCATGATAAACGAATCGGAATTCGCCGAACGTATCTATCAAGACGACTATAAGAAACAATCCAAGTTATATTCCCTCGCCCTAAGGCGCAAGGATAAGTTAGTCACCTTTCTTCGAGAAAAGAACGTCGAAAATCTGACGAATAACCCTAATATAACATTGTATGACGGAACTGCATCTTTTCTCTGTCCGGACACGGTAAAGGTAGTTCCTTCACCGGAAAGTGAAGATTACTTTGAACTGGAAGGAAAAGAAATCTTTATCAATACCGGTTCTACACCTATCCTACCCGATATTGATGGATTAAAAAACAGCCGATACGTATATACAAGTGATACATTGCTGCATACCGAGATTCTTCCCCAACACTTACTGATTATAGGAAGCGGAGCCATCGGGCTGGAATTTGCCACCATGTATGCCGGATTCGGCAGCAAGGTTACTATTCTGGAAGCCGGTAAACGCTTCTTGCCGAAAGCTGATCGGGAGATTGCCGAATATATGCAGGAAAGTCTGAAAAGAAAAAATATAGAGATACGTCTGAACGCACGCGTACAATCATTACATGATACAGCGGACGGCATCACCGCCGCCTATACGGATGCCTCGGACGGCACACCTTACTTTCTTGAAGGCGATGCCCTGCTCATTGCAACAGGACGTAAACCTATGATAGATGATCTGAATCTGGAAAAAGCAAAAATACAGGTTAATGCACAAGGAGGGATCATTGTCAATGAGCAATTACGCACTACTGCACCACACGTCTGGGCTTTGGGAGACGCTAAAGGCGGGGAAATGTATGATTACCTTTCAATTGACGATTCCCGTATCATCTTAAATCATCTTTTCGGTAATAAGGAACGTTCTGTTGATGACCGTAATCCCGTACCTTACGCCATCTTCACAGATCCGCCTATGGCACATATCGGTCTGACGGAAGAAGAAGCCATGAAACGTGGATATCCCATCAAGATTTCACGTCTGCCCGCTTCCGCCATCCCTCGTGCACGTACTTTGCAGAATATGGATGGGATGCTAAAAGCTATTGTAAATACGGATACGAAGAAAATACTGGGCTGCTCACTCTTCTGCGTGGATGCACCGGAACTTATCAATCTGGTAGCGTTTGTCATGAAAACCGGGCAAAAATCTTCGGCTTTACGTAACTTCATATTCACCCATCCCAGTATGAGTGAAGGTTTAAATGGATTATTCAAGGCTTTTTAATAACTAACATTTGGTAATTAAGCCGTTAACTTCTATCTTTGTCCGCAATAAAAAAATAAGGATGCAGAGAAAACGGTACATAACACTCTTTTTTATATTCATCAGCATGGTCATGCTGGTGGTACCGGTTATTCCTCACCACCATCACAACAACGGGTTAATATGTATGAAGAATGACATAACTCCCAATTGTTGCGGACAACAACACACCCCGGATAGCGAACATTGCTGTTGCGATACGGGATGTGTTACTACTCACTTTTTCCAGCAAACTCCCAGCCCGGACAACGGATGGACACATCCGGATTTTCCGCTGGTTATCACATTATTCTCCGAACCACTTCTTAGACTATTGGTCCTCCCCGAAGAAAGCGGGCAAAGACAGGACTGCATATACCAGGAGTCACTTCATGGCACGTATCTCACACGTGCCACAGGACTTCGCGCACCTCCGTGTGTTCTTACTTTATCGTAAAGTCTGCAACTTTATTGCAGGCTTTTATCTCTAATTTTGTACACAGATAAAAGTAAGAACATAAAAATATCATCATGAAAAAAATTCTTTTTATGGGAGTCATGGGATTATTCCTGTTAGGCTCTTGCAATAGTAAATCCGGCGACGGACACGAAGGTCATAATCATGAAACAGAAAAACATGAGCACGAAGGTTGTGATCATGATCATGAAGGCGAAGACCACAATCACGAAGGTGACGAACATAACCACGATGGACATAGTCACGATGAACAAGCAGCCGGACATAGTGACGAAATCATTCTGCCTACCGCCAAAGCACAGGCTGCCGGAGTAAAATCCAATGTTGTAGAACCGGGGATTTTCCATCAGGTTATAAAAACCAGCGGTCAGGTAATGGCAGCACAAGGAGATGAGAGCGTGGCTGTAGCAACCGTAGCAGGTGTAGTATCTTTCCGTGGAAAAGTAATCGAAGGTATGAGTGTCAGTAAAGGTACGCCACTGGTGACATTATCTTCCAAAAACATGGCGGATGGTGACCCTGTAGAACGGGCACGTATCGCTTATGAAGTTTCCAAGAAAGAATATGAGCGCATGAAAGCCCTCGTAGGAAATAAAATTGTTTCTGAAAAAGATTTCGCTCAGGCGGAACAAGCATACGAAAATGCACGTATCAGCTACGAAGCCGTAGCTAAAAATAGTTCAGCAAGCGGACAAGCGGTAATTTCGCCTATCAGCGGATATGTAAAAAGCCTGTTAGTGAAAGAAGGTGATTATGTAGCCGTAGGGCAACCGTTAGTCAGCATTACGCAAAACCGCAAATTGTTCCTGCGTGCTGATGTGTCTGAGAAATATTACCAATATCTGCGTACTATTGGTTCTGCTAACTTCTGCACTCCTTATAATAATAAGGTATATACATTGAAAGACTTAGACGGGCGTCTTCTCTCTTATGGCAAGGCTTCCGGTGGTGATGGTGGATATTATGTACCTGTAACCTTTGAGTTCGACAACAAAGGTGATATTATCCCCGGTTCGTTTGTAGAAATCTTCTTATTGTCTTCCCCTATAGAAAACGTAATATCCCTGCCCCATTCAGCATTGACTGAAGAACAAGGCAGTTTCTTTGTCTACCTGCAACTGGATGAAGAAGGATATAAGAAACAACTCGTGACTCTCGGAGCCGATAACGGTGAAAGCGTACAGATTCTCTCAGGTGTAAAAGCCGGAGACCGCGTGGTAACCGAAGGGGCTTATCAAGTGAAACTGGCAAGCGCTACGAATGCGATACCGGCACACAGTCACGAACACTAAAATAACAGTGGTAAGTGATGAGGTTATAGAGTGATAAAGCAACTTCACCCTATCACGTTATCACATTAACACTCTAACACTTTAATCAACATGTTAAATAAGATCATACATTTCTCACTTCATAACCGCATCCTGGTGCTTGTAGCCTCGGTGTTGTTACTGATAGGCGGAACCTACACCGCCATGAACACGGAAGTGGACGTATTCCCTGACCTCAATGCACCTACGGTTGTTATCATGACCGAAGCAAACGGCATGGCAGCAGAAGAAGTGGAACAACTCGTTACATTTCCTGTAGAAACAGCTGTGAACGGTGCAACAGGTGTGCGCCGCGTACGTTCTTCATCTACCAACGGCTTCTCTGTAGTATGGGTAGAATTCGATTGGGATACGGATATTTATCTGGCCCGGCAGATTGTCAGCGAAAAGTTGGCTGTCGTAAGTGAAAGCCTGCCTACCGGTGTAGGTAAACCGACACTGGGCCCACAATCATCCATTCTGGGTGAAATGCTGATTATCGGATTGACGGCCGACTCTACCTCCATGCTCGACCTGCGTACAATAGCCGACTGGACCATCCGTCCGCGCTTGCTCTCTACGGGCGGTGTGGCACAGGTAGCAGTACTTGGCGGTGATATAAAGGAATATCAGATACAATTAGATCCGGAACGGATGCGGCATTACGGTGTTACGCTGAATGAAATCATGACTGTAACCCGCGAAATGAATCTGAACGCAAACGGTGGCGTGCTATATGAATATGGTAACGAATACATTGTGCGTGGAGTACTTTCTACCGACCGCGTAGATCAACTGGCACGTGCCGTAGTACGTGGTGGAACTGCTTCGGGTAATGCTCCTATCTTACTGGAAGACATTGCAGATGTACATATCGGAGCAAAGTTACCCAAACTGGGTACAGCATCCGAACGGGGCAAAGCCGCCGTATTGTTAACTGTAACCAAACAACCAGCCACCAGCACACTGGAATTAACGGATAAATTAGAAGCATCTTTAAAAGACTTGCAGAAGAACCTGCCACCGGATGTAAAAGTCAGCACAGACATCTTCCGCCAGAGCCGCTTTATCGAAAGCTCTATCGGAAACGTACAGAAGTCCTTGTTTGAAGGAGGTATCTTCGTTGTGATTGTCCTATTCCTGTTCCTTGCGAATGTACGTACAACGGTGATCTCATTGGTTACACTACCGCTTTCATTGATTACTTCACTGGTGACGCTGCATTATATGGGCTTCACAATTAATACAATGAGTCTCGGTGGTCTTGCCATCGCTATCGGTTCGCTGGTGGATGATGCCATTGTGGACGTGGAGAACGTATATAAACGGCTCCACGAGAATAAGTTGAAACCTGTGGAAGAACGACTTTCCATATTGGAAGTAGTATTCAACGCATCGAAAGAAGTACGTATGCCTATTCTGAATTCCACGCTGATTATCGTAGTCAGTTTCGTACCGCTGTTCTTCCTCACCGGTATGGAAGGCCGCATGCTGGTTCCGCTGGGTATTGCGTTCATTGTAGCATTGGCAGCTTCTACGGTAGTGGCATTGACAGTTACACCAGTACTTTGCTCCTATCTTTTAGGAAAAGACAAGAAGAAGGAACAGAAAGAGAGCAGCGACTCGTTCGTAGCACGCAAGATGAAACAGTGGTATGGTGCTGCATTGGCATTCGTACTGGGACATAAGAAGATCGTACTGGGCAGTACAATCGGTTTGTTCGTAGTTGCCCTGGTATGTTTCTTCACATTGGGACGTTCGTTCCTGCCACCTTTCAACGAAGGTTCGTTTACGATTAACATATCTTCCTTACCGGGTATCTCTCTGGAAGAAAGCAATAAGATGGGACATCGTGCTGAAGAGTTATTACTCAGCATTCCCGAAATACAAACCGTTGCCCGCAAGACCGGACGTGCCGAACTGGACGAGCATGCGCTTGGTGTGAATGTTTCGGAAATAGAAGCTCCGTTCGAATTGAAAGACCGTTCACGCAGTGAGTTGGTTGCCGAAGTACGCGAAAAGTTAGGTACTATCGTAGGGGCAAATGTGGAAATCGGCCAGCCTATCAGCCACCGTATCGATGCTATGCTCAGTGGTACGAAAGCCAACATCGCAATTAAACTGTTTGGTGACGACCTGAACCGTATGTTTACCTTGGGTAATGAAATCAAAGGTGCCATCCAGGATATTCCGGGTATTGCCGACCTGAATGTGGAACAACAGATAGAACGTCCTCAGCTTATCATTTCGCCCAAGCGGGAAATGCTGGCTAAGTTTGGTATCTCATTACCAGAATTCTCTGAGTTCGTGAATGTATGTCTTGCTGGTGAAACCGTATCACAGGTATACGAGAAAGGTAAAAGTTTCGACCTTACCGTACGTGTACGTGATGATCTTCGCGACGAAATGGAGAAGATACGCAACTTGATGATAGATACCAGTGACGGAAAGAAAATACCTTTGAACTACATCGCAGAAGTGCGTTCTGCCATGGGACCGAATACCATCAGCCGCGAGAACGTGAAACGTAAAATCGTGATCTCTGCCAATGTTGCCGACCGCGACCTGCGCAGTGTGGTGAATGATATTCAGGCCCGTGTGGACAAGGATATTAAGTTGCCCGAAGGGTATCATCTGGAATACGGTGGCCAATTTGAGAGCGAACAGGCAGCAAGCCGCACGTTATTGCTTACATCGCTGATGAGTATCGCGGTTATTTTCCTTTTGCTTTATCATGAATTCCGTAGCGTGAAGGAAAGTGCGATTATTCTTATCAATCTGCCGTTAGCATTGATCGGTGGTGTATTTGCTTTGTTGATGACAACGGGAGAAGTGAGTATTCCGGCTATTATCGGTTTTATTTCACTGTTCGGTATCGCTACCCGAAATGGTATGTTGCTGATCAGCCACTACAACCACTTGCAACGGGAAGAAGGAATGGGAGTATATGATAGCGTTATACGCGGTTCAATGGACCGGTTGAATCCGATTTTAATGACGGCATTGTCTTCTGCTCTCGCTCTTATTCCATTGGCACTGGGAGGAGATTTACCGGGTAATGAAATTCAAAGTCCGATGGCGAAAGTTATCCTTGGCGGTCTTTTAACTTCCACGTTCCTGAACGGTTTCATCATTCCGATTGTTTATCTGATGATGCACCGGAAACCAGCGAATTAACATCCATATAACCATTAACAATATCAAATAATGAAACGAATTCTGATATTTAGTATTATCACCTTTTTCCTATATGCGGGGATGCGCGCACAATCGGTCGACATAGACGAAGTGCTGCGCCGCATCGAAGCGAATAATAAAGAGTTGCAGGCCAACGCCCAACTCATCACTTCGCAGAAATTGGAAAACAAGTCGGAGAATAATCTTCCCGACCCAACCCTTTCTTATTCTCACCTGTGGGGAGCAAAAGATAAGGACGAAACCATCGGCGAGCTTGTTGTTTCACAAAGCTTCGACTTCCCTACGCTCTACGCTACGCGTGGACAAGTGAACCGTCTTAAAACCGGTGCACTCGATGCACAATCCACCGCTTTCCGCCAGCAACTGTTGCTTCAAGCCAAGGAAATATGCCTCGACATCCTCATGTTGCAACAACAGCAAAGGCTGCTGGACGAACGTCTGAAACAGGCAGAAGAACTTTCCGCCTATTACAAGAAACGTTTGGAAACAGGAGATGCCAATGTTTTGGAAACCAATAAAATCAATCTGGAATTGCTGAACGTTCGTACAGAAGCACGAACCAACCGCACCACCTTGGAAAACAAATGGCAAGAACTGACTGCATTGAACAGCAACCAGCCATTGCAAATCTCTTCTCTCAGCGAATATCCGCTGCATCCACTACCGGCTGATTATGAACAACTGCGTGAAGAGGTTATCGCGTCGGATGCTGCCTTGTGGTCACTGAGCAACGAAAGCGCTGCTGCCCGCAAACAAATTTCTGTCAGTAAACAAGGCTGGCTGCCTAAGTTGGAGTTAGGTTATCGTCGTAACACCGAATCGGGCACTCCGTTCAATGGTGTTGTGGTGGGCTTTTCTTTCCCCATCTTCGAGAACCGAAATAAGGTGAAGATAGCCAAGGCACAATCCATGAATATAGATTTTCAGAAAGAGAATGCGACTTTGCAGGCAGAGTCTTCATTAGCACAGCTTTATCGCGAAGCTCAATCCTTGCAAGCTTCCATGCAGGAATATCAGGAAGCCTTCAGCTCACAACAAGATCTCGCATTGCTGAAACAAGCCCTTACAGGTGGACAAATCAGCGTGATAGAATTCTTTGTGGAAGTTTCTGTGATTTATCAAAGCAAACAAAATCTGCTTCAACTGGAAAACCAGTATCAGAAGGTGATGGCACAGATTTATAAGAGTAAGTTGTAAAAACAGTATATTATAACGAAAGAGGGCTTGAATGTTCAGGCCCTCTTTTATCATTTATTATAGTTTCGTAATTTTCCCCATAAAAAGAATTGCTCCCGTACTCTTTTCCTTAATTACGAAAGCAAAAGGACGGTCTACATAGAAAGATATAGGAGTAGATGGCCCGGCAGAAGTTTCCAACATTCCACCAACTGTAACAGCCGCTGCTTCAGTACCTTCCTCATCTACATTTACATAAGTAAATTGCTGCAAAAGCCCAATATATAACTCGGCAGCCGACATTTTAGAGAAATCAGCCTTATAACCATCAAAGGCATCCTTCATCCCCATAGCAACCATATCCTCTATGAGCATCTTGTCATACTCCACTTTGAAACGGGGAAGTTTAACCTGCAATTGCCTGCTCGACAAAGCTGCATTCCATTCCTTCCAGTTTTCATAAGTCAACTCGGACAAACTCTCATCTAAAGTCTTATCCACGGCAGGCAATAAGAGCACCATACTGAAAGCTTCATTGCCATACGGCAATTCTGCGATGGAGAATGCTGAGTTCTGAGCATAATTAAACGTTTCTGTCTGATTCATCATGTTCACTTTCTGCTCAGTACCATCAGAATTAGTAAAATTTTCCTGGCGAGTATCCGATTTTTGGAATTGACTCTTCCAAATGCCTTTGAAGTAGAGTGCATTAATCAAATACATACGTGCATCTTCCGGTATTCTCTGTATAACCTCTTTTATACAATTATTCGTCTGCTCAGCGCACCACCGGTTAATCACATCCTTCGCTGTGGGAGATGTAAAATCAAGTTCCTGTACCTGGGCATCATACATCTTCTTATTCACCTCCACAAAAGAATCGTAAACTTTAAAACCTTGTTTTACCCAAATAGAATTGGCGATTCCTAATTGAGTGGTATTATCTAAATCCAATAAAGCTGAAGTTAGCTTTTGATTATAGTTATTCAGATCATCAAGAGAGAAAGAAGCGGCAGGAAATCCCAATACGTTCTGCATTTCAGTAAGCGTATTGCCCGAAGCTCCGTTAGTAATCATTGATAAGCAAAGTGATGCACTCAATGGAGACACAAAAACATTCGGTTTTTCCTTTTCGGTACTGCACACCTGATCGAAGAAACGGAAAGCAAAGTCTGTACCTTTGTCCATTAAATCTTGTTCCGCACGGGTGAGATTGATGTCTTGACGTGGTTTTGGTTCCGGTTGAGAGGGGGTCTCATCATTTTGACAAGCTGCAAGGATACTGAGTAGGCTTAGCGCAGCAATAGTTTTCTTTAGCATAAGCATTATAGTATTAGTTTTCTATTAAGTTACTCTGTTAGAATAAATGCATAAATTTATAAAATACTGCACCACATTACAAATTAAACATAAATCTTTCCTATCTTTGCTCCCGGTTTTGTTGGAGTATGCTTTTCGGTATACTCCATGAAAAGGGAATTGGGTGTGACTCCCAAACAGTCCCGCTGCTGTGATCTCCTATTGCAGGATTTGCCAATCACCTGTGCCACTGCCAATATTCGTATGGTGGGAAGGCGGCAAATCCGGAGTAAGTCAGAAGACCTGCAAAACCGATCATTTTTTATGCCTTCGAGGAAAGGGCATGAGGTGTATCTATTTTATAGCTTTCTGTATATGATAAAAGATAATCTATGTCGGTACATCTGGCTACGGTTTTGTTTGTGTTGCCTTGTGTGCTGTTTTTGTGCCAGCCTGCAAGCACAACAGACGGGAGACTCCATTACGGGAAAAGTACATGCCATTCCGGAAGTGGGGATAAAAGGTCGGCGTGTGCCACGGGCTCTCTCAGCAACCGCCCCGCTCCAACAGATGAAGAAAACTGATATGGAACGTTTGGGAGTATCGGATGTGGCCGATGCAGTTCGTCATTTCTCGGGAGTCAGCGTTAAGGATTATGGTGGAATTGGTGGATTAAAGACTGTTTCTGTACGCAGTTTGGGAGCGCAACATACAGCAGTCAGCTATGATGGAGTGACTGTCAGTGATTGTCAGTCAGGGCAGGTAGATATCTCCCGTTTTTCGTTAGACAATGTTTCCGAACTGGAACTCAGCATTGGTCAGAGTGATAATATTTACCAGACAGCGAAGATGTTTGCCTCTGCCGGTGCTTTAAGTATCGAAACCGCACGTCCGGATTTCAGTAACCGACCTTTCCGGTTGCTTGCAAATATGAAAACCGGTTCTTACGGGCTTGCTAATCCTTCTCTATTTTATGCTCAGAAATTAAGTAACCGTTTCAGTCTTTCTGCCTATGCTGATTATTTACGGGCGGACGGCAATTATCCTTTCAAAATGTGGAATGGGAATAAACTGATTGACTCCAAACGAAACAATAGTGATATAGAGACTTATCGGGCGGAATTAAATTTGTTTGTAACTCTGAATGAGAAACAGGATTTGAAAGCCAAAGTTTATCTCTTTGATTCGGAAAGAGGGTTACCCGGCGGAGTGATTTATGACAATCCGTATGCTGCCGAAAGACTATATGACCGTAATTATTTCGGCCAATTGAAGTATGAGAACCGATTCTCAGAGAAATGGAAGCTACAAGCAAGTGGAAAATTTAACTTCAGCTGGAACCGGGACTATAATAATGAATCTTCCGGCATTACAGACAATCGTTTCCGCCAGACTGAGACTTACTTATCCGCTACCCTATGGAGCGAACCGGTAAAAGGGTTATCTTTCTCATTAGCACAGGATTTCGCCTATAACTATTTGTCAACAACTTTACAGAACAATCAATATCCGGAACGTTTCACCTATTTAACAGCAATAGCCACACACTATAAAAGCAACCAATTTTCTGCTACCGCTTCTCTGCTGAATACTTATATTACAGAGAATGTACGGACAGGAAAAGCTGCTGCAGACCGTAAACGCCTTTCACCCGCTGTCAGCCTGTCGTGGAAACCTTTTGATTTTGGTCTACGTTTCAGGGCTTCATACAAAGATATCTTCCGTACGCCGACATTCAATGATTTGTATTATCTGATAATTGGCAACCATAATTTAAAGCCTGAAGTTACCCGGCAATTCAATGTAGGTACAACGTGGAATTCTACTTCATTGGAATTTATCGACTATCTAAGCCTTTCAGTAGATGCTTATTATAATCGGGTGAAAGATAAAATCGTGGCAATACCCACTATGTTTATCTGGAAGATGATGAATTTAGGTAAAGTCGAAACTATTGGTACGGATATTAACCTGGCAATTGAAAAAGAATTAGCAGAACATTATAAGTTATATCTCACAGGAACTTACAACTTCATGCAAGCGGAAGATATTACCGACCGTAATTCTAAAATATGGCGGAATCAGATTATATATACTCCGAAACATTCAGGTTCGGGAAGTCTGACTTTTGAGAATCCGTATGTCAACCTTACTTATAACATAATGTACGCTTCGGAACGCTATTCGATTGCCCAGAACATTCCGGAAAATCGTATTAAATCTTACACTGACCACAGTATAGCACTCTCGCATACCTTTAAATGGAAGAAGCAGTCACTACGCATACAGCTGGATGCCTTGAATCTGAGTGATAAAAACTACGAAATAGTCCGCTTCTACCCGATGCCCGGACGCAATTACAAAGTAACAATCAACTATAAATTATAAACTAAAAACAGAAACAATGAAGAAGTATTGGTATAAAACCGCCATGTTGGTTATGGCATTAGGAGCATTTACCGCATGTAATGATGATGACGAACCGAAAGGACCGGAAGGACCAATAGCTCCTGTCAATGGAGCGTATGTCATCAATACAGGAAATAATAAAGCTAATAACGGCACTATACAATGGTACGACAGGGATCAGAAAACAATAAGCACAGACTTGTTTGCTGCTGCCAACGGGGCAGGTATCGGTGATGCGCAAGACTTGTGCATATACGGTTCTAAAATATATATCACTTGTACTAGTTCTGCAAAGATTGAAGTAGTAAACAGAGCAGATTTTACCCGTATACAGACTTTGGCTCTCTCTAATGGCGAACAACCCATCAATCCACGATACATGACAGCTACCGGAGGAAATGTTTATTTCACCGCATATGATGGCACCGTATCACGCTTGGACACCACAAGCCTCTCCATCACCGGAAAGATAGAAATAGGAGATCATCCGGAAGCATTGACTTCTGCAAATGGAAAACTTTATGTAAATCTGTCAAACTATAACGCAGATGGCACCGGCAAGTACGTGGCGGTTGTCGATATTGCTACTTTCAAGAAAACGAAAAATATAGAAGTACTTCTCAATCCTTATGATGTTTGTACAACCGGAGAAGACGGAAAGGTATATTTCATTTCATGTGGAGATTTCAGTGGAAATCCAGTTCAGACATTACAATGCATTGACCCGCAAACAGATCAGGTTACGGAAATATGCCCAGCCAGCAAAATAGCAATAAAAAATAACAAGATCTATCTCATTTATGCAGAATATTACGAAGATGCCGCTCCCAAAAGCATTTCTGTATATGACATGAATACCAAACAAACTACGCAGTTTGCCAACTACAGCGATTTCTCCAATCCTGGTAATATTGTAGTCGACCCGGCTACAGGAGATGTAATTATCATCGATCAACCCTTCTCTGTTCTCAACGACATATATGTTTATGGTAGTGACGGCGTACTCAAAAAGAAATTGGAAACCGGATACTATACCACTAATATGCGCTTTGTAACTGAATAAAAGCATGAAACAATTTCTTTTCTTTCTAACCTTTTGGGTGACAGTGTTACTTCTTTCCGCCTGTGGCGGAAAGAACAGCACTGCTTCCGGCTCTGCACAAGGAGACACCATCTCACTGCACTATTCTTCGAATCTTTCTTTGGTAGATTACGAAGATTATACTGTTGCGCAGCTACGTAATCCCTGGGATACAGCAAAGATATTGCATACCTATATATTAGTAGACAAAAACCAACCGTTACCCCAAGAACTGCCTCAAGGCACCCTTGTCCGCACTCCGCTTAGTAAAGCCGTCATCTACTCATCCGTTCATTGCAGCTTACTGAAAGACTTCGGAGCTTTGAACAGCATCGGTGGCGTATGCGACCTGAAGTACATCAAACTACCGGAAATCGAGGAAGAATGCCGAAACGGAACCATCACCGATGTAGGTGATGGCATGAACCCCAATATCGAAAAAATCATAGACCTGCACCCCGATGCCATCCTACTTTCTCCTTTTGAAAACAGTGGTGGATACGGACGTGTAGAGAAACTGAATGTACCCATCATTGAATGTGCCGACTATATGGAAACCTCTTCATTGGGACGTGCCGAATGGATGCGTTTCTACGGTCTATTATTTGGTAAAAAAGCGGAAGCAGATGCTATGTTTGCTTCGGTAGAAAGAAGCTATAAGGATTTGCAGGAATTAGTAAAGCCCATCTCCTTTGCTCCCTCCGTGATGTGTGATTTGAAAACAAGCTCTACCTGGTACACTCCGGGTGGCAACAGCACCATCGCCAAACTATACTCTGATGCAGGCGCCAACTATATTTTCAGAGAAGATACACATAGCGGCTCGCTCCCCTATCCTTTCGAAGTTATCTTTGAGAAAGGTCAGCAAACGGATTTCTGGCTGATACGCTATAACCAACCCATAGATAAAACATACAAGGAACTGGAAAAAGAGTTTGCCCCTTATGCAGGTTTCCGTGCTTTCAAGGAACGGAACATCTACGGATGTAATACCAACCGGGTCCCTTTTTACGAAGAAACACCTTTCCATCCGGATTGGCTATTGAAAGACTTGATTAAAATATTTCACCCTTCACTGTTGGAAGGCTATGAGCTGAGGTATTACAAAAAACTATCAGAATAGAATTAATGATAAGAACGAAAGCAAAAGGATATATATATGGCATAGCACTGTCGGTCCTCATTCTCGTATTGATGGCTGCGAATCTCTGGTTCGGTTCAATCAATATCCCCGCCGGAGCTGTGTGGAATATTCTCATAGGGAATGAGATAGAAAAAGCCAGCTGGGCTTTTATTATCTGGGAGTCCCGCCTGCCGCAAGCCGTCACGGCATTACTATGTGGTGCCGCACTCGCAGCTTCGGGACTGATGTTACAAACGGCATTCAACAACCCACTGGCAGGTCCATCCATCCTGGGCATTAACTCAGGAGCAAGTCTTGGTGTCGCATTGGTGATGCTGGCCGGTGGAGGAAGCATTGCTACAGGGGTATTTACCTTATCCGGTTTCTTCTCCGTGATACTCGGCGCCTTCATCGGGTCAATGGTGGTAATGGGACTTATCCTTTTCTTTTCGACACTGATAAAAAGCAATATCATGCTACTGATTACGGGTATCATGATCGGTTATATCACTTCGTCCGCTATTTCATTACTCAATTTCTTTGCTACTGCCGAAGGGGTGCATTCTTATATGATATGGGGCATGGGGAACTTCGGAGGTGTCTCATTGCAACAACTCCCCTATTTCTCCATTTTCTGTCTGGCAGGTTTGTTACTTTCCATCCTGCTTATCAAACCCTTGAACGCCTTGCTGCTGGGTACTCGCTATGCTGAAAACTTAGGAGTAAACATCCGTCGCACAAGAAATCTGTTACTGATTGCCACCGGACTACTGACAGCCGTCACTACCGCCTTCTGCGGACCTGTTGCTTTCATCGGTCTGGCCGTTCCACATATCTCCCGCCTGATGCTGGGCACGTCCAATCACAATTCACTGCTTCCCGTCACTTTGCTGACGGGTGGTGTAATTGCCTTGCTCTGCAATCTGATCTGCATCCTTCCGAGTGAAGCAGGTATTATTCCTCTCAATGCGGTAACCCCTGTACTGGGTGCGCCTGTTATCATTTATGTCATTGTCAACCAACGTAAAATACAATACTTCAACTGATGGAGAAAGCTGTTATCACCGCAAACGATTTATGCATCGGCTACCGCCAGGGAAAGCAAGAGAAACGGATACATGAACATCTCTCCTTCCGGCTTTATCCCGGAGAACTGACCTGCCTGCTGGGAGCTAACGGAACCGGTAAATCAACTCTGCTCCGCACTTTGGCTGCTTCGCAACCGGCCTTGTCAGGAGAATTATTTGTACAGGAAAAGCCATTGTCTGCCTATTCCGAAAAAGAACGTTCACGTACCATCGGAGTAGTACTAACAGACAAGACACAAGCAGGCGGACTGACTGTATATGAGTTAGTAGCTCTGGGACGACAACCTCATACGGGGTTCTTCGGCAGATTGAACAAAACGGATCACTCCATCATTGAAGAGGCTCTGGAAGCTGTAAGCATCAGTCATAAAGCCCACAGTTATACTGCAGAGCTATCAGATGGTGAACGACAGAAGGTCATGATTGCCAAAGCATTGGTACAGGAATGTCCGCTCATTCTGCTGGATGAACCGACAGCTTTCCTGGATGTAGTGAGTCGCATCGAAATTATGACTTTGCTTCATCGCCTGGCAGTGGAACAAAAGAAAGCGATCCTGCTTTCCACCCATGACATAGAGCAGGCATTGGTACTGGCAGATAAACTTTGGTTACTTTCAAAAGAAAACGGACTGCAATGTGGAGTAACGGAAGATATGATTCTAAGTCACCGGATGGACAGTTTGTTTTCCCGCAACGATATCCGGTTTGATTATGCACACGGGGTATATTATCCCAAAGTGGATAGTCACCGCTGTATCATTGTGGAAGCCAATGATGAAGTATTGCTGCACTGGACAACAAATGCACTCAACCGTCATGGCTATGCTTGTTCTCCTGATTCTGTGGCAGAAACAGGTAGTTTACCACGATTACAGGTGTTGTCTTCCGAAGATTTCAGACTGCACAAGGAAAAGGAATACACATTCAGTTCTTTCGAGCAGCTACTTGCCAATGTGTGACAAGAAAGAAGCAAACATCTGCCAATTTACGAAAAGCATCATTTTTCTTCTTCGTTTGCGTCACTCTCTGAAAATTAATCGTAGCTTTGCAGTAACTATTTAATTGAAATGCAGTTATGATGCAACAAGACAAATACATTCGCTTTGATTGGGCCGTGAAAAGACTTTTGCGACAAAAAGCCAATTTCGATGTACTGGAAGGCTTCCTCACCGTGCTATTAGGCGAAAAAGTAAAGATACTGGAACTACTGGAAAGCGAGAGTAACCAACAAACGATAGATGATAAATTCAACCGTGTGGACATCAAAGCCAGAAATAGCAAAGATGAAATTATCATCGTAGAAATACAAAACACACGCGAACTTTACTATCTGGAACGCATCTTATACGGAGTGGCGAAAGCCATCACCGAGCATATCTCTTTGGGTGAACGCTATTATGAAGTGAAAAAGATTTATTCTATCAGCATCTTATATTTCGACATCGGCAAAGGAGAAGATTATCTATACCACGGCCAGAATATCTTCGTTGGTGTACATACAGGTGATTGCCTGGAAGTTACCACCAAGGAGAAAAATGCCATCGTACATAAACTTCCCGCCGAGATATTTCCCGAATATTTCCTGATCCGGGTGAATGAATTCAATAAAGCGGCCGTTACCCCATTGGAAGAATGGATAGAGTATTTGAAGACAGGCTGCATCCACCCCGACACGAAAACACCGGGACTGGAAGAAGCACGCCGAAAGTTGATTTATTACAATATGTCTCAGGCAGAGCAACATGCTTATGATGAGCATTTGAGTGCCATCATGATACAGAATGATGTACTGGATGGAGCAAAACTGGAAGGATTCATTGAAGGTAAAAAGGACATGGCCCGGAGCCTGAAAAAATTAGGTGTTCCTATAGAGACCATCATACAAAGCTCCGGTTTGTCCAAAGAAGAAATAGAAGCACTGTGAGTCATTCTTTCCGTTCAATCGGATTTATAATCCGATTGATTGAGTATAAGGATTTGTAATCCGCCCATATATAGTAATCCCGATATACTTAGTTGAGTCTGAAGAGGTATTTTTGTACTGACGATATTTAAGTACAAACTCACTGATTTCAGTTAATGTATTCACTACTGATTATCAAAAGATTACAAAATACCAATTCTTTGTCTACAAGAAGTTAGGAGTCTGTCAACAAGGAGTTAACTTCCTGTTGACAGACTCCTAACTTCTTGTAGACAGGCAGAGGGAGTGTTTTTCTATTCTTTTACAAAAAGATGAGAAGAAGAAAATAATCTGCCAAACACTTGACATCGCCTTTTGGATATTGTATATTTGCAACGTTATAATCTATACAGATTTCACTTTTAACTTAGCATAAACGGAGAGGCATTCGCCCCTCCGTTTTTTTTGCTCCTGCGCTTCATTGCATGAAACGACACGCTTATAGCTGCAACACCTTACGCACCTATCTGCATCAGCCGTTACTGGTACAAGCGTCAGCTCTCACTTGTACAAGTGCAACACCACACTTCACTGTCTATGATGCCACACCTTAGCTTCCCCAATGCCATTCATTTACATCACTGAGGTGTGATATTCCGAATGATGACATGTGGCATTCCGAATGGTGAAGTGTGGCATTTCAGATGATAAGTTGTGTACAGAATCCCCGTTATACAAGCAATATAGTTAATAATACATAAATCAGCTCTTGACAAGAAATGGTAACCATTCAGTTAGTGTACCTATGAGAAAGCAAAGAAGAGACATAAAAATCATAAAAAAAAACAATTTAATAACTTGCTTTTTAGAGCAATTTGTCTTTCCTTTGTAAGGTCATTTCCGTGGAACGCCGGGTGCGACGTTCCGCAAAAGCCGGAAATGACCTTTTTGAATAATACGGAAGCGTTAAAGATATTATCCCTAATTTGAAATTTCGCCAAATTTTTCTAATCCAACGGGGTAATAAGTAACAAGAACGCCTGCACCACATTATATATATACCCTTCATTCCAGAACCGTATATAATAGTGGGGGTGTGGGCTGTTACTTATTTGTTGGATGGGTGTTTGGCGATACCTCAAGTTAGAATAAGTAGCAGTCCCACGCTCCCTTTTTTATATACTTCCACTTCTTTACATACGGGGCTCGGTGGAAAACTAAGAAAGCATAAGCTTTAAGTTACCATGCAAAACGAGAAACAACATGTATGTTCAAAAACCGGATATACGGTTAAGGTAATTATAGCCCATCTGCTATTATTCATCTTCCTCACAGCGGGAGTAAAAGCAGACGTAGACAAGAAATTCCATTCTGCCAGATTGGAAAGTATCAGTATGCAACTGCACGAACGTTACCGAATAGATTGCATGACTTTACAGATACACTCCATTGAAAACAATATGCTTACAGTTGTACGAAATCCTTTTCAGGAAATCTGCCACATTGGTTTTCAACTTTTCCCCACAATACTTATCGAACAAAATCCTTCACCGGCGTATCGTTTTATCGAACGATATCTTTTAGAACTGTTTCTTCTGAAGGATGATGCCATTATTCGCCGACAGCTTTATGAAGACAAAGTCGTTATTCGCTTTAAAGGCGAACAGAGGGCAAATTTGTATGTATCACTTTTAGAGACACTTCCCCAGCTTAAGGGTAATGCATCATTAAGTATTACTACGGACAACAGCCATTATTCAGTGCTATGGTCAAAAAAAGATCATCCTCTGCTCCATCTCCGCTTTCCTATACAATACGAGTTATTGTGGGGCATGAATAAAAAAGAGATAGAAGCACATTTCTATCCGGATTTACTACTCTACACTTCCACAGTAACCAAACCAAAAGCATCTTTTCCTGCCGTCTCTTCAGAAAACTTACAAAACATAGGAGACAATCGTTTCGTGTGGAATGGAGAATGGTATGCTATCGGCAATGTAAATACCAATCAATACTATGAGCGACTACCGGATGGCAGTTACTCCCTCATATATAGCCCGAAGAAACCGGAAGAGTCTATCCGCAATTTATTTGTTTTGCCATGCGATCGTTCCATTACAGCCAGCGTCAATCAAAAGTTATATGGAGGAGAAGGTCTTTGTTTTGAAATCCCTTTAGTCCAACTTCTCAATTTTTGCCAACTGGAAGGCTGCGAGATATTTGTCGGTATCGAAGAATGTGGTAACAAGAAAATAAAAGGTATGCTGATTTTATTGAACCGCTCATCGGGCTACAACCACGTGATGCACTTCAACACAGACTTACGCATACTGGAACATCCGGAAAAATACAAAATGAATATTCAGTTGTATGCTTATGTACCTACACACAACATACACAGTCTGTTTTCTGAAAAAATAAATAACTACTAACAATAAAGGATATGGAAAATGTTAACAAGATTTTTTTGAAGGTGGCGGGCATAATACTCTTGATGCTATCGCCAATGACGGTCAAATCACAATACATGACCGAACTCTATCTGACCGATGTGAATAATGATGCAGTGAAAACCGCAGCGCAACAAAACATCGGTAAATTACTGACACAATTCAACATTGCCTATACAGACAGTGCGGCAGTAAAGTTTGAGGGCATAGACATCATACCCGCCGCACGAAAGACAATAGAAGATATGTGGCAAAACTCTCCGTTCCGTTGCGGAGAAACAGAAATCATAGAGCGTTGCCTCCATACTCATGATGGAAATTTTCAGGTACGCAACCTACCTGTATTCATAAAAGATAATGAAGGAAAAGAGGAATATCAGGAAGTTGTGATCAATTTCAACAAGAAAGGCACTATCACTGATTTCCACACGGCCATATCTTCCAACCTTTATGTCAAAGTGATAAAAAAAGGCTCTGACGTTACCGATCTTCGTTATCGGCAAATCATACTGGATTATGTAGAGCAATTCCGAACCGCATACAACACCAAAGACATGCCTTTCCTTGAGCAAATATATAGCGATGACGCACTGATCATTACCGGTAAAGTAATTAAGACAGCACCATCCGAGATGAACAATTTCATGTCGAAGGAAAAGGTTGTTTACAACAAACAGAGCAAGAAGGAATACCTTACCAACCTTGCCAGAGTGTTCAAAATCAATAAACGGATTCATGTGGTATTTGATGACCTTAAGGTAATGAAGCACCCCGCCAAAGAGGGATATTACGGCGTAACACTGAAACAAGGATACTCATCGGACAACTACAGCGATATAGGGTATCTGTTCCTGCTTTGGGATTTCAACAATCCGGATGCACCGCAGATACACGTCCGCACCTGGCAACCTGAGATGCTGAATGCGACCACTAAACTACCGGAAGAAGAAATCTTCACTTGCAACGATTTCGACATTAAATGAATTTAAACCCCAAAGAAAAAGAAACATGAAAAAGAACCTGCTTACATTCTCGCTCTTGTTCTGTTGCTGCCTGCTTATGCAAGGACAAGAAATAAAAGTAGAGGCATTTTCGAAATTAGAACGTGACCTTACACCAAGAACGGCCGAAAGGCTGGACTTGAATGATGAGCCTTGCTCTATCCTGAAAATTGTGGTTGCCCACGCCGGAGATTTCAGGTTTGAGGGAAATATTGTAGGAGATATACTGTACAAGGAAGGTGAAATCTGGATCTACATGCCCGCCGGCAGCCGGAACATCACCATTATGAATGACAAATATGGTGTATTGCGCTATGAGTTTCCCGAAAAGTTGAAAAAACAAACAGCTTACGAAGTACAAATAAAACTTGTGGAGAATTTGGAGAAGAAAGTCCGCACATTGGTCATGCCTGTCATCGGCATCGGTAAGGGACATCCGTCTTACGGGTTCATGCTGGGATTTGTACGCAACACCGGACCTTATCTGAAAGTGAAATATGACTTCAGCGGTTTCTCATCCGACCTGGAATGCGGAGATGACGGTATCATAAAAGGAGCTTCCGACGCTCCGTGGTACACGGGAGAGAAAAAACAGAGTCACCTGTCTGTAACGGCCGGCGTCATTCAGCGCTTGGGCAAGTTGTCACCTTTCTATGCATACGCCGGTTTAGGATATGGCTACAACAAGCTGGGCTGGAAAACGGTAAACGGTGATTGGGTAAAAAACACCGACCATTCTTGCAGTGGCATAGAGGCTGAAGTAGGCGGTATCTATCGTCTGAAAAACATCTCATTCATGGCAGGTGTGCAGACCAATAGTTTCAACTATGTGGAAGCCGCCTTGGGAGTGGGATTCATGTTCTAAAATCAGATAATCAACTAAAGGAAAATAAAGATGAAACGAAACATCATATTATATATAGTCGGCATTTGCTCCATCCTCATCGGATGCGGCGAATATCCCGGTCCTCATACCTTTGCGCCGAATGTTCTAAATGGAGAAGTGTATAACATTTATCGTTATGGAGCCACTGTTGACGGTGTTTTCATCAAACCGGACACAGATGCCGGTTCTGTAAAGCGATGCGGTATCTTACTTTCACTCTACTCAAGTATGGCAGAAGCAGATACAATAGAATCAGGAACAGTAGAATCAGGAAATAAGTTCACCCTATGGCTAAAGAATCTGAATTCTGACACACATTACTATTATCAGACATTTGCCGCCAACGACTTCAGCTTTTTGGCGAGCGAGAAAGTGAATGAATTTCAAACCTATAAGGAATGTCCGCCAGTCTTTGATAGAATCCGAATAGAAGAGCAGGATTGCAAAAGCCTTGTTCTTTCCGTACCGATGATAGATAAAGGTACAGATGGAGGGCTTTTCTCCAAAGGTTTCTGCTATAAGCTTGCCACATCGGAAAACGATCTGCCGTACGAGGACAGAGACAGCAAAGACATTCAAATCATAGAAACCGGAAATCCGCAGGAAATCAAAGCCCGCATCACAAACCTGAGACCGGGCAGGGAGTACGTGATACGCCCGTATGGCATCAATAGTGTGGATATAGGCTACGGGCCTGCTCTATTTATTTCCATGGAGAAAACGACCATACCCGTCATGTCCACCGTCACCGCCCTACCCTACGGCAACACTCCCACCGTACAGGCGGAGGCGTGGCTACTTGCCGCCGGTGAGAGCGCGATTGCAGAAATGGGATTCTGCTGGGACATTAATAACACCCCCACAGTGCAGGGACTGCACAAATCCGTTCCTTTCAAAGATGAAAATGAACCGATTGTCTCATTGATAGACTTAAAACCCAACACCACATACTATATGCGTGCTTATGCCATTAACGTAAACGGACAGGCCGGATATGGAGAAGTTTGCAGCATCCGTTTGGATGGAGAGTATGAGCTGGCTTTATCGGACATCATAATTGAGGATTGCACCACGCATTCTTTCTCTGTGTCTTCTTCTATTCTTTCGCCCGGTGCTGGGAAAGATGTCGTCATAGAAGGACAAGGCTTTTGTTATTCGGATGTTACCACCCCTGTAGTGAATGGGAATAATACTGTTACTGTTCCGGTGGATGACGTTGTGGACGGAGTTTTCAGCACGAAGGTCGACAATTTGGTTCCGGCTACCGAATATGCAATCAGAGCTTATCTGCAAACATCCGGGGGAATAATTTACAGCAATACAGCCACCGTCAAGACGCAGGAAGATCCTAAGCCGGATGGTGACATCAATGACTGGGAGGACAAAGGAGAAGAAGGTGGAATATTGAAATAAATGATCAGGAGGATAAATTAATGAAAAAAGACATTATAAAATGGATGATGGGATACGCTTGCTTCTTGGCATTCGTCTCTTGTTCGCAGACTGAAGAGGGTATGCAACTTCGCAACGAAAATGGCATTCGCTTCAGTGCCCGCATCGCCTCGCCGGCAACCAGAGTAACCGAACAGGCTTTTGAACCGGGAGATAACATCAGCGTATTTGCTTTTACGGACAATCAGGGATTCTTGGCAGATGCTTATGCAGCTAACGTGAAGTATAGTTATTCCGACGGTGCTTTCCGCCCTGCGGCAGAAGAAGGCATTGCCTACCCTACAAATGGCGGACTGGCTTTCTGGGCTATCTATCCCTATTGCGAGCAAGCGGCTTCGACTTTCAACTTCGAAGTGGCGGAAGACCAAAGCACGGCAGCCGCCTATGGAACCAGCGACTTGATGACAGCCTCCACAAGCTTGACCACGGAACAGAATCCGGCACTTTCTTTTTATCATCGCCTTGCTTGCGTAAAGTTTAAATGTTCGTTTGAGGAGGCAGAAGAGAAAGTTGTCTCCATTACAGTGAATAATGTGCAGAAAAATGTTTCCATTGATCTGAGTAACAACACGTATGAGGGGGCAGGTGAAATGATATCCGGTCTCTTGCCTTATCGCAACGATGATGGAAGTTACAAAATTCTCCTGCCTCCGCAGACTATTGCAACGGGAACTTCCTTCATGGTTGTTCACACCACTGCGGGAAAAGAATATACATGGAAAGTACCACGCGACTTACAATTGGCATCCGGTTGCCGATATACGTATAATTTGAAGGTTTCTGCCGGTAGGGAGATTGTGTTCTCAAGCAGTATTAATCCTTGGAATCAGGAGGAAAAGGATGTCAAGAAACGAGTGAAACAGATGATATGGGAAGGCTGGTCAGCGGGAGAATTACTTGATGGAAATGCATATAATTACAAATATGATGAGCAAGGACGACTTATAGACTGTAGTGGACCTACCTATGGTGTTGCAACCGGAAGTGATTCCACTAAGATTTCTTATATAGCCAATACTATTATAGCTGAAAATAAAGAGTATATTGTAGAAACTGACAAAAATCCATACACCAGGACAAGTAGATATGTATACACATTGGATGATAAAGGATTAGTCATTAAAATCAATGACTCTACCTCAGGTGAACCTACTTCAGAATCAGCCCTTTCTTACACCAATGGATACTTGACAACATTGACACGCAATACGGAGGGCAGTGTATATTCCCACCTCTTTGAATGGACAGATGGAAAGATGACAAAAATGTGGATAGATGAAAACCATTATTCAACCATAAACTATACTTCAACAGCTGGTTACAAAGCACCCTTTAGTGTTTGTGGAATGATAGTCGGCATCTTCTGCGAAACAGTGTTAGATGGCTTTTTCCCTTTGCCAAATACATATTTTGGAAATGGAATGGAATATTTACCGGCACAAACGAAGTGCATTTGGTTAGGAGATCCTCCTGTTACTGAAACCAATACGTACGAAACCGATGCCGATGACTATGTTACAAAACTTGTAGTAGAGGATAGCTATAATAACTATACTACCTATACTTTTACCTATGAGAATATTGAGTAATAAGATAAAACAGCTTCATCATGAAAACATCTTTAAAACCAAAATATTTCCCCCTGGCGGTTATAGCAGCACTCCTTACCGCATGCAGTCAAAACGAAGAGAACATCTTGACAAGTTCAAACGGAGTATGTTTCACTGCTTCTATCGGAGAAAACCACACACGTGCCACAGAAGAATCATTCGAAGCAAACGATGCAATCAGTGTCTTTGCTTTCAAGAACGAGACTGGATTCAGTGGAGAAGAATACGCCCACAACAGAAAGTACAGCTTTCAGAACCAACAATTCACTGCGGACGAGCAAAATATAATTAAGCAACCCACAGATGGAAGCCAACTCTCATACGTAGCGGTCTATCCATATAGCGAAGCGGCTGATGCAAAATTCAATTTTCAAGTGAAAGAGGATCAAGCGACAGGAAGCAATTACACCCAGTCCGACTTGATGATGGCCTCCACTTACCTTACTGACAACCAATCTCCTACCCTAATGTTCAGTCATTGCCTGTCAAGCGTTGTGATAAATCTTTCTTTTGCAAAAGCACCGGCAGGAAATGTCAGCGTAAAGATTACAAATGTCTCTGCCACCGCCGCCGTAAATTTGTCAACCGCCACTTTTGCCGGGAACGGTGAGACAAGCAAGTCAGTGATTGCCGCTTACAACGGAACAAATAGCTATAAAGCGATTCTTCCTCCACAAACAACGAGTGCGGGAAATACAGGCATTGAGATTATTGTTGGAGATGCCACGCCTTTGTCTTATAAGTTTCCGGAAACTATCGAATGGAAGTCGGGGATTCGATACAACTACACGTTCTATATAGATGAAGATGGAACTATCCATACAACACCCACCGTCACTACAACAAAGCGACTTAAAAAGCATATCTTTGAGTTATTGGAAAGCGAAGTGCAAGATAATGCAATATATGGTTTTAGCCTTCCGTATCAAATTGAGTTCTATTACGATGAAAAAGGAAGACTCTCTAAACTGATTATGGATACAATGAATGAAGAAGGTTCACCTAACACCTATACCGAAAGCTTAACGTATTCAGAGCAAAATATTAAAGTCGTTGAAGACAATAATGGAGATTATATCTGCCATACAACTTGTAATATAGATGGAAACAATAGAATAACCCAAATAATAGACCAATATGAAGCTGATCACATACACACAACTCAATGCTCATATACAAACGGATATCTGACTCAAATAGCATTGTCGTGTCCCCAAGCCCCACAAGATAATTGGATACAAAACAACCAATGGGAAAACGGGAGAATAACAAGTTCTGAGGTTTTAGACCAGACAACGATGGAAACTATGGAGAATGTCACACTAAAGTATTCTGCAAACTCTGATTCTTACAAATATCCAATGTCAGCATATCTTCTTTTTGAAACCGAGTTAATGTCATTAGCATATCTTCCAGAATCTTATTTGGGAACAAAGACAAACGGGATTCCTATTGAAACGATAGAATATGATACAAACTCCCGTCATACATATCGATGCACTTACACAATTGAAGCTGACGAAGACAGCTATATAACCAAACTAATCGAAACTTGTATAGAAACGGATAAGAATGGAAATGTTATAGGCAGAGAGGCCGGCTCTATAACCTTCATTTATGAAGAAGTAGTAACAAATTAAATACTATATCATGAAGAAAACAATATTAACATTTATCACTATCCTTGCAGCAACTACCGGTTTCACTCAGAATACATCAAACGATTCCATAAGGAGTAAAGTGCGTGAAATCAAGCTGAGCGAAAAGTATGTATACGCCGAATCCAGCAGCACGACGGATTTCGCCGAGGCCAAACTGGCAGTTGGCGAAAAATTGCATGCCACTGCCATAAGCTTGATGGCCGAACACCAGAAAGGAAAAGAGGAAATGAAGAATATCTGGGCAAAAGCTGAAAAGCAAAAACTGTTTATGGAATACACCAATGGTCCCTTGTTCAAAGTGTTTACTTATGTACCCAAAAGCAGCCTGATAAAAATACCAACCAAGACTGAAGCTGCCACCAATACTGCGACCAATGCAGTGACCACTCCACCACAACCCGCACTTGCCGCCGCCCCAATTGTTGAGGACACCTTGGCAGATACGCCTTCAGTCGCTGAAACAGATAGTATTATCCAAATTGTGGCGCAACAAACAGGGCAACCCGTCACTCCGCAAGACCCGCATATTCAAAAAGAAAAAGTTTACAACGTGGATGAAAATACCGCGGCACTGATACTCAAAATGCTCCCTATCGCCGATTCCAAACATTCTTCCACTGAAAAGCCCGATATGTCACAATCATCGGCAGATGAAGCTCAGACAGCGACAGAGGAGAAAGCAACAGAAGAACAAACCGCACAGGTTGAAGTCCCCACCCCCTGGACAGGCATTTCGGAAAGCACCCGCAGAGTACTGACTGATTTGCTTGCCATGGAAACTTACGAAAGTGCCATGATCTATCTGAGTGCCATGAAAGAAGACGGCAGGTTAATGTATGGTTCACTCAAAAAGGTTATCATGCCTGAACGCTCCTATCTGCTCATAATAAAAGACGGGAAAGTAGAAACTGTATTGAGCAAAGGGACGAGTGAACGTACCAATCTGAAAAGCCTGAAGCAGGAGTCTATTCGTAAATATATCGGCTATGGCATCATTTGGATACAAGTCTTCGACAAGAACTAAAAAACAAAAGCCATGAAAGAAAGATTATATTCATGTTTAGGAGTATTGTTACTGTGCATCTCTACAAGTATAGTATATGGCCGGACGATATCGTCCACTGCAATGCCCGCCCTTGCTCCCGGAAAGATTCCTGAAGAATATACCTATTCTGTCGACTCGCTTGCGTTGTATATAGACAGTCATTATGACGAAGAGAAAAGTAAGGTGCAGGCCGTGTATACCTGGATTACTTCTAACTTGAGCTACAATGTCTATACCACCTTTACTTCCCGTAATGAAGTTTATAGCGAAGCGCAAGAACTGAAGAATACACTGCTCACCCGTGAAGGTGTCTGCCGTCAATTCGCTTTGCTTTTTACGAGAATCGTTGAAAAGATGGGGATTCCCGCTTTTGTCATCAATGGTTATACCAGAAGCAAAGCCGGCGTCGTCATGCCCGAACCGCATGATTGGTGTGCCGCTAAGATCGGCGCGCAATGGTATCTGTACGACCCGACATTCGGGATGGGATATATAGATAATTACCAATTTGTACAGGCGCAAAGCATGAAATATTGCCATGTACCGGCCGAAGAATCGATTCAGACACACATGCCCTACGATCCTATATGGCAGTTGCTGGCTTATCCTTACCCCTATCAGGAATTCGACAAAGGAACTTTTCAACAAAAACCGGAAAATCCGTTCTGTAACTTTAACGATTCTATACAAAAGTATCTGCGACAACCACGTTTGAATCAGCTAATCTCTGCTTGTGACCGTGTGCTGAGAAATGGGCAGGCCAACAGGCTTACCCAATACTACCTGCAACTGACACAAGCAAACATTGGCGTATATCGCCAGCGTGAAGTATATGACATTTATAACAAGACAATAAAACTTCAGAACCAAGGGTGTGATCTCCTCAGCGACTTTATCCTTTATCGCAAAAACGGATTGAAACCCCGAAAGAGTGCAAAGGAGATGTGTGGAAAAGTGGACAAAGCCCTACAAACAGCCATTGCAGCGGACAGTTTACTCCATACAGCACGTAATATCCCCCAACAATATGCTTCGGCCGTACGGAATTTACAAACCTCCATCAGTGAATTGATAGAAGAGATAAATAGACAAAAGGTATTTATAGATGAGCATTCAAAAGGTTCTTAAACACTGTTTAAACTTACCTAGTAGTAGTTGGTCAGCTACCTAGTAGTAGTTACCTAACTATTACTAGGCAATGGCCCAACTACCTATAGGTTGTACTTCCCTGATAAGATTAATATCTCTTCCGGCAAATATCCGCTACGTATCCTCCACTCTTGCGGATAAAGATTATTAGCGCGGTTGCCTATATTCTTCACAAAACCTAAAGGAATATAGTTATAAGTCAACAACACATATCCACGTGGAGCTTCTGCGGAAAGCACGATCGCCTCTTTACGCAAATAAGCAATAGCCTGCTCATACGACACTTCTTCATGGGGAAAAGTATCATCACGCAGTATTTGGCTCATGGCAAGGGCATGATTAGGAATCAAGTCCTTCCCCTTCATTTCGGCAAGGGCAACACCCGCCTGAATGACACGAAGAGATTGCTGCAAAGACGACAGTTCCGGCAGATATTCTTTTGGAAAAGCCGTGATATTCGTTCCGTTTACTGAAAGTTCATAATCATCCGGAGAAAGAAGCCAACCCCGAGCAACGGCCAGTTGCTCTTTGGAAACACTGGAAGCCATCTTTTTCTTTCCTTGTGCAGAAGTTGATTTATACCCGGTTTGCAGACTACCCTCCTCCGGTTTACGAAGTACGGCAAGGAAAAAACCTTCACCCTTTGTACGGTGAGGCAGAAAACGATATACAGGAAAATCTTCACCAGCAAGCAAGTTTCCGGTAATGTTCCACGCTGTCAGAGCATCTACCGGAAGTATCTCTGCACCGAATTCATCACGCATCCAGCGGATATTTTCTTCATCTTCCTGCGTATTATACGTGCAAGTGCTATAGATAAGCAATCCGCCCGGTTTCAGACTGGGCCATATATCGGAGATGATACGTCGTTGACGTTGCCAGCAGATTTCCACATTCTCCGGACTCCACTCGCTGACGGCAACGGGATCTTTACGGAACATACCTTCACCGGAACAGGGAACATCGGTCAGTATGACATCGAAGAAGTCTTCCAGATCAGCGAAGTCTGCCGGATCGTTATTGGTTACAACCACACCAGGATGCCCCCACTTCGTCAGATTCTCCGCCAGGATTTGCGAACGGTTACGAATTACTTCGTTTGCTACCAACAGGCTGCCTGTAGGCAATACACTGCGGGCATGAGTAGATTTTCCACCGGGAGCGGCGCAAAGGTCAAGCATCACGGAAGGCGTTTCACCGATATACTGCTTTAATACTTGCTCCACAAACATGGAAGATGCCTCCTGCACATAGTAACATCCGGCATGAAACAACGGATCGAAGGTAAACGTCAATCGACGGTCAAGGTAGATACCTGTTGCTGACCAGGGCACACGCCCGAAAGAGGTATGAAAAAGACTGAATGAAGAATTGGGTAGTTTTTCTTCATTCAGCCGGATACTTACAGGCTGCTCGTCATTCAGAGCGTCTGTCAGTTTATTATATTCTTCATCTCCCAGGAGGGAACGTGTACGGTCTGCAAAAGATACGGGTAAGTCCATGTGCCAAATTGTTTGTTATTATTTCCGCAAAGGTAATGCAAATCGAATGCATAACTTTCATGCTTGCATGAAAAAGTTATGCTGAGATGCAGCTTATCTTCCTCAAAGGTAACATAAAAAGGCAATACAAGGCAAACCCGCCGGGCACTAAAAACTAAGCTTGACTCCCGCAAAGTAGGAACGAGGCGCTCCCGGACCATAAATGTAACCGGAATCGCGGGTGGCTCCTTTATCAAAATCTTTCTGATAGGAGTTGAAGATATTCTGTACTCCCACATTGAATTGCAGGCACATGCCGGAAAAATCTATATCATAAGCTACCTTGGCACCCAGTTCGAAGAAATCCGGGCTTTTCACCAACAGGTCTGCCGTACCATCCACTTCGGACATCAAATGAGGCACATACATTTGCCCGGTATAATTACCGTTCAGGGCTACAGACAATGCTTTTGTAGGATTGAAAGTGGCAGTAAAGTAACCATAAACATCGGGGGTACGCAATATCCGGTCGCTATGGCGTTCTTCATCCGACAAATGTTCCTTGTCTGCACTCCACTCCTCGGGAGAATCGTACAGACTGCGTTGCACGGTCAGTCCCGCCTGCAACTGGATTTTATCACGCCAAGCGATCTTTCCTTCCAATGTACCACCATACACCTTTGCACCGGAACCGTTGACACGGGTTTGTATCAGATATCCACTACCGTTCGGATCTTCTATCGGTGCTGTCAGTACAAACGGATCGGAGAGTTTCGTGAAGAAACCTTCTATCAACAAATTTGCTTGGAAATCACCGAAGTAATGATACCAATCCATCGAAGCGTTCACGCTGCGCGAACGTTCTTCTTTCAGATCCTTAGCACGAACGATGGAAATCAACCCGCCTCCCACATTACTAATATGTAAGTCTTCGTCGAAAGCCTGCGGAGCACGGAAACCTTCAGCATAACTGAAACGGATATTTATGTCCTGCGTAGGGTTGTAGCGGATATTGGCACGGGGACTGAAAATGGCTTTACTCATAATGCTATTCTTGTCCAGACGTCCGCCTATCAGAAAACTCCACTGCTCGCTTTTCCATTCATTCTGCACATAGGCACTCGCAATGTTCACAATCTGTTTCAAGGGATCGGGTGTATACTTATCAATCAACTGTTGCAGACGGTCTCCTGTTGCAGTGGGATCTTCCGCCAAAGCGGCATCCCGATATTTTTGCATATCCGTTGCTTTGTCGTCCAGATTATCATGATTAAATTCTACTCCACCCGTCAAGTCGGAAGGCATGAAGAAGAGCTTATCAAAATGATAGATATACTGGGCGCCCAATACGCCGGTGAAATCGGTGGTATGCCCATAGGCACTGTAATAACTGTCGCGCACGATATGCTGGGCAGAGGCGTATGCATTGAACGCATGCTTCTGATCCTTAGAGAAGGCACCGAACTTCAAGCCGCCCGTATTGATGGAATGTTCGATCTGCTCCACCAGTCCGGGTTCGCCGGAACCATTCAGATTGGCATCTTCGGCAATGTGAGGCGGCAGATCAAAGCGGTTACCGCCACGGCGAAACTCTTCCATGTGATGATATTCCAGATTCAACTTGGAATAGGGGCTCAGCCTATAATAAGCGTTCACGCCTACTGTCTGGTTCTTCAATTTGGGTAATTCGGAAAAACCGTCACCGTTGGAATCCCATGCCGAACGGTGGCGGTTCTGCCCGTAGATGTAAGCTCCCATTTTGTTATCCGAAGATACCAGGGAAAGGTTAAGCGTAGTATTATTGTCAAACGAACCGGAGCCATCAAAATTGGAGATAGAGTGGGCAAACGAACCTGAGTTGCGGAGAGGTTCTTTCGTGATAATATTCACTGTTCCGGCAATGGCCGAAGAGCCGAAAAGAGCCGAACCGCCTCCACGTACCACTTCCACACGCTCTATCATATTAGCGGGAATCTGCTCCAAGCCGTAGACGCCTGCCAATGCAGAAAAGATGGGACGGGAATCAATCAGTATCTGTGTATATTTCCCATCCATACCATTGATACGTACCTGTGAGTAGCCACAATTCTGGCAATCGTTTTCTACACGTACGCCCGGCTGGAAGACGAGACCTTGCGACAAGGTATGCGAATTGGTCATGTCGAATAGTTTCGGAGTAACGACCTTTACCAAGGTAGGTGCCAGTCGGCGAGCGGTTTCATTACGATTGGCTGTAACAACTACGCCATCCAGGGCTACCATATCTTCTTCCAGTTCGAAGTTTTCTTCCAGCGTCTTACCCCGTTTAAGGGTTACTTTTCGTTCTTGTGGTTTATAACCTACGGCACTGACGGAGAGTATGAACTCACCTTCCGGAAGGTTCTTCAGAAAATAATGTCCGGTACCATCGGTCATAGTTCCGATAGTGGTCCCTTTCAGGGCTACTGTCATATAAGGAAGGTGTTCTCCTGTTTTTTTCTCTAATATGTGGCCAATGATATTGGCGTCAGATTTATTTAAATCAATTGCATAAGCGGTGTGGGAGAGCAATGTACACATCACTCCCACCACGAAAAAGATATATTTTTTCATGTAGTTCTAATTTTTAATGGATTTTTTAATAAGGGGAATTCCTATTGTCAATGAACTACAGGTGGTGCACGCAGACTGATGCCGCAACGAACTCGCACGCACTTGGTATGTTCTACAGCCGGAACACTCAGTACACGCAATAAAATAAGGAAAGCCGATGCGGCAAAAAGAATAGCAGGTAGAGAAGAAGCTACAAAAGAAGAAAGGAAGAATATCGTTTCAACCTGCGCTTCCGTATGGCTATGTTCACCTTTGAACGGGTGGGAATGTACAATAATTACCCCATTTACCACATGCGAGTGAGTAAACAGTGTAATACCTCCTAAATATGCGATAAATAATAAAGGAAGGAACCATTTCAATATATTCCGTAACTTCTCCAAAAAGCGTTTTAATATAGATTTGCGAAAGTAACACTAATTACAATAAGAAGCAACCGGATTTAGTTGTTTTAACCGGATATAAAGCAAAATACCTACATCTTATGAGTACAAGAAGTCTGATATTACATTATTATTAAATAAAACTGATCCATTTTTGTAGGGTTATGAATTAAATGGGTACGCGGACGACGCGGATAAGGCGGACGAACGCGGACTTTAATTTATTAATAGTATAGCGCAGCTTTTTAAATCCGCGTTCGTCCGCCTTATCCGCGTCGTCCGCGTACCCATTTGCTTCATTTCTGTAGCTCGTAACTTTATTCATTTCTTTTTCTGATATGCATTATGTAGGAGTGAACTGAAGAACGTAACTTCTTGTGTGATAGCCGACTTGGTGTTCCACTAAGATTGGTCGTAGTGAAACACTAGTTCAGTCGTAGTGGGAAGTGGTTTCAGTCGTAGTGGGAAGTATGTTCAGTCCTAATGGGAATATAGTTCATTGTTGCACCGGAAAGAATCAATCCCACATCCCCCTTTACATCTAAAATGTCTGCAAATACTTTCAGATAATACCGATTTTCTAAAAAAAATATCGTCTCTTTGCAACTTTCTAACTGGCATGATACGTCTAACACACAAAGAAACAATAAAAGATAAAACAAAATATGATTATGAAACGGATAATTTTAGCACTCATCGCCGCCATGACATTATGTTCACTGGTACAGGCAAAAAACAGAACGGTTACAGAAAACGACAGTCTGGGGAACAAAAAACGCGTGATTGAACTGCGCGATACTACCATCGACGGAAAGACAGTAACCGATACGCTCAGCATCATGACCTACGAAGGCAGTAGCTCAGACGGCAAAAGCGATAAAGGATGGAAACACCACAACGGCAGTGGTTGGAACTGGGACTTCGATTTAGGTGGCAAAACCTCTGAAACCATCATTTCAGTTACTGCCATTGTCTTCATCTTCGGTCTGCCGCTACTCATCGTCTTTACGGTATTCTTCTTCAATTACAAAAATCGAAAAGCCAAATACCGCCTTGCAGAACAAGCACTTTCGAGCGGTCAACAACTGCCTGAAGACTTCTTCAAGAATGCGGAGAAAACAGAAGATATCCGTACCAAAGGTATCAAAAACATCTTCATCGGCATCGGATTGTTCATCTTCCTCTGGGCCATTACCGGGAACTTCGGAGTGGGCTGCGTCGGACTGCTGATCATGTTCACCGGATTCGGACAATTAGTTATCTATTATACGCAAGACTCTAATAAAAAGAACAACCGGGAGAGATGAGCCAACTCAATGACATATCGTTAGTCGCACAGGTCGTGGTGTTTCGCAACACCAGGGCCTTCGACCAGTTAGTGAAAAAGTACCAGTCGCCCGTGCGACGGTTCTTCCTCAATCTGACTTGCGGCGACAACGAGTTGAGTGACGACCTGGCGCAGGACACGTTTATCAAAGCCTACACCAACCTGGCTTCATTCAAAAACCTGTCCAATTTCTCCACCTGGCTCTACCGTATTGCATATAATGTATTTTATGATTATCTTCGCAGTCGGAAGGAGACAGCCGACCTCGACACCCGGGAAGTGGATACCCGCTGGAACACCAGCCAAGATGACGTAGGACAACAGATGGACGTTTACCGGGCGCTGGCGACACTAAAAGAAATGGAACGAACCTGTATCACCTTGTTCTATATGGAAGATCAGAGCATCGAAAAGATTGCAGGTATCACGGGATGCCCGGCGGGAACAGTCAAAAGCCACCTCTCGCGGGCGAAAGAAAAAATGGCTACCTACTTAAAACAAAATGGTTATGACGGAAACAACTGATGATAAACTTTTGCAGCAGTTCTTCTCTGACAATCGGAAAGAGATAGAAGATAACGGCTTCAGCCGTCGCGTGATGCACCACCTGCCCGACCGGTATTACCGGATTTCGCAGTTGTGGAGCTTGTTCTGTTTTACGCTTGCCGTAGTGTTGTTCTTTGTTCTCGACGGCTTGCAGCTGGTGCTGGGGGCCTTACGCGAAACTTTCACCAGCGCCATACAAAGCGGTGCAGCGGAACTAGATCCCAAATCACTGATTATAGTGGCAGTAGTATTGGTCTACTTAGGATATCGCAAGATTTGTTCTTTAGCATAAAGCTCATTTATTCTTGCAATAAATCCGTTTGCCCTTACAATAATTTAGTTAGCCCTTGCCTGCATTTTGCAGGTCAAGGGCTAATTTTTTTTAACTGAGCAAACATTTCTCATCAATAAATTGTATCTTTGTCGACTCAATTAGAAAAACTAACTAAGCGTAAGAAGTTTTGAGAAGAATATTATTCATCATATTATCATCTGCATTATTCTTTATAGGAAATATTCACGCGCAAGTCGCCACCAGTGACTCGCTCGTGATGCATTATCTACAACAACAAGGCATTCCGGTTACCGCCAACAATGAAGTAAAGCTTCTGATGAGCGGACGGGAGAAGTTTCTGGATCTCTTCGAAGAAATACGCCACGCCAAACATCACATTCATCTGGAATACTTCAATTTCCGCAATGACTCCATAGCCAATGCCCTGTTCGACTTACTGGCTGAAAAAGTACAGGAAGGTGTGGAAGTCCGTGCTCTCTTCGATGCTTTCGGTAACTGGTCTAATAACAAACCATTAAAGAAACATCACCTGAAAGCAATCCGTGACCGGGGCATTGAAATAGTGAAATTTGACCCGATCACCTTCCCATGGATCAATCATGCCATGCATCGCGATCATAGGAAAATCGTAGTGATTGACGGCAAAATAGGATATACCGGTGGTATGAATATAGCCGACTATTACATCACGGGACTGCCCAAAATCGGTCAATGGCACGACATGCACATGCGTATCGAAGGAGATGCAGTGCGCTATCTGCAAGGTATCTTCCTCACTATGTGGAACCAGGAGACTAAACAGCACGTCGGCGGCCCCGTTTACTTTCCGGATATACCGCAACTCCCCGACAGTATAGCCGAAGAAATAGCCATAGTAGACCGTACACCAAGGGAAACTCCCCGCTCCATCAGTCACGCTTATGCAGCATCCATTGGAGCAGCGCAACATAGCATACAGATTGTGAACCCCTACTTTGTACCGACCAAATCCATCCGGAAGGCTATTAAATATGCATTAAAAAAAGGTACTGAAGTGGAAATCATGATACCTGCCGTTTCTGATATTCCTTTCACCCCGGAAGCATCTTTCTATATCGTACACAAGCTGATGAAGAAAGGGGCAAAAGTTTATCTCTTTAACGGAGGCTTCCACCATTCCAAGATTATGATGGTAGACCGGAATTTCTGTACTGTGGGTACGGCTAATCTGAATAGCCGCAGTCTGCGATATGACTTTGAAACGAATGCGTTTATTTTCGATCCTACAATCACTCACCAGTTGAATGATATGTTTGAACGGGATAAAAAGAATAGTACGCTATTGACTCCCGAAGTTTGGAAAAAGCGTTCAGGATGGAAGAAGTTTGTAGGTTGGGTGGGTAACTTAATGACACCGTTCCTTTAATTATACCGCCGTTCCTCTAATTTTTAATTGAAAATTATTCGATGCTATCTGCCGAAGTTTAGTTACCTTTGGCGAGGCAAAAAAAAGATTGTCCCTTTTGTTGTTTATAATTCGTAATCTGCAATCATGAAACAATATTTAGACTTGCTCAATCGGGTATTAACCGAGGGCGTACACAAGGAAGACCGTACCGGAACCGGTACAATCAGCGTATTCGGACATCAAATGCGCTTCAATATGGATGATGGCTTTCCCTGCCTCACCACCAAAAAACTGCATCTGAAATCGATTATATATGAATTGCTATGGTTCCTGAATGGAGATACCAATGCCAAGTATCTGCAAGATCATGGTGTTCGCATTTGGAACGAATGGGCGGATGAGAATGGTGATCTGGGACATATTTACGGTTATCAATGGCGTTCCTGGCCTGACTACAAAGGTGGTTCCATCGATCAGATCAGTGAGGCTGTAGAAACAATTCTTCATAATCCGGATTCCCGCCGCATCATTGTCAGCGCTTGGAATGTGGGAGATATTAACAACATGAATCTTCCTCCCTGTCATGCTTTCTTTCAATTCTATGTGGCAGACGGACGGTTGAGCCTCCAACTCTATCAACGAAGTGCGGATATTTTTCTCGGTGTACCTTTCAACATTGCATCTTATGCCCTACTGTTGCAGATGATGGCACAAGTGACCGGGCTGAAAGCAGGGGATTTCATTCATACGCTCGGTGATGCGCACATTTATCTGAATCATCTGGAGCAGGTCAAACTGCAACTTTCCCGCGAACCACGGCCGTTGCCGCAAATGAAGATAAACCCGGACGTGAAGAGCATCTTCGACTTCCAATATGAAGATTTCGAATTGGTAAATTACGATCCGCATCCACATATAGCAGGTAAAGTTTCTGTTTAACAAATCATACATCCAATCATGATTAGTATCATCGCCGCCGTAGACCGCAACTTAGGAATCGGTTTCCAAAATAAATTATTATTCTGGCTTCCCAATGATTTAAAACGTTTCAAGGCATTGACCACAGGAAACACCATCATCATGGGAAGAAAAACATTCGAGTCCCTGCCTAAAGGCGCACTGCCCAACCGAAGGAATGTGGTGCTTTCATCCAATCTTGCGACTCAATGCCCCGGTGCAGAAGTATTCCCTACCCTCGAAGCAGCTTTGCAAAGCTGTCAACCTGAGGAACAAGTATATATTATCGGCGGAGCAAGTGTATATAAACAGGCAATGCCATTGGCAGACATGCTTTGCCTGACGGAAATCGATGCAGAAGCACCTCAGGTAGATGCTTACTTCCCAGCTGTAGAGTCCAGAATATGGCATGAAAAAAGCAGGGAATCTCATCTTGTTGACGAGAAACATCCCTGCCCTTATGCATTTGTGGATTATATCCGTAAGTAATTCCTAATCTTCATCCACCTCCACCATGATTGGCATCTGCCGTTTTATGGCTTCATGGAAGGATATTAGTGTTTCTGTGCGCGCTAACCCCAACGGCTGTAATTTATCGTGGATAATACTCAGCAAATGGTGGTTATTGCGTGCGTAAAGTTTAATAAACATATCATATTTACCCGTCGTAAAGTGACATTCCACAACTTCGGGAATAGCTTCAAGTGCCTTTGTCACTGCGTCAAAAGATTCCGGATCTTTCAGATAAATGCCAATATAGGCACAAGTCTCATAACCGATTTTTTCCGGATCGATGACGTACTCCGAACCTTTCAAGATACCTAAATTCGTCAATTTTTGTATGCGTTGATGTATGGCTGCACCGGAAACATTGCAAGCTCTCGCCACTTCCAGGAAAGGAATACGGGCATTATCTGCAATCAATTTCAGTATTTGCTCGTCTAAAGTATCCAATTGATGATGTCCCATTTCTAATTTTATGATTAATAAATAACGATTGCTTCACCGTATTCTCATACGATAATGTGCAAAGTTAGCGAAATTTTTCCCAATAAAAATACGATTTATTACTTTTCTTGCTAAAAAATGAATAAACCCACAGTTACGATAAACAGGGTGAAAAGAAGATAAGCTGCATCTCGGCATAACTTTTTCATGCAAGCATGAAAGTTCTGCGCTCAATTTGCATTATCTTTGCCTATAACTACAAAATTAGATTGTTATGAAAAAATATCTTGTACTTGCATTGTGCCTACTGATGGTTACAATAGGCCATGCGCAAAACTACACTGAGTATTTTGCCGATAAAACATTGCGTATTGATTACATCTTTACAGGAAATGCTGCCCGTCAGAATGTATGTCTGGATGAACTGTCCGTACTTCCATCATGGGCCGGAAGGCGTCATCATTTAGCTGAATTACCTTTGCAAGGTAATGGACAAATCATCATGAAGGATTTGGAAAGTGGAAAGACAATCTATACTACTTCTTTCTCTTCCCTCTTTCAAGAGTGGCTGGAAACGGACGAAGCCAAGGCTGTCACCAAAGGATTTGAAAATACCTTCTTACTGCCCTACCCGCTCCGTCCTGTGGAAATAGAGATCACCCTGTTAAGCCCGAGAAAAGAAGTGCGTACACATCTGACGCACACTGTACGCCCCAATGATATACTTATTCATCAGAAAGGAACTGCACACATCACTCCACATAAATATCTGCTAAAGAATGGTGAAACTGACAAGTGCATCGACGTAGCCATTCTTGCCGAAGGATATACTCCTGCAGAGATGAACGTATTCTATCAGGATGCGGAAATCGCCTGTGAAAGCCTATTCTCACACGAGCCGTTCAAGAGTATGAAAGATCGCTTCAATATTGTAGCTGTTGCTAGCCCATCTGATGACACAGGGGTGAGTGTCCCCCGTTTGGGAGAATGGAAACATACAGCCTTTAATTCCCATTTCAGTACATTCTATTCTGACCGTTATCTGACTACCCGTCGTGTCAAATCCATACACGATGCTTTGGCCGGAATACCATATGAACACATTATTATTCTTGCCAATACTGAAGAGTATGGAGGTGGTGGCATCTATAATGCTTATACCCTGACTACAGCTCATCACCCAATGTTCCGCCCGGTAGTTGTACACGAGTTCGGACACAGTTTCGGAGGGTTGGCCGATGAATATTTCTACAACGATGATGTCATGACAGATACCTACCCATTGGATATAGAACCTTGGGAACAAAACATAAGTACCCGTATCGATTTCGCTTCTAAATGGGAAGACATGCTCATTAAAGGTACTCCTATTCCTACCCCTGTCAACGAACAGGCAAAGTATCCGGTAGGAGTATATGAAGGAGGTGGATATTCAGCCAAAGGCATATTCCGTCCCGCTGATAACTGCCGTATGCGCACCAATGAATATCCAACATTCTGCCCGGTATGCCAACGATCACTGCAAAGACTCATTGATTTTTATACCAAATAATAAGAGAAACTAAACTTTAAAGACCAACATTATGATCAGACTTCAACGTATCAGCACCGCTGATGGATTTTTGTATGAATACATGGAACAGTTAATAACCGCCGCCTTCCCGCCTGAAGAATACCGACCGTTAGAAGAACTGCGCCTGTACACTGATAGCAAACCTCATTTCTATAACAATATTATTTTCCACCATGATACTCCTGTAGGATTCATTACCTATTGGGATTTCGGCAAATTCTATTACGTAGAACACTTTGCTGTTGATCCGGCCCAGCGTAATGGTGGACATGGAAAGAACGTTTTAAATCATTTATGCGAGTTGCTTCAACATCCTATTGTTCTGGAAGTGGAAATGCCGGAAGAAGAAATGGCCCAAAGGCGTATTAATTTCTACAAGCGCCAAGGATTTACTCTTTGGGAGAAACCATATCTTCAGCCTCCATACAGACCCGGGGATGATTATTTACCCATGCTACTTATGGCACACGGAAATTTAGAGTGTGAAAGGGATTTTGAAACAGTAAAAAACTCTATATATCGGGAAGTATATAACGTACAAGAATAAAAAAATAAAGGGTGCCTATTCGAAATAAGCACCCTTTATTTATATAGTTTGATTTAACTTCTTACTGACGCGGCTGCGCAGAATAGTTAAGTTTCAATGCATAAGCTTTACGAAGAGCTTCTTTGATATCTGTTACGATACCCATTTTCGTATCTTGGTCTACTTTCAAAGAAACAGTCATCTGCGGTTGATCTTCTTCCTTCATACTGGCACGTTCACCAATAATATAATCTTGGATTTCAGCAACTTCAGCATAGCTGTCGTTCAATTGGATACGACTTTCATTACCCAGTTTCTTACGGAACTCAGCTGTAGGCTTTCCTACATAGATAAACGTAACCAAAGATTTCTTTTCTAGTTTTTCCAACTCAGTAGCTTGCGGAACCTTAAACTCAACCTTTAATGTTACCTCACGCATTGTTGTTACAATCATAAAGAAGAACAACAAAGTAAAGATAAGGTCAGGCAGAGAAGAAGTATTCAACGCAGGCATTTCGCGTTTACCAGTCTTATTAAATTTTCCCATTACTTCTTTTCTCCGTACTTTTTAGGTTCTGCCTCAGAGATTTTCTGAGGATATACATCACGAATTGCTTTTTGCTCGTCTTCGCCCAAAGCAGCATAGTTCTTTCCAAATTTTTCCTGAGCTAATTCATCTCTCAACTCATTGTAAGCAGCTACCAATTCATTCTGAACTGCTAAGTATGCTTTATAGGAAGAACCACGGTCACAACGCAAAGAAACTACATGCTTTTCCGTAATCTGCATAGTTCCGAAGAAGGGAATGTCTTTCGCATGCTTTTCCGGTTTAGACTCATCATTATACGGATTGGCAATGAATTCTTTTGCCTTATCTCTCAACTGATCTATACTAACATATTCTCCACTACACATCAACTGATCGTTCATGTTCAGGAAGACTGTCATTACGTTACGCTCCTTAACCTTATCCGAATCGTCCTTCTTTTGGTCTTGTTCGGGTGGTGGCGGCAAACGTCTTGCCAAACCACGGTCCGTATCCATAGAAGTCGTAATCAAGAAGAAGATTAACAATAGGAAAGCGATATCCGCTGTAGAACTTGAGTTTATATCAGGAACTTTTCTTTTTCCTTTTGCCATTGTAATTACTCCATTAGATTGAGTTCCCTCAATCGATTATGATAATTTCTTTTTAATACTACTGAAAAGCATTGCAAGAACCGTTGCTCCCAGTAAGAAATAAATAGTATACAGGAACATGTCAGTAACCTTCAACCAGAACGGAACATTATCTGTTCCACTATAACCTGGTATATTCATCTGTTCTCCACTACCCATAGACCAAGCAACGATCATTACAATAACCAGTAAAATAACACCTACCAGTGATTTCAGAGCTTTTACAGGATTATCTTTTAATGCGCTACCAAACTGCAAAATAAAACCAGCTACCATTGCAATAACAGTCAAAACAAACAAACCATACATTAAGTATAGCAGACTATCTGTCTGTGCAGGTTGCCACATTTCGGGGTCAACACCTATCAGTTTTGCATCGCCCTGAGCATCTCCACCAAAGTAGAATAAGCCCAATACCACTAAAATAGCAGCGAACAAAACATACAGTACATAATATGATACTCTATATGATAATTTAGCCATTTCTCTTATTTTTTGTATTTCAAGTTATATTTGATAACCATGTCCAACAGAGTGATAGAAGAATCTTCCATTTCGCTGGTCAAAGCCTCAATCTTAGACAGGATATAGTTATAGAATACCTGCAGAATCAAAGCAACGATCAAACCGAAGATAGTTGTAATCAAGGCAACTTTCATACCACCTGCTACAACCGTCGGAGAAATATCACCTACTTGTTGAATCTTATCAAATGCCTGCACCATACCGATTACAGTACCCAAGAATCCCAAAGACGGAGCCATTGCGATGAACAGCGTAATCCAAGAACAACCTTTTTCCAGATAACCAGCTTGTACACCACCATAAGATACGACTGACTTCTCAACTACGTCAAGACCTTGATCGATTCTCAATAAGCCTTGGTAATAAATAGAAGCGATAGGACCTCTTGTACTACGTGCGATGTCTTTAGCTGCTTCTACGTCGCCTTTTTCCAAAGCAGCTTCAATAGCAGCCAAGAACTTCTTTGTGTTGATTTCAGCTAAGCTCAAATAAATGATACGTTCAATACAGAATGCAAGACCGATAACCAAAGCAATAGCAACCAAACTCATGAAAGATGCAGTACCTTCAATAAACTTAGTTTTAATTTCCTTGTGAATACCACCTTCTTCTGCTTCTACAGTAGCATCACCGGCAGGAGCTGCCTGAGCTGCAGGAGCAGCTTGTTCTGTTTGTTCCGCTGCAGGAGCATCTTGAGCCTGAGCAAGTTGAGTTGAGCCAAATGTTAAGACTCCCATCACAGCAACAATTGCAAATAACTTTTTCATTGTGTGTCTAATTTTTAAGATTAATTAATTAATTTGTTTATTATATTCATTTATTGTTTTTGTTTTTTCTTTCATCCTGCGGAGAGACGGGGATTCGAACCCCGGATACCCTTTAGAGGTATACACGCTTTCCAGGCGTGCCTCTTCAACCACTCGAGCATCTCTCCAATAGAGGCCTCTTTCAAAAACGGCTGCAAATTACAAAAAAAATGCGAACCACAAGCGTTTTCAGCTACAAATGTATTCTTTTTTTCGTTCTTGCCCTTCATTCTCCCCGTTTTATCTTTAATAAAATCTCAAAATTAATAAACTTTAAAATCTTTCCGATGTTATTTGAGCATTCCAAACACTTTTAAAGCGTTTTCCGAAGTAACGTCTCCAACAGCCTCAGGAGACATCCCGTAAATTTCAGAAACCTTCATCAAAGTATCCTTCACATAGGCACTTTCATTCCTCCTACCACGATTCGGGACTGGAGTCAGATAAGGAGAATCTGTTTCAAGAACAATTTTTTCTAATGGTATTCCTGGCAAAATTTCCGGAAGGTGGGACTTCTTAAAAGTAACCACACCATTAATTCCAATGAAGAAATCGGAAAACTCCAATACGCGGGTGGCTTCTTCTGCCGTTCCTGTAAAGCTATGAAATATTCCTCTTAAAAGAGTCTTTTTGTAAGGTTCCAGCACCTTATATATATAATCAAAGGCATCCCGGCAATGGATTACTACAGGAAGATCATATTCCAAAGCCCAGTTGACTTGTTTATCCAGTACTATTTGCTGCTCTTTCAGGTAAGTTTTGTCCCAATAAAGATCCATGCCGATCTCCCCTATAGCAACATATTCCTTAGAAAACTTCAATTCGCGAGCAACTATTTCCAATTCTTTTTCATAATTGGCATTGACAGAAGTAGGATGCAAACCAATCATAGGAAAACAGTATCCTTTATAAAGGCTACAGGCTGACAGCATTGCTTCAATAGTCGTACTGTCAATATTGGGCATAAATATATGAGTAACTCCGGCAGCACGTGCACGCTCAATAACTTGTGGGAAATCCTCTGAAAACTCCTCCAAAAAAAGATGGGAATGTGTATCTATCAATCTCATTCGTTTACTTTTTCTATTCGTTTCTCCCCAGTACGATAATAATAAATCAGCCCGTAATCACGGCATAATTCCAATCGTTTTTCATTGGGAGAAACATCTTCAAACTTTTTTTCCACCTGATTCCATATATCCAAGATCAATTCATCTGCAGTAGTTCGCATAGCAGAAAGAGAATCTAAACTACGGGCAGTTAAAGCCTGCAAATTTTTCTGTCGGTCATAACTATCTGTAAAAATATCATAATGAACTCTAACCTTAGCAATAGTAGGATTATAAATAGGAATCCCCCCTTGAGAAGTTCGCTTGGTTTCTCCATCTATAATTTTTCGCCCCCACTCTACCAAGGCTGCCTCCGTCGATAAATCCGGTACATTTGAACTATCAGCCGGCAAACCATAATAAGATTTATGGGCTGCACGCACTTCCGAGCGAATAACAGCCAGATTCAATACCTGAATGAAATGAGAGACATACAGACGAGCCATCTTTACATTGGCCTGATGCTTACGCCCTGCTTGCGACTGACGTTCAAAGCACTGGGCATAATACGATTGGGCGGCTTCAAATCTCATCAAGAAATTCCGGGCTTCAGTCAACGTCTTTAAAGAAACTGCCAAATTATAGAGGTTATGGGTATCAGATTTTGCAACCACTGCTTTCAGTGCCCGTATTCTCGCCTGGTCTGTATTTGGTAATCTTCTATAAGGCATAGTTACAAAAAAGCACAATTAAACTTCTCTGTGTATCAAATTTTCTATTATCTTTTTCAGTTCTTCTTTTTTTTCTTCTGCAATACTAACAGCTGCAAGGCTTTCCATTGCCCGGTTGCTATATTCCAATATCTTATTTTCGCAAACTGCTTTTACACCAATCCGGTCATACAGTTCCGTCACAGCTGCAATTTTCTCTGCCGGCTGGAAAGTCTCTGCGTTTATCCAGCTATTCAACTGGTTATGCTGATCCGCATTCGCATGCTCCAATGCTTTAATCAGCATATATGTTTTTTTATTACAGAGAATATCCCCACCTATATTTTTTCCAAACACTTTAGCATTGCCATATACATCCAGCAAATCATCTTTCAACTGGAAGGCAACACCTATATGCATACCAAAATCATATAAACGACCAGCGTCTTCTACCGAAGCGCCCCCCAAACGAGCTCCAATCTTCAGACTCGCCGCCAACAACACGGCAGTTTTCAGACGAATCATCTCCAGATATTCTTCTGCAGTTACATCATTCCTCTGCTCAAACTCCATATCCATTTGCTGACCTTCACAAATTTCAAGTGCCGTCAAACTGAAAAGATCCATAACCTCTTTCAGAAAAGCCGAAGGACATTCTGCCATAAACTGATAGGCAAGCACCAACATCGCATCTCCCGAAAGGATAGCAGTATTATCATTCCAAACTTTGTGGACGGTTTCTTTTCCTCTACGGCGATCCGCACGATCCATCAAATCATCATGCAAAAGGGTATAATTATGATAAACTTCGATACCTGTGGCCGGAGCATAGATACGGGTCACGTCTTCCTTGTACAAATTATAAGCCAGCAACATTAACACCGGGCGAATTCTTTTTCCACCCATAGATAATACATATTCTACCGGAGCATACAATCCTTTCGGAGTACGCGTAAATTGTAAGCCAGCAATATGAGAATTAAAATTTTCGAGAAGCTCGGAAGCTGTAAACATAATGATAGTAAATTTAGGAGAATAGTGGGAATAAAAAGAGGCTGCCCAAAAGCAGCCTCCTTTTTATATAGATAACGTATTACTGCAATCTAAACATTACAGGCACCGTATATTTAACGCGTACCGGTTTACCGCGCTGCATACCAGGTTTCCATTTCGGCATGGTACCAATCACACGAAGTGCTTCTTTATCCAGATACGGGTCAACACCTCTTATGACTTTGGCGTCTACAATACTACCGTCCTTGTTAACAACGAACTGTACTGTTACACGACCTTGCGTACCGTTTTCTTGTGCGATAGTCGGATATTTGATGTTCTTGCTCAAGAATTGCATCAAACCAGCCATACCACCATTCGGGAATTCAGGCATTTGTTCTACAACCTCAAAAATGGTTTGTTCTTCCGGTTCTTCTTCTACAACAGTTACAGGCACATATTTTACTTCTACTGCCTTACCTGTTTCTTCTGAAGAGGCGATAACTGTTTCTTCCACATCAGCATCATCCGCTACGATTTCCAACGTTTCGTTAATCGGAGCTACTTCAGGAGGAGGAGGAGCTACTTTTTCTTCCTGTTCAGTGATAGGAACCATTTCTTCTTCAAAATAGAGATCAGTAAGCGCCTGGCTTGTATCAATCTTGATATCGCGCTTCGTCCATTCAAATGCTATAAACATAAAGGCAAGCACAATAACATAACCAATAAGCATCCAAGTCGATTTCTTGTTCTCCAAATCTGCTTTAGGTGTTTTCTTAATTTCCATAATTATAATATTATTTTAACGTGTTTCTCATTTTGGGCAAATATAGTACTTTTTCCGCAAAACGTTCAGCCGTACTATCTTTTTTAAGACAATATGCACCCATTTTTGTTTTTTTTATCCTTCAGAAAGCACACCTGTGCTTTTGTGCCACAAATGTAACGAGATATTTTAAAAATACCGTATCTTTGGCAATAATTTTAAATGAAATGTTGAAAAAGTCTTTTATAACGGCGCTACTACTCCTGATTTTCTCCGTTTTACGTGCACAAGACGGAACCAGCGCCTTTCAATTTCTGAAACTCCCTTTTTCTGCCCATGCATCAGCATTGGGTGGAGAAAACATTTCTATTATAGAAGATGATTTGACTATGGCTGTCCAGAATCCGGCCCTTCTTTCCTGCGTAGCGGATAAGACTCTCAACTTGAATTACATGCTTTACATGAATGGTGTCAACGTTGGTGGAGCCGCATTTGCACGTACTGCCGGTGAGCGTTCCACCTGGGCAATAACCGCACAATATGTAGACTATGGGGAGCTTAAAGAAACGACTGAAGAAAATATTGAAACCGGAACTTTCTCCGCCAAAGATATCTCTATATCGGGTATTTATACCTATGATTTAAGTGATTATTGGAGTGGAGGTGTACGCACCAATTTCATTTACTCCCACTATGATAAATATTCTTCATTTGCTATCGGCGTCGATCTGGGATTAAACTACTATCATCAGGAGTCCGATTTTTCCGCCTCGCTCGTTGCACGCAACCTGGGAGGACAGCTTAAAGCCTTTGAGGAACGGCATGAGAAATTACCTGTTGATGTACAACTGGGGTTCAGCAAACGATTGTCACATGCTCCGTTCCGGCTTTCCCTTACCCTACATGACCTCACACACTGGAGTGCCTCAACCACAGCGGCAAACAATTTCGGAAAGAAATTGTTAAATCATATTGCCCTTGGTATTGACTTCCTACCAACCAACAACTTTTATTTGGCAGCCGGATATAATTTCCGCCGCGGAGAAGAAATGAAAATAAACGGTTCCAGTCATTGGGCAGGTTTCACCTGTGGTACAGGTATTCAATTAAAGCGGTTGAAACTGGGAATGGCATACGCCAAATATCATGTAAGTTCATCCTCACTTATTTTTAATTTATCATATACCTTATAATATATAATAACATAACTCAAATATGAAAAAGATAACTATTGCAATCGACGGCTTTTCCTCTTGCGGAAAAAGTACTATGGCAAAAGACCTTGCCCGTGAAATAGGTTACATCTACATCGATAGTGGTGCCATGTACCGTGCAGTCACTTTATACAGTATAGAAAACGATATCTTTCAGGGAAATGACATCGATACGGAAAGACTTCGAAAAGAAATAGATAATATCCATATTTCCTTTCAATTAAACCCTGAGACCGGACGTCCGGATACTTATCTGAACGGAGTAAATGTAGAAAATAAAATCCGCAGCATGGAAGTTTCTTCCCATGTTAGTCCCATTGCAACTTTAGGGTTTGTACGCGAAGCAATGGTAGCACAGCAACAAGCAATGGGCAATTCCAAAGGTATTGTCATGGATGGACGTGATATCGGAACTACGGTTTTTCCAGATGCTGAACTAAAAATATTTGTAACTGCCACGCCCGAAATCCGTGCACAACGTCGCTATGATGAATTAAAGACCAAAGGACAAGAAGCCAGTTTTGATGAAATACTTGAAAACGTAAAGCAACGGGATTATATCGATCAGAATAGAGAAGTAAGCCCGCTTCGCAAAGCAGATGACGCATTGCTGCTGGACAACACTGACATGACTATTCCTCAACAAAAGGAATGGTTGCAAGAGCAATTCAATAAGATCGTTAAGAGATAAAGGAAAAAGGGTGTAGCCTTATGCCGTAAAAGGTGTAGCCATCCAAGACAAAGGGTGTAGCCTTGGGCCGTAAAGGGTGTAGCCCTTCCGAAGGTCCGTTTACAATCTCTATATCAACATATTATATTATGGTAAAAGTAGAAATAGATGAAGGTTCCGGCTTCTGCTTCGGTGTAGTCACTGCAATAAATAAAGCTGAAGAAGAGCTAGCCAATGGAGGCACTTTATATTGCCTGGGAGACATCGTGCACAATAGCCGTGAAGTGGAGCGCCTGAAAGAGATGGGCCTCATCACTATCAATCATGATGACTTTAATCATTTGCACGATGCCAAAGTTTTGCTGCGTGCCCATGGAGAACCGCCCGAAACCTATGAAATTGCCCGTCGCAATAATATTGAAATCATTGATGCCACTTGCCCGGTAGTACTCCGCTTACAAAAGAAAATCAAGCAAGAATATACTCAAAAAGATACCGAGGACAAACAAATCGTTATCTATGGAAAAACCGGTCATGCGGAAGTCCTTGGTTTAGTAGGACAAACTACCGGAGAAGCAATTGTCATAGAAAAGTTGGAAGAAGCTAAAAAACTGGATTTCACCAGAAGCATCCGTTTATATTCGCAAACAACAAAGTCATTGGACGAATTCCAGAAAATCGTAGAATACATCAAAGAACATATCTCGCCTGATGTCACATTCGAATATTATGATACCATCTGCCGACAAGTAGCCAATCGCATTCCGAACATACGGAAATTTGCCGCTTCGCACGACCTGGTATTCTTTGTGAGTGGCAAGAAAAGTTCCAATGGAAAAATGTTGTTCAGCGAATGCAAAAAAGTCAACCCAAATTCCCACTTGATAGACAGTGCTGAAGAGATAGACAGTTCTCTGCTTACCGGAGCTTCCTCTATCGGAGTATGTGGAGCAACCTCCACTCCCAAATGGCTGATGGAAGAAATTTCTAAGGCCATTCAATCACGACTTACAGGACAATAAGTCACCGTTTTGAAACAACAAATTAACGTTAAATATGAATCACGCCCTCAGCTTTTTGCTATCTTTGCGTCGATTATTTAAACCAAACTAAAAGATTGTTATGGGAACAGTTAAGTGCATAGGTATTTTGACATCCGGTGGCGATGCACCGGGAATGAACGCTGCTATTCGTGCGGTAACACGTGCTGCTATTTACAACGGATTACAAGTAAAAGGTATATATAGAGGTTACAGAGGTCTGGTAACCGGTGAAATCAAAGAATTCAAAAGCCAGAACGTAAGTAATATTATACAATTAGGTGGTACTATCCTGAAAACAGCTCGTTGCCAGGAGTTCACTACTCCCGAAGGACGTCAGATTGCATATGATAATATGAAGAAAGAAGGCATTGATGCCTTGGTTATCATTGGTGGTGACGGTTCATTGACGGGTGCACGTATTTTCGCACAAGAGTTTGATGTACCTTGTATCGGATTACCCGGTACTATCGACAATGACCTGTACGGAACAGATACGACTATCGGTTATGATACAGCTTTGAATACCATTCTGGACGCTGTGGATAAAATTCGCGATACGGCAACTTCTCACGAACGCTTGTTCTTTGTGGAAGTAATGGGGCGTGATGCCGGCTTCCTAGCTTTGAACGGTGCTATTGCCTCAGGTGCAGAGGCCGCTATCATTCCAGAGTTCAGTACGGAAGTCGATCAACTGGAAGAATTCATCAAAAACGGTTTCCGTAAATCCAAGAACAGTAGTATTGTAATTGTTGCGGAAAGCGAACTGACAGGTGGAGCCATGCACTTTGCAGAGCGTGTAAAGAATGAATATCCTCAATACGACGTACGTGTTACTATCCTTGGACACTTGCAGCGCGGTGGAAGTCCTACTGCTCACGATCGTATCCTTGCCAGCCGACTCGGTGCGGCAGCTATTGATGCCATCATGGATGGACAACGCAATGTAATGGTCGGTATCGAACATGACGAAGTGGTATACGTTCCTTTCACAAAAGCTATCAAGAATGATAAGCCAATCAAAAAAGACTTGGTAAATGTATTGAGAGAACTCTCTATTTAATTAGAATATAGTGAAATATGCAAAAGCGCGGATGAAATTCATCCGCACTTTTGCATTATAGCCATTTTGCTACAATTTCTTCTGTCTTATCCCATAGTTCCTTCATCTGTACATGATGAAAGAATTTCTCTGAGAGCTGTTTAGGATGGCAACTTACATTCAATGTTCCGGTACGTTTTCCCGCATCTTCATCCAGTAACAAACTGATGGCCGTCGCTGCTCCCTGGCGAGGCGTACGTATGAAAGGCCGGAAAAAGATATCCGTCAACGGATCAAACCACATATGCATCGTAATGATTTTTGTGGAAACAATACCCGGATCAGCAGCATTGACAATAATTCCTTTTTCTTTCACCTTCTTCGATAGAGCTATTGTAAACAGAGTCAATGCCAACTTCGTATTACTATAAATCGGAATACGCCAGAAAGCACCTTTCTTTCCACGTAAAAAGAAGTCAGGAAAATCCAGTTTACCAATGGCATAAGTACAGGACACCATATTTACAATCCTGCTTCCCTCTCCCATCAATGGTAGCAATTTACGGGTCAACAAATAGGGAGCTACATAATTGACACTCACTGTATGTTCCAATCCATCTTCGGTGATACAACGTTTCGTTTCCATGGTGCCGGCATTGTTCATTAACAAGGTGATAGCTTCTCCACGCTGAAGAAGTTCATGGGCAAAAGAAGCCGTAGAAGATAAAGAAGCAAGATTGACCGGTACTATTTCCAATGCTATATTTCCTGTTTCCCGCATTATTAACTGACGTTTCTCTTCTGCGATTTCAGGATCACGACACGCCATAATGACTTTATATCCGGCGGCAGCAACAGCGCGTGTAATCTCCATTCCCATACCGCCATCTGCTCCGGTTATAACTGCAAGTTTCTGTTTCATTATCCTTTTGCTTCTATTTTTGTAATTTCCCGCTTTAAGCCGGCCGGAAGTTCTTCATTCAAATGCTGATGGCATGCCATTTCAATGGAATACATCCGTGCAATACAGTAATTACTATGTTTACAATTACAGAGTGCTTTCTCCTCTTCACGCATACGGTTGACAAAGCCCGGTTCATTAAGCAGGGCACGTGCCATCTGTACAGCTTCAAAACCATCATTCAGTACCTCATCTATTTTCTCACGCGAAACTAAGCCACCTACATATACCAATGGCATCTTTATTTCTGCCCGAAATTTCAGCGCATCTTCCAGAAAGTAAGCCTCTTTGAAAGGAACGGTCGGTATCATCCATTTTCCCACCATCCGCACGCCATACTTCAACCACCAACAATTCATATAATGAGTCATGGAGCGGATAGGCATCTGCCCCCGCATCACATACATAGGAGCCTTACTTACAAAACCTCCGCTCAGCACCAATGCATGAGCCCCCGATTGTTCCAGACGCTTTGCTACCTGCATCGTTTCATCTATCTCCATACCACCACAAAAACCGTCGCGCATGTTCATCTTCACTAATACAGCCATATCGGTTCCGGCAGCTTTCATCACTTCTTCCATCACCATGTCCATAAAACGCATCCGGTTTTCCAGCGAACCACCGAAGCAGTCCTTACGCCGATTGGTATAAGGAGAAAGAAACTGAGAAATCAAATATCCGTGTCCGGCGTGTATTTCAACGGCATCAAAACCAGCTTCACGAGCCAGATTCACAGCACGACCATACGCACATGCCATCTCAGGCAGTTCCTCTTTCTTCAAGCCACGAACAAAAGTAGGTGAGTAAAGATTGAAACCACTGGAAGCTCCGACAGGAGTAACACCACAAATGCTTTTGTGCGACATATTGCCGCAATGTCCCAATTGGATAGCTGCTGCAGCACCTTCGGCATGTACAGCATCAGTCAGTTCCTTTAATCCGGGAATGATTTCAGACCGCATCCACAATTGGCGGTCGAACGACAAACCACTTTGGGTGACAGCTGCATAGGCCACAGTAGTCATTCCAACACCACCAGCCGAAACTGAACGATGATAATCAAGCAACATTTGCGAAGGGGCATTACCCGGACACATACTTTCAAATGCCGCTGAGCGGATGGTACGATTCCGTAAAGTCAGCGGGCCAAAAGTTACAGGAGTAAATAACTTGCTCATGAGTATTATTTATGATTTGTGATTTATAAGTGAGAGAAATCAATATAGGAACGGAAAAACACGTTTCCGGTTTCCTACCGCATCTCCAAATTCTTCTTTATAGCGATGCCAGATAGCATTAGCACGAGGAACCAGGTTAGCCACTGTCCACCATAGGAAAACCAGTCCGGAAAGCGACCATGTCAATATAGCCCATCCTGTCCATTCTATAATTTCACCAAAGTAATTGGCAGAGGTGACATAACGATACATCCCCTGCGATGGCAGATAATGCTGCGTATCTCCCGGTTTACGAAGATGGCGGATTACATAATCCGAATACCAGTTGATTCCCATTCCAGTGAAGAACAGCAATACTCCAAGAATAAATTGTGGAGTCTTCAGCCAGTCCGGCATATAAAGATTTTCAGGAGCCAGATAAAAAAGCCATTCTCCTTGCATAAAGCCATTCAAGAGGTTGAACAACATTCCCATCATCATAATAGCAAGTGGCATACGGCTTTTCCCCTTCAGCAGGAAAGGAAACACAAAGGCGCGCTGGAAATAATGCAATTGAAATAAGAGAAAGAAAATTAAAGGAACAATTGAATTATATCGTGCTGAATTCCACCAAAGTAATAACATCACAATAAACACAGGTGCCTCCATCAGCATCCACGCCAACTTATTATTGATAGAAATGCCCCAAGATGCAGTTCGGAACATTCCATATCCCGCTTTGACAAAATAAAGTGCGATAAAAACAAACAGTGCGATAATGCTCATTGCACCCAGAAATAGCTGAAAAGTCCCTTGTTCCATACTTGTTTCGATTTAAGTACAGGCAAAGATATATAAAAAGGAGAGAAAAAGAAAACTTCCTCCCCCTAATTAGTTTACAAAGATGTTAGCAAATTATCTCATAAATATAGGGATATGAATCAGTTACGAGCTACAGGCTACAAGCTACAAGTGCCTTTCGGAACATAGCGCAGCTACTTGTAGCTTGTAGCCTGTAGCTCGTAACTTCATTCCTTTCTTTTTCGTTTTACTCGTCTTTATCGTTTCTTGATAGGTACATAGGTCGTATCTTCAAGTACATTTTTGTATGCCGGACGAATGATACGCTTACCTTCAAAGTTCAATTCTTCATTACGGTGTGCACACCAACCGACAATACGAGCCATAGCAAATAGCGGTGTAAAGATTTCCTGCGGTAATCCAATCATTTCATAAACAAAGCCAGAATAGAAATCAACGTTACTCGATACCGTCTTCCCATTGTTCTTCACGCGACCGAAAGTTTCGATAGCACGTTCTTCCAAGAGCTCAAGGAAAGCAAATTCGCGCTCTTTACCTTTTTCCCGGGCAAGATCACGAGCCAGTTCTTTCAGTAAGATAGCACGTGGATCGGAAATCGTATAAACAGCATGTCCGATACCATAAATCAATCCGGTCTTGTTATAAACTTCCTTATTCAGCATACGGGTAAAGTAAGTGTCGATCTCATCCACACTTGTCCAGTCCTGAATATTCTCCTGCAAATGATGGAACATATCAGCCACCTGAATATTTGCACCACCATGAAGCGGGCCTTTCAACGAACCGATACCTGCAGCAATGGATGAGTATGTATCCGTTCCGGTAGAAGAAGTAACACGGACTGTGAAAGTAGAGTTATTACCTCCGCCATGTTCTGCCTGAAGCACCAACAAAAGGTCGAGCGTACGAGCATCCAGCTGTGTATAATTACGTTTCAGCATATAAAGGAAATTTTCGGCAATAGAAAGATTTTCCTGCGGATGGCGAATATGCAATGAACGGCCGAAAGTGGCATGGCGCAACATATTATATGCATAAGCAATAATGGTCGGGAACTTAGAAATCAATTCTATGCTCTGGCGCATCAGGTTGTCGCGGGAAGTATCATCGGCAGCAGGGTCAAAACGATACATCTCAAGTACACTGCGTGCCAGGATATTCATAATATTATTCCCTTCCAGTTCGATAATATTCATCTTAGTCTTCTGTTCCAACGGCATATTATCATTAATCAGTTCACGAAAAGAAGCCAACTCTTCCTTATCGGGCAAATTACCGGACAGTAACAGATAAGCCACTTCTTCAAATCCGAAACGTTTCTCTTTAACAAAAGCATGTACAATATCTTCTACATCATAACCACGATAAAACAGCTTACCCGGGATAGGCTTCAAGCCACCGCCCGGAACACGTTCATAACCCACTACATTACCAATTCTGGTGAGTCCAACCAAAACACCCGTGCCGTCTTCATTGCGCAAACCGCGCTTCACATCAAATTTGGAGAATAATTCGGTATCAATCCGAACCGCTTCCTTCATATCCTCGGAAAGCTTATAAACTAAATATTCCTTCTTCATTTTCGTATCGTTTTAATCGTTAGTATTATTTTTCAATTCTTTCCACTATCTCCTGGGTAAAGGCAGAAGTGGACAAAGAGACACCGCCAGGCATGAAGCGCGCCAGGTCGGCGGTAGCACGGGCATCAAGGAAACTTCGTTCCAGCGCATGTTCTATCAGAGAAGCAGATTCTTTCCAACCAAAGTATTCGAGCATCATTACAGCAGACAGAATGATGGAACAGGGGTTCACAATATTTTTGCCTGCAATATTCGGTGCCGTGCCATGAGTGGCTTCAAAGATGGCATGTCCGGTCTGGTAGTTGATATTTGCTCCGGGAGCAATACCGATACCGCCCACCATGGCAGCCAACTGATCGGAAACATAATCTCCATTCAGGTTAAGGGTAGCAATCACAGAGTATTCTTCAGGAATCAACAAGGTATTTTGCAGGAAAGCATCCGCAATGCAATCTTTTATCACCAGCTTTCCGTCAGCCAATGCTTCTCCAAATTCACGTTCAGCCAGTTCGTAGCCCCACTTTTTGAAACCGCCTTCGGTAAACTTCATTATATTTCCCTTGTGTACCAATGTCACGGAAGGCAGATTATTCTCAAGTGCATACCGGCAGGCAGCACGCACCAGTCGTTCCGTTCCTTCTTTTGAAACTGGTTTCACACCGAAAGAAGATGTCTTGAGGAACCGTACTTTCTTCACCCCCATTTCATCGTGCAGAAACTTATAGAACTTCTCAGCTTCCGGTGTACCGGCTTCCCACTCAATACCCGCATAAATATCTTCCGTATTTTCACGGAATACACACATGTTCACCTTCTCCGGATGACGAACCGGAGAGTGAATGCCCTGATACCAACGAACCGGCCGCAGACATACATACAAGTCCAATGTCTGGCGCAATGCCACGTTCAGTGAACGGATACCACCACCGACAGGGGTCGTCAGCGGACCTTTGATACCCACCTTGTAATCACGGAAAGCTTCCATCGTTTCATCAGGTAACCACAGGCCACATTTTTCAAAAGCCCGTTCGCCTGCCCACACTTCCATCCATTCAATTTGCCGTTGTCCACTATATGCTTTCTGTACGGCAGCATTCACAATAGCTTGCATAGAAGGAGTTATTTCAACTCCTACCCCATCACCTGTAATAAAAGGTACTGTAATTTTATCCATCTTTCTATCTTGCATTAAGAGCAGAACCGGCACGGAACCAGCCTATCTGCTGTTCATTATACGTATGTTGAGCTTCGAAGCTATCCTTCGTACCATCTTCGTGGTGAAGGACAATCTTAAGATTACGGCCGGGAGCAAAGTCCATCAATCCGATTACCGAAATTAAATCATGTTCCTGAATCTTATCATAATCGGCTTTATCCACAAAAGTCAATGCCAGCATACCTTGTTTCTTTAGATTCGTTTCATGGATACGGGCAAAACTCTTTGCCAGAATCACACGGACATTCAGGAAACGGGGCTCCATAGCGGCATGTTCACGACTGGAACCTTCACCATAATTTTCTTCGGCTACTACAATGGAAGAAATTCCTTCGGACTTATACATCTTTGCCGTACCGGAAACCGGACCGTACGTATTAGTCGAACGATTCCAGACACTGTTAGTTTCTCCATTGAAAGCATTTACAGCACCCATCAGCATATTGTCTGAGATATTCTCCAGATGTCCACGGAAACGAAGCCACGGACCTGCCATTGAAATATGGTCTGTAGTACATTTACCCTGTGCCTTAATCAGCAACGGCATATTAAGTAAATCGGTCCCTTCCCAGGCAAGGAATGGTTGTAGCAATTGAAGCCGTTGCGAATGGGGATTCACATTGATTTCCACCTTTTCACTGCTGGGGGCTATATACCCTTCGCTACCTTCGGCAAATCCTTTCGGTGGCAATTCTTCACCCACAGGCTCGGAGAGTTTTACCTTTTCACCTTCACGATTCACCAATACATCTGTCAGCGGATTGAAACAAAGGTCTCCGGCAATCGTCAGTGCCATTGTCAATTCGGGGGAAGCGACAAAGGCATACGTATTCGGATTACCGTCTGCACGTTTAGCAAAATTACGGTTGAAAGAGGTTACGATAGAATTCTTGCGAGTAGGGTTATCTGTCTCACGTTTCCACTGACCAATACAGGGACCGCAGGCGTTTGCCATAATTGTAGCACCGACTTTTTCAAAAGTTCCTATCATACCATCCCGCTCTGCTGTAGCCCGTATCCGTTCGGAACCGGGGTTCACAATCAGAGGAGCGGCTACTTTCAGGTGTTTCTTTTCAACCTGGCGGGCCAGGGAAACGGCACGACTTAAATCCTGATAAGATGAATTGGTGCATGAACCTATCAATCCGACTTCCATCTTGCGCGGATAACCGTTAACCAATACTTTTTCTGCAAATTCAGAAATAGGCGTAGCGGCATCGGGAGTAAAAGGACCATTAATATAAGGTTCCAGCCTGGAAAGGTCAATCTCAATTACCCGGTCGTAATACTTCTCCGGGGCAATCATGATGTCGGCATCTGCACGAAGATCACCCGCCACAGAATCAGCCATCTCTGCCACTTCTTCCCTTCCTGTAGCTTTCAGATAAGTAGCCATACGATCATCATAAGGGAAAAGTGACGTAGTGGCACCGACTTCGGCACCCATATTACAAATAGTTGCCTTACCGGTAGCGGACAAAGAAGCCGTACCCGGTCCAAAATATTCAATGATCGCATTTGTACCGCCTTTAACCGTCAGGATACCTGCCAACTTCAGAATCACATCTTTTGGAGCCGCCCAACCATTTAATTCACCTTTCAGATGTACACCAATCAAGCGGGGCATTTTCAATTCCCATTCCATACCAGTCATCACATCCACTGCATCGGCACCACCGACGCCGATGGCAACCATACCCAGACCGCCTGCATTGGGCGTATGCGAATCCGTACCTACCATCATTCCACCAGGGAAGGCATAATTTTCCAATACCACCTGATGAATAATACCCGCACCCGGTTGCCAGAAGCCGATACCGTATCGGGAAGAAACATCACGCAAAAAATCGTATACTTCTTCGTTTGTCTTGGTAGCAGTGGCAATATCTTCCCGGGCTCCTCTATAGGCCTGTATCAGATGGTCGCAATGTACTGTCGAAGGTACGGCAACTTGTTCGCGACCCGCATTCATAAATTGCAGCAATGCCATTTGGGCGGTTGCATCCTGCATTGCTACACGGTCAGGGCGGAAGTTTACATAATCTTCTCCCCGCTTGTAGTCTTTTACCCCCTTCCCATCAAACAGATGAGTATACAAAATCTTTTCTGCTAATGTCAGCGGACGTTGCAGTATAGCCCGCACGTGTTCCATTTTCCCCTTATAAGAAGCATAAAAGGTCTTTAACATAGTTACGTCATACACCATAATCACATTTATTTTTAGTTTTCCAATATTGTAAAGATTACAAATTAATATAATAAACAAATTAAAATCGTTAAAGGTTTAACAAATTAAAGCTTTTCTTCGTGCAAAAGCGAAGAATGATTACCTTTGTAAGAGATTTAATAATAATATGAGCAATAACCTCCTTTCTACAACAGACCATCTTCAGCGACAAGAATTGCTCCTGCGTATGGAATATGAATTCGAAAAGGAAGAATTCAAAAGACAGACTGAAACCATGGGTATCGCCCGTAAGGTGAAACGGGGACTCTGTTGGTATCCTGCCACTCCCGGACGAAGTTACTACAATTCACTGAATCAATTAGTAATAGAAATTACACATACGGAAGATACTGATATAGAACATAATTTTGAATTCGGGCGTCCCGTCTGTTTTTTCCGTAAAGGATACGACGAAAAGATCACATATTTCAATTCCATTGGTACTATCAGTTATGCCAACGAAACACGTATGGTTGTTGCAATGCCCGGTGCAGGTGCTATACTGGAAGTGCAATCTGCCGAAAACCTCGGAGTGCAGCTTTATTTTGATGAAACGTCCTACCGCACTATGTTCGAAGCACTCTCCGATGTAATTCGCGCTAAGGGCAATCGATTGGCAGAATTGAGAGATATCATGTTGGGAACTTTAAAACCCGGATTCCGTGAACTCTACCCTGTCCGTTTCCCCTGGCTGAACTCTACACAGGAAAATGCAGTGAACAAAGTATTGAACTCCCGCGATGTTTCTATTGTACACGGGCCTCCGGGAACAGGGAAAACAACTACTCTCGTAGAAGCTATCTATGAAACATTGCACCGCGAACCTCAAGTACTGGTTTGTGCCCAAAGTAATACTGCCGTCGACTGGATCTGTGAAAAGCTCGTAGATCGTGGTGTGAATGTCCTGCGCATTGGCAATCCCACCCGGGTAAACGACAAAATGCTTTCATTCACTTATGAGCGCCGCTTCGAAGGGCATCCGGCCTATTCTGAACTATGGAGTATCCGCAAAGCCATGCGTGAAATGGGCGGCAAACATCGGGGCAGTTATGAAGAACGTGAAAGTGCACGCAATCGTATGAGTCGCCTGCGTGATCGTGCCACACAATTGGAAATACAGATCAATGCCGATCTTTTTGACAATGCCCATGTCATAGCCTCCACCCTTGTCAGCAGCAATCACCGTATACTGAACGGGCGTCACTTCGGTACACTTTTTATTGATGAAGCTGCCCAAGCCCTGGAAGCCGCCTGTTGGATAGCTATTCGCAAAGCCGACCGTGTAGTACTGGCAGGCGATCATTGCCAGCTTCCACCTACTATAAAATGTTACGAAGCTGCCCGTGGAGGTCTCGAATGTACATTGATGGAAAGAGTTGTTGCCAATAAACCCGGCACCGTCTCCCTATTGAAGGTACAATATCGTATGCATGAGGATATCATGAAATTTCCTTCTCAGTGGTTTTATAATGGAGAACTACAAGCGGCTCCTGAGATACGATACCGCGGTATTCTCGACTGGGACACTCCTATCAGCTGGATAGATACTTCTGACATGGATTTTAAAGAAGAGTTTATAGGAGAAACATTCGGGCGTATCAATAAAGCAGAAGCAGATTTACTTCTTCAGGAATTAAAAGCTTATATTAACCGGATAGGTGGAAAACGCGTATTAGAAGAGCGGATCGATTTCGGTATAATTTCCCCATACAAAGCCCAGGTGCAATATCTTCGCAATAAGATTAAAGCAAGCGGTTCACTTAAACCTTATCGTAGCTTGCTCACTGTTAACACTGTAGATGGCTTCCAAGGGCAGGAACGTGATGTTATTTTCATCAGTCTTGTCCGTGCCAACGAAGATGGTCAGATAGGCTTCCTCAACGACCTGCGAAGAATGAATGTGGCCATAACCCGTGCCCGCATGAAGCTGGTGATATTAGGAGAAGCCGCCACTTTAGCCCATCATACTTTTTATCACAAATTTCTGGAATATGCGGGAACTGTAAAGCCACAAGATGAGTCACCTCACCAGGACTAATCTCCTCATTCTTGTCAAGAGCAGATTTACGAAGCATTAACAGAGTAAAAGGTATTTAAACCATCTGTTCTTGTTCCACTGAAACAGATGATGCGTTTACCTCCATTACATTATCTGTTTTACCCCAACAGATGGTATGTTTTGAGCAATTACATCGTATGTTTTACTTCAAAAGAAGGTATGTTTTCTGCAATTTCACACCTTATCATATAAAAAAAGAGGAGCAACTTACGTTACTCCTCCCATTGTCTTCTTCCCGAACTTAAATCAGGATTACGGTTACAAATATACTACATTGAAACACCGAAATCAAGTATTCGGGCATTTTTATTCTTATCCCCAAGAAGGATTAGTTATTTTCCGGACGCAACTGACGAACCGTAACAGCCGTTTGCCACATTTCGCTTTCGCGCAACTGACGAAGTTCTTCGTTCAGCTTCTCACGATAATCAGGTTGAGAATTGCTGTCGATAGAGATCTGAGCCTCATTACCAGACTTAACGCTTGCATACAATTTCTGTACTACCGGCTTGATAGCATCGTGGAACGGAGTCATCCAGTCCAGAGCACCGCGTTGTGCAGTAGTTGAACAGTTAGCATACATCCAGTCCATACCATTCTTAGCAAACAACGGCATCAATGACTGAGTCAATTCTTCTACAGTTTCATTGAATGCTTCTGACGGAGTATGACCGTTTTCACGCAATACTTCATACTGAGCCAACAGCAATCCCTGAATAGCTCCCATCAATGAACCACGTTCACCTGTCAGGTCAGAAGTAGCTTCACGTTGGAAAGTAGTTTCAAACAAATATCCTGAACCTACACCGATACCCAATGCGATGGTACGATCCATAGCCTTGCCTGTAGCATCCTGATAGATAGCGTAAGAAGAGTTCAAGCCACGACCTTCGAGGAACATAGTGCGCAATGAAGTACCCGAACCTTTAGGAGCTACCATGATTACGTCGATATCTTTCTGAGGAACTACACCTGTACGGTCGCTCCAAGTGATAGCAAAACCATGAGAGAAGTAAAGAGCTTTTCCCGGAGTCAGGTAAGGTTTGATAGTAGGCCACACAGACATTACGGCTGCATCAGACAACAAGCACATAATGATAGTACCTTTCTCACAAGCTTCCTCAATACCAAACAGTGTTTCACCCGGTACCCATCCGTCAGCTATTGCTTTCTCATAAGTCTTACCCGGACGTTGTCCAACGATTACGTTGAAACCGTTATCGCGCAGGTTGCATGCCTGTCCCGGTCCCTGTACACCATAACCGATCACTGCAATTGTTTCATCTTTCAAAACTTCACGTGCTTTTTCCAAAGGAAATTCTTCGCGGGTCATTACATTCTCAGTAACACCGCCAAAATTCAATTGTGCCATTTTCTTTTTTAGTTTTTTATTTGTGGCTTGCGCCAACTAATGATTAATAAAATTATTTCTCTGTAAATATTACTTTGGAACGGCAAACCACTTCGCTGCCATTCTTTTTCACTTCAATATCGAAAGCTCCGTTGCCCAATTCATCTTTATAGAGTGTAAGTTCGTCACCGTAATAACTTTCGGCTACGTAAGCCATTTCAAAACGACGGATACGCTTTTCCTTATACATCTCTATCGGAAACAAGTCCATGATATGTTCGATGTAGCGGATACTGTTCACATGTCCGTTGATGTCGATATCACTGTATTTAGCTTTCAATGTAGCTACCGGTTCGGTAGAAGTCACTTTGATGCGTGAAGGTTTCTCGATAGGACAAGGTTCATCGCACACATAATCTACAATGCTACCTCCGTGCAATGCCAGCAAATCGGCAGGCCTACGGGTATTGAGGTTAATCATAGCCCATACGGAACGCGCATAACCAATCTTCTTTCCGTCTTTGTCCAACAAGGCAAAGTTACGGTCGGTGAAGAGGCGATATACATTCTCCACCCAAGTCCAGATGGTAAAGTCTTCATATTGAAAAGGCATTTCATCCAGTTCGATGGCAAGGCGGGAGAGTACCCATGTGTAGTTGTCTTCATTCAGCGTAGCTATACCAAATCCACGGTCGCTGGCATGGAAACCGGCGCAATTCAGCAAATGGTTTCCCAACACGCCCATGGTAAGGCGTCCGGTAAAATCCACATGGAAAGGCTCCGCTACAAACTGATATTTTCCTATCTTACTACTATTCTCACTCATTGTTTTGCTCCTTCTCTTTTTTCAAGCGGTATTTCGTTTCACGGTCGGCAAGGTATTCGTTCACACGCTCAAAGCAGCTGGTAGTGATGGCCACACGTCCTGAACGAACAAACTGAAGTACACAGTCAAGGGCACGCAGCTCGTCATAAAGATTAGTGATTTCTTCACCCATACCATTCTTCTCTACGATAGCAAACACAGCATTCACCTCTACGATACGCGCATTATACTTGCGAATCACTTTCGATACCTCCGGTTTTTCTTCCAGTATCGGGGTTGTTATCTTATACAATGCAATTTCGTGCTGATAGATCTCATCATCCGTGAAGTAGTGCGCTTGCAGCACATCTATCTTCTTGGTGATTTGCTTGGTCACTTTCTCAATGGTGTCTTTATCCGTCCATGCGGTAATGGTGTACTTATGTACGCCCTTGATGGACGAAGCCGAAACATTCAGACTCTCGATATTGATCTGGCGGCGGGTAAACACTGCGGTTACCTGGTTCAGCAAACCGGCGAAGTTCTCCGAATGAACGATTATCGTATATAATGTCTTATCCATATTTCAAATTAAGAATTAAGAATGATGAATGAAGAATTTCAAGAAAGAACTGAAAAATGAAAGATGCAGTTTCTGCACCGCAATTCTTCATTCTTAATTCTTCATTCTTCATTATGTTAGCATTCCAACAACATCTGGTTTACCGAACCACCCGGAGGTGTCATCGGCAATACATTGCCTTCTTCCATAACACAAGCTTCCAACAGGAACGGACCATCCGTAGCAATCATTTCCTCTATTGCACCTTTCAGTTCTTCACGCGTCATTACACGACGTGAAGGAATGTCGTAGGCAGAAGCTATCTTCATGTAATCCGGATTCAGCATCGGAGTGAACGAATAGCGACGATTGAAGAACATCGCTTGCCACTGGCGTACATTACCCAAGAAGTTGTTATTCAGCAAGATCATCTTAACGGGAGCCTTCTGTTCCATAATGGTTCCCATCTCCTGAATGTTCATTTGCAGACCACCATCACCCATAAATACACATACAGTGCGGTCGGGACGTCCGAAAGTGGCACCGATTGCTGCGGGAAGTCCGAAGCCCATCGTACCCAATCCACCGGAAGTTACCATGCTACGTTCCTTACTATACTTAAAGTAACGGGCAGACATCATCTGATTCTGACCAACGTCAGTAACCAATACAGCTTCATGATTCGTTGCCTCACTTACGGCACGGATCACTTCTCCCATACTCAAAGATTTGCTTGCCGGATGCAATTCAGGACGGATCACCTTTTCTTCCTCTACTTTTTCGTAAGGTAAGAAGCTATCCAACCATTCCTGGTGAGTAGCAGGTTTCAGAAGTGCCGTAACGGCAGCAAGAGTTTCCTTACAGTCACCCAACACGGCAATATCTGTCTTCACATTCTTATCTATCTCAGCAGGGTCTATATCGAAATGAATGATTTTCGCCTGTTTGGCATACGTATCCAGCTTTCCGGTTACACGGTCGTCAAAGCGCATACCTACGGCGATAAGTACATCGCACTTATTCGTATTGATGTTCGGTCCCAAGTTACCGTGCATCCCCAGCATACCTTTATTTAAAGGATGCGCGGTAGGCAAAGCAGAAAGTCCCAACAGCGTACAACCGGCAGGCATTCCAGCTTTTTCAATGAAAGCGCGTAGTTCCTGTTGTGCGTCGCCTAACTCAACCCCCTGTCCCACCAATACCAACGGACGTTCAGCACGATTGATCAGTTCAGCAGCCTGGCACACAGCCTCTTCATCCATTTCGGGAACAGGCTGGTAACTACGGATGTAATCCAACTTGGCAGGAGTATATTCACTTTTCTCTACTTGTGCATTCTTGGCAAAGTCCAATACAACAGGACCGGGACGACCGCTTTTTGCAACATAGAAAGCGCGGGCTACAGCCCAAGGCACATCTTCGGCACTACGTATTTGATAGCTCCACTTCGTGATAGGCTGCGTAATACCTACCAGGTCAACTTCCTGGAAAGCATCCGTCCCAAGGAATCCCGTACCTACCTGACCGGCAATTACTACCAAAGGGGTACTGTCTATCATAGCATCTGCGATACCCGTTATCGTATTCGTCGCTCCGGGACCACTCGTCACCAGGCAAACACCTACTTCGCCTGATACGCGGGCAAAACCTTGTGCAGCATGAGTAGCACCCTGTTCGTGTCGAACCAAGATGTGATTCAATGTCTTCCGATGGTCGTATAAAGCGTCAAATACCGGCATGATGGAGCCACCCGGATATCCGAAAATGGTCTTTACTCCCTGATGTTCCAAGGAACGCATCAATGCTTCAGCGCCTGTTATTATATCTTTCATTCTATTAATGGATAATGGAATTCTATTTCATTTGTCAATTCTCGGTTAATCAATCAGTCTCACTGCACCCTTATCGGCAGAACTTACCATGCTGGCATATGCCTTCAGGCTCTTTGAGACTTCGCGTTGACGGGTGACGGGAGTCATCGGGCGGGCTGCCAGTTCCTCATCCGTCAGTTTGACGTTGATAGCACGTCCGGGAATATCAATCTCGATGATGTCACCATCCTGAATCTTACCGATATTACCTCCGGCAGCCGCTTCGGGAGAAATATGTCCGATACTCAATCCTGACGTACCGCCACTGAAACGACCGTCCGTAATCAGTGCACATTCCTTGCCCAAATGGCGCGATTTGATATAAGAAGTCGGATAGAGCATTTCCTGCATACCGGGACCGCCTTTCGGACCTTCGTGTGTGATGACCACAACATCACCGCTAACCACTTTTCCGGCAAGGATACCATCGCAAGCAGCGTCTTGTGAATCGAACACTTTAGCAGGACCCGTAAATTTCCAAATACTTTCATCCACACCTGCCGTTTTCACTACACAGCCATCCTGAGCGATATTACCTTTCAGTACTGCCAGACCACCGTCTTTGCTATAAGCATGTTCCAAATCGCGAATGCAACCTCCGGCACGGTCAGTATCCAATTCTTTATAATAGACATCTTGCGAACCCAATACCAGATTGAACTTTCCGGCAGCAGCGCTCTTATATTTCTTCACAGCTTCTTCGCAAACATTGGGGCTGGTAACACCGTATTTGTCGATTACATCTGCCAGCGTCATACCGTCTACACGCTTTACGTTCGTATTGACTAATCCGCCTTTGGCAAGCTCGCTCATGATAGCGATGATGCCTCCGGCACGATTTACGTCTTGAATGTGATACTTCTGAGTATTCGGGGCAACCTTACACAGACAGGGAGTCTTACGTGACAGCATATCGATGTCATCCATACTGAAATCCGCCTCTGCCTCGTGTGCCACAGCCAGGAGGTGAAGCACTGTGTTGGTAGAACCACCCATCGCAATATCCAGCGTCATGGCATTCAGAAAAGCCTGACGGGTAGCGATGCTACGGGGAAGCACACTGTCATCCCCATCTTCATAATATTTATAAGCATTTTCAACAATCAGTTTGGCAGCATCCTTGAACAGTTGCGTGCGATTGGCATGAGTAGCCACAATCGTACCATTACCCGGCAATGCCAGTCCGATAGCTTCGTTCAGACAGTTCATCGAGTTAGCGGTAAACATACCGGAACAACAACCACAAGAAGGACAAGCATGTTGTTCTATCTGAGTCACATCGGCATCACTTACACTTTCATCAGCCGACTTAATCATAGCATCGATCAAATCCAGATGCTGACCGTTCCATTCACCGGCTTCCATCGGTCCGCCTGAAACGAATACAGTAGGGATGTTAAGGCGCATTGCTGCCATCAACATACCCGGAGTAATCTTGTCGCAGTTACTGATGCAAACCATCGCATCCGCCTTATGCGCATTCACCATATACTCTACGCTGTCGGCAATGATGTCACGTGAAGGAAGCGAATAAAGCATTCCATCGTGTCCCATCGCAATACCATCGTCAATGGCAATTGTGTTGAATTCGGCAGCAAAGCACCCCAGCTTCTCAATCTCAGCTTTCACCTGTTGTCCGATTTCGTGCAGATGCACATGTCCCGGGACAAACTGTGTAAATGAGTTGACAATTGCGATAATAGGTTTTCCTAATTGCTCTTTCTTCATGCCATTTGCCATCCACAACGCACGAGCCCCTGCCATACGGCGACCTTGCGTGCTGAACGAACTGCGTAATTGGTGTTTCATCTTCAAATCTCCTTTTAATTAAAAAGCCTTCCTCACATATGGTGAGAAAGGCTCCTAAATTGATATCTTAACGTACGAATACATACACAACCTTTCTCACGCTCTTGATTCCAGGACCACGACGCGAATAATATGCAGGACTGCCAGGTTAATAGATGTATGTAAGTTCATAACTTTATTTACTTTACTGTTTTCGTTAATTGTGCTGCAAAGGTAAGGGCTTTTTTATAAACTCCAAACAATTTGAAGAAAAAAATGAGATTATTATGATTAATCGTAAGAAAACCCCGCATTAAAATCTTATTTTATCACTTATTCAAGGTAAATCTGAGTAATTCGCTACCATGAACAGGAATTATTCAAGAAGGTTCGAAGCATTTAATAATCTGAAAATTACAAGAGCTTGCTCATTCGCCAACTAAATTATTCGTATCTTTGTCCCTTCCAAAAAGAAAAAACAGGAATTACTAACTTAAAAACAGTAGGAATATATCAATGGAAACAGTAGAAAACAAGTACATTACCGTAGCTTATAAATTATACGCTATAGAAGATGGTGAAAAAGATTTCACCGAAGAAGCCACCGCAGAACACCCTTTCCAATTCATTTCCGGTCTGGGTCTGACTTTAGAGTCTTTCGAAGATCAGGTGAAAAGTCTGAAAGCAGGTGATAAGTTTGATTTCACCATCGCTTGCGCAGATGCTTACGGTGACTTTGACGAAGAACATGTAATCGACCTTCCGAAGCAAATCTTTGAAGTAGATGGTAAGTTTGATAGCGAACGTATTGTAGCCGGTAACGTAGTGCCTTTAATGACCTCTGAAGGCCAACGTATCAACGGAACCGTACAAGAAATTAAAGCAGACGTAGTGGTAATGGACATGAACCACCCCTTGGCAGGTTGCGACCTGAACTTTGTAGGTGAAGTAATAGAAAGCCGCCCGGCAACCAATGAAGAATTAGCTGAAATCGCTCGTATGATGAGCGGTGGTGGATGCAGTTGCGGTTGCGATAGCTGTGGTGACGATTGCGGCGACGGATGCGGCGATCACGATCACCAGGGATGTGGATGCGGATGCAATCATTAATATAGTGATTAACGGTAAGTGATTAGTGATTAGCTGCTGCGCTATTATGCTGCACAGTTTCCAATCACTAATCACTCACCACTAATCACTATTTCCCCGTCATTATCTCCAGCACCAATTTATCCGTCTCATTCATTCCCTTCGACCCTATCTTGGTCAGATTACGGATACTCTGGTCCACATCCTCATCAATAATACCTTCTACAGAAGTTACACAACGGTTTTCCATAGCCATGATGGCAGAAAGAACAGCGGTAGATACACCGGTGGTTACTTTCAACGCACAGCTGGGCTTCGCACCGTCACAAATCATACCCGTAAGGTTGGCTATCATATTCTGAACGGCATAAGCCACCTGATCGTAAGTTCCTCCCATCAACCAGGTAATACCGCAACTGGAACCCGTAGCAGCAACCACACAGCCGCATAAAGCAGACAAACGTCCCAAACTTTGTTTAATGTAGATTACTGTCAGATGACTCAACATCAGAGCACGTATCAGCTCTTCTTCTGATTTATCATTCTCTTCAGCGAAGACGAGTACAGGCAAAGTGGCAGAGATACCTTGATTTCCACTACCGGAATTGCTCATTACCGGAATCATAGCTCCTGCCATACGAGCATCACAGGCACCTGATGTATAAGACAAAATATGCGAGAAGACACTATCTCCCATCACCTTATGTTCATAAGTACCACGCAACATCTTACCCAGACCATGGCCATAATTACCTTCAAAAGAACGTTCGGCAGCCGCCTTGTTCAAGCGGGCTGTTTCAAGAATAAAGCTGATCTCATCCAGCGGAGTATTCAGAGCAAAATCATAAACTTTACGTAAAGTCAGTTCCAAGCATTCTTCTTCTTTCTCACAGCTTGCCGTATGTTGTTTCTGAAATAGAACTTCTCCGTTACGTTCTATATATATAAAGGTGGTATGTCCTCCGGCAATCACTGCTGTAGCTTTATCATCTCCGGCCTCACAGCACACTTCAATATACAATTTTTCTTCGATGTTCTCTTTCAACGAAATATGAATGCGCTTTTCCTCAATGAAACGTTTCCCCTCTTCCACTACATCAGGTGTACTGTCTTTTAACACCTCCAACTGATATTCTGATTTTCCTATCAGCGCCCCCAATGCAATAGCAATGGGTAAGCCAATCATTCCGGTACCCGGAATGCCCACTCCCATAGCGTTTTTCAGAATATTAGCACTTAGCAACACATTTATTCTTTCCGGCTTTGTCCCCAGTGTTTCTGTTGCTTTAGCTACGCACAATGCCACTGCAATGGGCTCTGTACACCCAATAGCCGGCACCACTTCCTGATGTATCAGGTCTATTATCCGTTTTCTCTCCGTTTCCGTTATCATTATTTCACTGATTTTAATGGACACAAATTTAGAAAAAATGTTTTTAATACGTGCGCAAAGTCTTCTATTTCAAAAAAGAAACTTAACTTTGCGCCCGAGTTTTACATTATTAATAACCAAAAACTGAATTAAATGAAGATTAAAACGCTAACCTCGTGTTTCTTTTTGGCATTTGCCATATCTTCTTGTATACAAGACGAAGCGCTTAATTCTGAAGCGGCCATTGACGGTTGTACGGGTGCAGATGTGCAACTGGCAAATATTAATGCAAATGAAAAGATAGTTGATGTATATGTACATAGAGGTGCAGACCTAGCCAAACAAGAGTTGAAATTTACTCTACCGGAAGGTGCTACTATCAAACCTAATAATAGCAGAGACGGAGATACCGGAAACTTCTATAACTTTAGTGAAGCAGGCAATTCACGTTCATTTACCGTAACATCTGAAAATGGTGAATTCAAACCCACTTATACTATAAATATTAAACCGACAGAATTACCAACAGTTTATCACTTTGAGGACTTGCTGGTTGCAGAAAATACTCCTTACCATATTCTTTATGAGTTCGCCCCAAGTACCTCACAGGGAATATCAAAGGTTCTACAGTGGTCCAGTGGAAATCCCGGCTTTGCATTAACAGGGATGGCGAAAAGCCCTACCGATTATCCTACAGTACAAGTAGAAGGCGGATACAGTAAGAAATGTGTGAAGTTGGAAACTAAAGACACTGGCAGTTTTGGTGCAATGGTAAAAATGTATATTGCTGCGGGTAATCTATTTATCGGTAATTTTGATGTAACCAAAGCATTGGCAGGACAAGAAGGTGCTCTCAAAGCAACCACCTTCGGTTTTCAATTCTATAAGCATCCTAAAACACTGAAAGGGTATTACAAATACAAAGCCGGTCCTGTTTATACAGAAAACGGTCAGCCACAAAGCGGTTCGAAGGACAGATTCGACATCTATGCCATTATGTACGAAGCTGACGACAATTCATTCATGCTGGATGGCACAAATGCCAAGACTTCCGATAAGCTTGTATATCTGGCACAAATAAAAGCCAATGAAGCACTGGAAACTGACCAATGGACTGAATTCAATTTACCGTTCGAGCCCCAAAACAACAAATCCATCGATGAACAAAAACTTCAAAATGGAAAATATAAACTTGGCATTATATTCTCTTCAAGCGTAGAAGGTGACCACTTCAAAGGAGCAGTAGGCAGCACACTTTATATAGACGAAGTAGAATTAGTTTGTGAAGAGAACTAAAAACGAAAATGATTATGAAAAAATATAATATTATTTTTATAGCATTCCTGCTGGCAGTAGTAGGGAGCACATCTATAAAAGCGCAGGAAGATAGAACTAAAAGTATCACGCAATCCTACCTTCGCGGATGGGAATACTCTTTGAAGGCAGGATTCAGCATTGGTGGTACCGCTCCACTGCCCTTACCTAAAGAAATTCGAAAAATAGATAGCTATGTACCCAGCATGGCCATTTCGATTGAAGGAAATGCTACCAAATGGCTCGACGAGAAAAAATTATGGGGATTGACTCTAGGTTTGCGTCTGGAAACAAAGAACATGACAACAGAAGCTACCGTTAAAAACTATGGTATGAAGATTATCAATACCAATGGTGGTGAATTGGAAGGTTTGTGGACCGGAGGCGTAAAAACAAAAGTAAAGAATTCCTATCTTACTATCCCCGTCCTTGCTAACTATAAAGTCAGCAAACGTTGGAAACTCGTAGCCGGACCTTATTTTTCTTATTTACTGGAAGGTGATTTCTCTGGCCATGTTTATGAAGGTCACCTCCGTACTCCCGATGAAACAGGTTCACGTGTAGACTTCAGTGGAGAAAGCGTTGCAACCTACGATTTCTCCGATGATCTCCGCAAATTCCAATGGGGCATACAATTCGGTGGCGAATGGAAAGCTTTCAAGCATCTGAATGTTTATGCTGACCTAACTTGGGGTTTAAATGATATCTTTAAGAAAGACTTCAATACTATTAGTTTTGCCATGTATCCTATTTATCTGAATATAGGATTTGGGTATTCATTCTAACCTCCCTTAAAAGAGCTAAATCATATCAGAATATAAAAAATCCGAAAGCTATAAACTTTCGGATTTTTTATATTCTGATATATAGTTCTCCTATTCTCCTAAAACTTCCAATTCATCAACAATTAGCGTACTACCTACAGCACCTTTAAACTTATCACCTTCTTTACTTGAAGAACAGATAATAGCCAATTTATAAGTTTTCTCTTTATCATAAGCCTTACCTTCCAGATATTCAAACGGAATATTGAATGTCGTCCATTCTGCCTTATCAGTACCATCTTCTAAATGCGCAACAGCTACACGATAGTCAGAATCATTGATATCAAGACCTGTAAGAATGACTTCTTTACCATCTGCACCTACTGCCTCATACAGAACAGCCTGAATAGCACACTCATCTTGAAGACCAAGATTATCTTTTATATTATTTTTATCAGAACCATCAACATAATTATCACCACCTTTATACTTATAAACTCCTTTTAATGATAGTGGAATTTTATCATAAGGAATTCCAAACTCAGTCATCTTTAAAGGGGCTGTTATAGCTGTCATAAAATTAAAATTGAACTTACCTGTAAATAAAGAACCTGAAGCTAAAGGAGCATTTTTAGCAGTTAAAGCATTTCCTCTCGCATCTAAAGTAACCAACTTAGCAGCTTTTCCTTTATAACCAGCTTCTTCCACCATTACAGGATATCCCACCGGATTAGCACTACCATTCACCATTTTCACACCACCATTAGATGATGCTAACTGATCGGCGGGTTGAGGAGCCCAATATTCAGCATAACTCCCTTCTTGTACGGATTCCCATTCATCAAGAGGGAACTTCATTAAAGAGGTTTTACTAGGAGATATCACCTTATAAGTAGTAGCAGTACCATCTTCTGCAACTACCGTATAAACCACAGTCTGAGAGAAATCGGCAGTTCCACCTTCCACAGAGTAAGTAGCCTTATCAGAAACTTTAACAGTTGGAACCAAAGCTTTCAACTCTTCTGAAGTAGCATCATCAAGTACCTTGAAAGTAAATGTATTAGTGGCTTCATCCAACTTGGGCTGTTCAGTTACAACTGCATTCGCTTCATTACTTGGATCAAAGGCAAAACTAAGAATCTTCGCTTCACTACTTTCTGAACCGTTAAGGCGTTTCCCTTCATATACCACTTTTACTTGTTGGCTCTCCCCATTCACAACGGCAGCAATATCCATATCAATCTTTACCTGACCATTTGCAACAGTGCCTGCTGCATTTATAGTACAAGACAAAGTTTGCACATCCAGCTTCTGAATCCCTGTAAAAGTGTAAGTATCACCTTTTTTAGACAGTTCACAATTACTCAATTCAACATCCCCCACTGGTATACCCATAAAACTGAAATCTTTCAAAGAAAGATTAATAGCAGCAGGCCCTGCCTTTGCTACAGATATTTTTTGTGGAATGTCCTTTCCCAAAAGTTGACCTTGTACTGTTACATTCAATGTTCCTTTATAGTTACCTACAATTTCCCCATCAATCGCTGTAGAATAGTCTGGATCATCATCACTACAAGCTATAAACAAACTCATTGAACAGATCAATGCAAACAAATAAAATAAATTCTTCTTCATAATTTTTGTTGTTTAGTTAATACAAGCCTTCTCTACGAAGGCAATAATGTTCTGTTTTTACATTACAATAAATTAAGGATGCAAAATAACAGCTTTTAAAGAATATTTAAAAGGTCTATTCTACTTATTAATGTTCTATTTTTAATAAGAAGTTTATTAACTTTTTTATCTAAATAAAAAAACAAAAGTGCTTTGAATTAAAAAAACAACTAAAAACATTTGATTGTTTTCAAGTTCAAGAATTATTTATAGAACAAAAAAGGACTGTATAACTCCATACATTTACAAACACGTTCACAGATAACATATAATAAAAAATGAGGATACTCTTTCGAATATCCTCATCCTATTTTTCTAAATTTGAATTAGTTTCTCACTAAATCCAATCCTAAATTAAAGTTCGTCGTCACTGACCAATATCCTCCTATCATCTGAATAAATATTCCAGCAGCCTGTGCTTCTTCTGGTACTACACCACCTGCAACCAACGCATTCCAAAGTATAATCAAGTCATTTGTTAGCACTGGTTCTCCAGAATCATCAGTTTCTCCTGTACTACGAAGCGTAAACAGATTATCAAATGCACTCTTATCTAAGTAAATATGAACATGGCCATTATCAGCTATTTTAATATTCATTGGTATCCCATCTTTAGCCCAACTCGCTATTTGGTTAATAGTAGCATTTTGTATTCCACTAAGATCAGCATTCAACAAACCACCAAGCAAAGCTTTAACAGTAGCCGGATCTTCACTCAATACAGTTTCTATAATTTCCCCCATACCACTTGCATCGCTTCCAGTAGCAGCAGTTAAAATAGCAGGAATATTCAGTTTTACAACAAATTTTCCATTCTTCTCACTCCAATATGCCAGATCCTTAGGAGAAGTTGTAAAACCACTTGTCACAAAATTAGCTTTTACATCACTCACAGTAGGAAAAGCACCCGTAAAGAAAATAGATATTATAGAAGAGGGATCCATAGCTATTTCAGGACTTGCAACATAATCAGCAATTATACTTCCACTTTTGTCTAAAGTGATTGAATTCAAGACTTGAGGCAAAATAGAACCACCCAAATGTCGAAATAAAGCTGAAATAAATTCTGGATAATTATCTTCTCCAGTAAATTGCCAATCAGTATACAAGGCACCTGTCATAGGCCAATTCTTTGTAGTCTCATTTTCCGTCCATTCATAATCCTCAGCTGTATATTCTGACATTTTATAAGTTCCAATCCAAGGACTTACTTCATCATCATCATCATCACAAGCAGTAAACAAGCTCATTGAGCAGATCAATGCAAACAAATAAAACAAATTTTTCTTCATATCTTTGTTGTTTAGTTAATAATGGCTCCCCATCACTGGGTAACCGTGCTTCTTCTTTTATCACTTTTGGGGTGCAAAATAACCGTTTTTTATCACACCAAACAAGGTCAATACATTAATATTTTTGTCCTTTTTTTAATCTTTATCTATATATTCCTTCTTAAGATAAGCATTTCAACATCTCATTTATAATATTAAGGATTATCTCATATCACCTCTTCCCCCCTTTCACCCCACCCAGAACGCACTTGCTCCGTACCAAGTCCGTAGTTTCTCCGTCTAAAGGTACTTCTGACCGAAAAATGTACGGAGCAAGTACGGTTCAGATACAGTTCGGGTACGATCCTGGCACAATTCAACACAGGATAAAAAACACCTCATTCCATAAAAAAACAATATTTCTTCCTTCTCATGAGAAAAAATCCATAACTATTTGTTATCTTTAGGCATCCAAAAGCTTTTATTCAAAGGATTTGGCATGAATAAACCTTATACATAAACCATTAAAGCAAAAGATTATGTTCAACTCATTCGGCAACATTCTCCGCCTTACCAGCTTTGGGGAGTCACATGGTAAAGGCATCGGAGGCGTCATTGATGGATTTCCCGCTGGTATCCGCATTGACATGGATTTCGTGCAAGCGGAACTGAATCGTCGCCGTCCCGGGCAATCCCTCATCACAACGGCACGGAAGGAAGGTGATAAAGTAGAATTCCTTTCAGGTATCTTCGAAGGTAAATCGACAGGATGTCCCATCGGATTCATAGTATGGAACGAAAATCAACATTCCAGTGATTATGATAATATGAAGGAAGTGTACCGCCCCTCGCACGCGGATTATACATATAAAGTGAAATACGGCATTCGCGACTATCGCGGTGGCGGACGTTCATCGGCACGCGAAACTATTTCACGCGTAGTGGCAGGTGCGCTTGCCAAACAAGCACTCCGTCAGCTGGGGGTACGCATTACGGCATATACCTCGCAGGTAGGCCCCATTCGTCTGGAAGAAAACTATACCGCTTATGACCTTGATCTTATAGATACCAATCCCGTACGTTGTCCGGATCCTGTAAAGGCGAAGGAAATGGAAGAGCTGATTTTCAAGATCAAGGGAGAAGGTGACACCATCGGAGGTGTAGTGACGTGTGTCATCAAAGGATGCCCTATCGGACTGGGACAACCGGTATTCGGCAAATTACACGCTTCGCTTGCCTCGGCCATGCTCAGTATCAATGCTGCCAAAGCATTCGAATACGGTGACGGATTTAAAGGCCTGAAGCAAAAAGGTTCGGAACAGAACGACGTATTCTTCAATAACTGCGGACGTATTGAAACGAAAACCAATCACTCCGGTGGTATTCAAGGTGGCATCAGCAACGGACAGGATATCTTCTTCCGTGTTGCATTCAAACCTGTAGCCACCGTACTTATGGAGCAACATACGGTCAACATAGATGGAATAGACACCACACTGAAAGCCCGCGGTCGCCATGATCCGTGCGTATTGCCACGCGCAGTACCCATCGTAGAGGCAATGGCCGCCATGACCATACTGGACTTTTATCTTATTGACCGTACTACACAATTATAGAAGTGGTAGGGTGTTAAAGTAATAGGGTGATAGAGTGACATTACCCTATCACTTTATCATTCTATCACTTTATCACCTTATTATATATATATTTATGAACGAAATACAGAAATACATTTCAGAGAATGAACCCAAGATGCTGGAAGACCTGTTCAGCCTCATCCGTATACCAAGTATCAGTGCAAAACCGGAACACCATGATGATATGCTGGCCTGTGCAGAGCGTTGGGCACAACTTCTGATTGAAGCCGGTGCAGACGAAGCATTGGTGATGCCCTCAAAAGGCAATCCGATTGTTTTCGGACAGAAGACAGTAGATCCTACAGCAAAAACAGTTTTGATATATGCGCATTACGACGTGATGCCCGCAGAGCCGTTAGAACTGTGGAAAAGTGAACCTTTCGAACCGGAAATACGTGACGAACACATCTGGGCACGCGGTGCGGATGATGACAAAGGGCAAGCATTCATCCAAGTGAAAGCTTTCGAATATCTTGTGAAGCACGGCATGTTGAAGAACAATGTCAAGTTCATTTTCGAGGGTGAAGAAGAAATTGGCTCACCCAGTCTGGAATCTTTCTGTGAAGATCATAAAGAACTATTAAAAGCCGATGTCATTCTCGTATCGGACACCAGTATGTTGGGGGCGGATCTGCCCTCACTCACTACAGGACTCCGCGGACTGGCATACTGGGAAATAGAAGTAACCGGACCTAACCGCGACCTGCATTCAGGACATTTCGGCGGTGCTGTTGCCAATCCCATCAACGTACTATGCGGCATGATTGCCAAAGTGGTAGATGCGGATGGACGTATCACAGTGCCCGGTTTCTACGATGATGTAGAAGAAGTGCCGCAGGCAGAACGTGATATGATTGCACACATTCCGTTTAATGAAGAAAAGTACAAAACCGCTATTGGCGTAAAAGAACTGTTCGGAGAAAAAGGTTACAGTACGCTGGAGCGTAACAGCTGTCGTCCTTCATTCGACGTTTGCGGCATCTGGGGTGGATATACCGGTGAAGGTTCTAAAACAGTACTTCCATCCAAAGCTACAGCAAAAGTATCCTGCCGTCTGGTTCCGCATCAGGACCACCACAAGATTTCGCAAATGTTTGCCGATTATATTCGGAGTATTGCTCCGGATACGGTACAAGTGAAGGTGACACCGATGCACGGAGGACAAGGTTATGTATGTCCTATCAGCCTACCTGCCTATCAGGCCGCTGAGAAAGGTTTTGAAAAAGCATTCGGAAAAAAGCCACTGGCTGTGCGACGCGGAGGAAGTATCCCTATCATTTCAACGTTCGAACAAGTACTTGGCATTAAGACAGTGCTCATGGGCTTTGGATTAGAATCAAATGCCATCCACTCACCCAACGAAAACTTCCCGCTCGATATTTTCAGAAAAGGTATTGAAGCGGTGGTAGAGTTTTATTTAATTCTTAATTCTTAATTCTTCATTTAAAAGTTGTCCTCAGCACCTTGAACTCTGTACGACGGTTAATCGCATTACAAATCTCCTGCTGTTCCGGCGGGAGATTTTTTATAAACTCTTCTGTCAACACATCTCCCTCTTTCAGGAAAGGTGCTGATTTCAGCGTAAACTTGGTCACTGTTTTAGGTTGCTGTTCACCATATCCTTTCGGTGTAAGACGTTCCGGATCAATCCCTCCCTTAATAAGATAGCGTACAACAGACTCTGCACGGCGTTGCGAAAGACGAAGATTATAATCATCATTTCCTTTATAATCGCAATGCGCAGACAGTTCGATAGTGACATTCGGATTGTCATTCAGCAACTCTATCAGTTCATCCAGAGCCACTGTAGATTCTGACGTCAGATCAGCCTTATCAAACTCATAAAAAATATTCTCTATCAATACAGGGCGGGTAATGGAAGATAACGGAAACTCAAGTTCATAGAGGCGATCCTCATTAATATTTTCCGTTGCCATTTCTTCTTTGTCATTCAAATAACCACGGCAGGAAGCCAACAGGGCATAACGGCATCCCGGTGCGAGCTCTTGAGTGAAAGTACCGTCTTTCTTCACGTTTATCTTTAAATAAGTACCGTCATCCCCCACCAAAGTGACAAGCGCATCAGAGAGTGCATCCCCCTCCTTATCATACACCAATCCTTTCAAGACATGGTGTACCTCTGGAAACTCAAAACTATAAATATGATCCCAGCCACGGGCATCTCCACGGTTAGAAGAAAAGAAACCCCGATTGGGAGCACCGGGCTCAAAAGTCATACCGAAATCGTCACCCTGTGAATTCACCGGAGACTGCATATTTTCAATACGCCATCGCCCCGTCAGGCTATCTGTTATAGCACGGAATATATCTAGCCCCCCCATACCGGGATGTCCGGTAGAAGAGAAATAGAAAGTACCATCCGGCGAAAAGGTAGGAAACATCTCATCAGCAGAGGTGTTTATTTCAGGTCCCAGATTGTCGACATAACCGAAACCGTCGCGGGTTACGTTAATACGCCACAAATCCAGCCCCCCCTGCCCACCGGGCATATCAGATACAAAATAAAGATAATCACCCGCAGGAGACAACGCCGGATGAGCAACAGAAGAAAGCGTATCATTCAGAATTACACATTTCTGAGGAGCTCCCCACTCTGCCCCGGCACGTTGAGAAACATAAATCTCGGCATAAGCAGGTGCATTGGGCAACGTCCGGCAGCGAGTAAAATACATTGTTTTACCATCCGACGAAAAAGAGCAGGCCCCCTCTTCAAACTCACTGTTCACTTCCGAAGCAAGCGGTTCGGGTTTCTGCCATTGTTTCTTCTCATTCCGCTTAGAATGAAATATATCAGCACTTTTCATCCCGGTAATACCGTTCAGGTCAGTACCCTTCGCTTCGTTACGGGTAGAGGTGAAATACAAGATATCGGGATCATCTCCCGCATACATAGGAGAATAATCGCTCCGGCGGGAAACAAGAATAGGCACCCGTTTTACAATATATCGGGTAGGCTTCTTTTTCCATTCCTGCGCCAGACGACAAGAAGTGAGTCCGATTTGTGTCAGAGAGTCTTTACGTTCTTTCCCGGCAGGCAAGGTCTGTGCGTAAGCAAGGTAATTCTCATAATAAGGTATAGCCGCTGCATACTCACCATTCTTACGGAGCATTTCCGCCAGATAAAAATGAGAGAGAGTATCCGGATAACGATAACGGACAGCATTCATATAAGCGCCTTTGGCCTTCAATGTATAATTGATGCGTCGGTAACAATCGCCTTGCTTATAGGCCAGTACGCCCCGTTGCGAACGATCTTTCGGAGAAGTACGGGTATAGGCGGTTTTATAATGGCGGGCAGCATCAAAGTATTCACCACGAGCATAGCTTTGCTCTGCCTGGCGCAAACTCCGCCCCACCCCACAGGAAGTGAGAAGTAAACCGACAGAAAGAAAAAAGAAAAGAAAACGCCTATATAATCTCATGCTCCATTACTTTTCATTGTTCATTCTAATAAACTGAAAAATCGGCAGATTATTGTATCTTTCATCCCTTCTCGTTACATTTGCAGAAAACTCAGATAGCCTGATGCCTAAGAGCCTTTCAGACTATCTGTATCCTTATTCCGAATCAAACGCCTGACGAAACGTACATCCGTTCTTCCATTCGGAGCAACCGTAAGCGGTTTTACCTTTAATAATGGTTCCTTTGCCACACAACGGACAAACCTGTCCCTCAACAGAATCCGTATGAGCAGCACCTGTCTGAGCTGCATCTGCCTGAATATTCGCTGTCTGCGAAGCACCAGCAACCGGTGTGACAGGTTTAGCTTCAGCAGCCTTTTTCCGCGGCTTACTCTGACGCTTAGGCTTGGAAGCATCTTTTTCTTTAGCAGCTTTCCCGTTCTTATCACCTGCAGTCGCTCCCTGCACAGCCTGCACAATTGTAATATGCCGATTACTGTTATCTGAAAGCACACTCATCACAACTTCGGAAACCATCTGCTTCAGTTCCTCAAGAAATTGTGCAGCATTATATGTTTTCTTTTCAATCTCCCGGAGCTTCTTTTCCCAGATACCCGTCAGTTCGGCAGACTTCAGCAGTTCTTCATGGATAATCTGAATAAGTTCGACGCCTGTGGGTGTAGCAATCAGGTTTTTCTTTTCCTTGCGGATATAATTGCGCTTGAACAAAGTCTCAATAATTGCCGCACGCGTAGACGGCCTGCCGATGCCATTCTCTTTCAAGGCATCCCGCAATTCATCATTATCCACCAGTTTACCTGCGGTTTCCATGGCACGCAACAAGGTAGCCTCTGTATAAGGACGAGGCGGTTGCGTCCACTTCTCATATAAATCAGGCACATGGGGCCCGCTTTCACCTTTCACAAAAGCAGGTAATACATTCTCTTCCTCTCCCGGATCTTTTTCTTCTTGCGACTGTGCCCCCGGAGTTCCGAATATAACTCTCCATCCCGGTTCCAGAATCTGCTTACCGGTAGTCTTGAATTCAATCTCTTCAACTGCACCCAATACCGTAGTAGTGGCAAACTTACAATCCGGATAGAACACTGCAATAAAACGACGCGCTATCAGATCGAATACGCGACGTTCCATATCCGTCAGGTTCTGCGGATATTGCCCTGTAGGGATAATAGCATGGTGATCCGTTACCTTTGAATTATCAAAAACTTTTTTTGATTTCAGCAAAGTAGTGCCATCCAGAGGAGTCGTAAACGTAGCGTAGTCACGCAGTCCTTTCAGAATACCCGGACATTTCGGATAAATATCATCACTCAAGTAAGTGGTATCTACACGCGGATAGGTAGCTACTTTCTTCTCATATAATGACTGAATAATTTTCAGAGTTTCATCAGCAGAATAAGCAAACTTCTTGTTGCATTCCACCTGTAAGGATGTCAAATCAAAAAGACGGGGTGGTGCTTCCTTCCCTTCTTTCTTAGAAACATCCGTAATTGTAAAAGGGGAATTTCTGATTTGTTCCAGCAGAGCCATACCTTGCTCCTGATTGGCAATGGGGTCTATTCCCCGGTTTTCCTCTTCCTTCTTGGGTTTCTTTCCGGCAGCAATGGCTTCCTTATTTTTCTCTGCTTCCAGAATCAGTTCTTCTTCACTCTTCCTGATTATGGCGGCGAAGGTAGTATCGCGGTATACCGTTTTCAATTCCCAATATTGCTTGGGGACGAAGTTCTGTATCTCCAACTGGCGGTTTACGATGAGTGCCAGTGTAGGTGTCTGCACACGGCCGATGGAGAGCACTTGTTTGTTCTGCCCATACTTCATGGTATAAAGTCGCGTAGCATTCATTCCCAGCAACCAGTCACCGATAGCACGGGATAATCCGGCCTCATACAAGGGCTGAAAGTCGGAAGCATCTTTCAGTTTGGCAAAACCTTCACGGATGGCCTCTTCCGTCAATGACGAAATCCACAGCCGCTTCACCGGACAGCGTGCCCCGGCTTTTTGCATCACCCAGCGCTGAATCAATTCTCCCTCCTGCCCGGCATCACCACAGTTGATAATCATGTCGGCTTTCTGCATGAGGGATTCTATCGTATGGAACTGTTTTTCGTAAGTGGGATTGCTGATGAGCTTAATTCCAAAGCGGGGCGGTATCATGGGAAGGCTTCCCAGACTCCATGATTTCCAGTTCGGAGTATATTCGTGCGGCTCTTTAAGCGTACAGAGATGGCCGAATGTCCAAGTCACCTGGTATCCGTTCCCTTCAATGTATCCGTCTCTCCTATCTTTCGCTCCTAATACATCAGCTATGTCACGCGCCACAGAGGGCTTTTCGGCAATACAAACTATCATTCATCTCTTTTTTTAGTCTGGCAAAGGTAATGCAAACTGAAAACAGAAACAAATTTATTTGCAAGATGTTAAAAGTGCCTCATATATATATCGTACCTTTGCCGCACAATCATTAAATTGAAAACACAATGGAAAAAGAATCATTCGATTATTCAAGAGTTCCCCATAACTTTGGTCTGTGCGCGACAGCAGATTGCCCTCATGCCGACACTTGCCTACGCCGGATTGCATACACTCATACACCGGCAAGTGTTACTTTTCCGCCTACACTGAACCCGAAAACAATTGAAGCCATGGCAGGGAAGTGCGAATATTACCGTTCCAACCAAAAAGTGCGCTATGCCAAAGGTTTTGTCCGCACCACGGAAGCACTGGCTGTCAGCGCATCAGGAACGTTCCGCTACGGGCTGATAGGCAGTTGGGGAATCAGACGATATTATCAAAAACGGAAAGGAGAAACTTTACTGTCGCCTGCCGAACAACAAAGAGTGACGACGCTGGCCAGGAAATTGGGCTTGCAACAGGAAGAGTATTTCGATAGCTATGTAGAAGAATATAACTGGTAGCAAGGCGACTGTCGTCCGGCATACAACGGACAGGCAAGCAGCATCTTACAAACTAACAGCCGTGCCCCGGCAGGTGAATGAATTTCACCTTACGAGGACACGGCTGTTTCTTTTCATGGTAACTTGGTTTACCCCAAATGGTAACTCCATTTACATGCCGAGGTAAAGGTCGTTACATACCGAGGTAAAGAGCGTTACAATAAGTGGTAAAGGTCGTTACATCCAGCGGTAAAGGCTTTTACATCAAGATGCAAATAGGATGTAAATGCAGCACACTGATAATTAGCACACTAAACAAAAAGACCTTTCACCAATAAAACCAGCAACCTTAATCCTTGAAGAATATTTTCTTCCTCAACACATCTGCTCCATTGGTAGCTATGACAATATAAAAGCCATTCTGCATACCGGGTAATCTCAGATAATTATCGTTTGTTTGTTGTAATAGCACCCGCCGTCCCGATAAATCAACAATTTCAATCTTCGTATTCTCATTACTGTCCAAACCGCTCCATGATAACTGCTGATTGTAATAATATAATTCTCCGACGGGTGAAGCAACTTCCGGTGAGATTCCTGTCTCGATTTCATCTACGCAAGCTGCGTAAAGTTCATGAATCGACCAGTAATTCCCTTTGCTTCCCGTCTGCACGATCCGGAATTTCGAGGCTTCCTCTGCCGGAAAAGAGATAATTTGTACTGCTCCCGCATTCTTTCCTGAGGCAACCCGTTTCCAAGCACCGTCTATACCAGTATTCAAATACACCTCACAGCCCGCAGGACCATCACCCGGACTCTTTGATGTATCCAAAATAATGCGGTTCAGTTTATGTGCCGACTGCATATCCACTATCACCCATTGTCCCGATTCCTGCGGAGCGTTCGTATCCCAGCGTGTAGCCGCATCGTCGTCGATGGCTTTAGGAGCATTGGAATTATTTGTACTGGCAGTGATGGTCCACTTCGTACGGGAAAGCAATACATCCGTTGCCGTGAAAACGGGAGCTATTGGCAAATTGTTCTCCCATACACCCAACTTATCAGCTACCGCGGCAGCCACATCAGTTACGGTAGATGTCACAGCCGCCTGTTTCTCGTGTCCGCTACTGGCAAAAATAAGATCATCTCTCGTATTGACCACTGCATTATGCAGCGCAACAGCACCGGTCGACTTTGGTAAATTCATGAAAGACGTCTGCCCGGATGTGCTGAAGTTAGCCAGATTCAAATTGAGTTTTCCGTTTTCAACCACTACACCATGTTTAGCACTCCCCCAGAAGTCAGCACCAAACAAAGTAACTTCACCAGAAAAATCCGCCTTGGTAGTCAGGAAACGAGTTTCCGAATAAACAGATTCATCTCCTTCAAGGGCTACTAACTGGGAGTTTATCATATCGAAACCTGCCGGATCCAAAGCTTCGTAAACAACAGAATTCCAGGAGCCGTCTATACCCAATCCTAAAGAACGACCGGATGCAGCTTTTCCCCCGTCAGCCTGAAAGACAATGCCCTCGAAACCTCCGTAATGGAAATCGTTGTATAGAATTTGATTGCGGCAATCCCCCACAGTGATAAAACGTAATTCATTCTGGTTCTGCTTGTAAGCCTTGTTCTGATCCGCAGCAAGGCTATTGGGCCACGAACCGAACTTAGTTTCCGAACCACAAGCATAGACAATGGAATTGAACTGCATGTTACAAACCCGACCACCTTCCGAACCGCCACCAATACGGATAGCATTCATGAAAACGTGTCCGGCAAGATAGTCCACATAGTGATTATCACATTTATAAGTAAACAAGTCCACACCGTTATATGCGGCTCTCACCCCTACATTCACGATATATGCATCTTTTCCCGTCACCTGAATGCAATAAGGATATTTAGTCACTGTAGGCAAGCTGGAAGTTACCTGCTCCGGATAGTCGAATGTCAAACCGCGCAAGCCACTGCCTGCCGAAAGTTTCAGGAAAGGCTGACCTTGCTCCTGTCCACGTCCTGCATAGACTTCAAGAATACTGCCATGCCCCTTCGGAACAGTAGCAAAATCAGAGGCTCCCCGTAATTCTACACCTGTAGGAACCGTCAAGTTACCCAGTACCTTATAACGTCCGCCCGGCAAGTAAACAATACCTCCTCCTTCACTGGCCGCCTTGTCCATCGCTTTCTGGATAGCCTCCGTATTATCCTTGCCTTCTTGCAGTCCCCAACTGATATCTATCTGGAGCCACGAACTGCTTGAACTGGCATTAAACGTGACAACAAACGGCTCGGCACCAAAATCAAGTACATTATATAAAGCCAGACGATCGGGCTTGGTTTCGGGTACTTTCATTTCAGGAAAATCCGGCAAAGGTTTTGTCTCGACAGGCGTGTGGTCAATGCGGCATTCAAATAAAGACTGATTCTTCACTTCTGCCGTCTTTGCAAAACGATTGCCCGTCAGTATTGTACGAGCATCGGAACCGATGTAAATCTGCGGAGTATCATTGTTGAAGTCCGTATCCGAAGCCATTAAATCACCACCTAAACTATTCACAGCACCTTTATTTACTGTGCATTGTTGCATCATCAGCTTGGCGGAAACTCCTTCCTCCATCAATACAGCTTCATCAGAAGCTGAAATCTCACATCCGTAAAGCTGCACAGGTCCGGTGCTGGAGGAAGTGACTACTACTCCTCTCTCGCAATCTTCAATATGAACACGAGTGAACATGATACCTGCCGATGAAGTACCGTCCACATAAATACCCGTCTTGCAGTTCCGCAAAGTAAATCCGTAATTATGCCCGTTCGGCGCACCGTCTCCCGCTAAGGAAACTCCGGTACGGAACCCTTTATTATACCCCTCGATATCCACATAGCAAGTATACGACCAGTCATTACGGCGCATCACAATACCTGTTCCGTTCCTGTATATCCAGTCAGCATAAGCGCCTCCCACTCCCGGCGCTCCTTCCAGACCGGAGCCGGCCCAATAGTCGGGCGAGAAGTGTATCCACTCGAAACGCCCGACGTCAGCTATATTATCAATCTCGATACCACGGAATAACGGGGTACCATACACATCATAAATATTGGGGCAGCCTCCTCCATTCTTCCTCGACAGTACGATACCACTATAAGAGTTCACCAGCGTGACATGCCGTACATTGCAATAATCATTTCCCCATACACCATCACGTCCGTACAGTATCGTGGGTGGATAAGGAGTTATCTTGTCCGGGTCCTGATGCGGATACCAAATGTTCAGATGGGTTAATGCCGTGGAGGGTTCCATCGTAATAAACGCATTTGATTCTGTTTCAGAACCTCCTTTCATATCTACCATCAGTATCGTTCCCTCAACCGGTTTTCCCTTCACCGGACGTTTCCACTCACCACGCATGGTCACTCCGGTAGGAATGAATAATTTCCCGGAGATACGGTAACGTCCTGCCGGAACAAAGAGCGTACCACCCCGACGGTTTTCACCCAACTTGCTCAAGGCTGTTTGAAAAGCATTTTGCGAATCTTTCGCACCGGTAGGGTCAGCACCGAAATCGGTAGTCACGGTATAAGTCGCCACTCCCACATCTTCCGCCGGATAATCATCCGACACAATCAATTGCCAGTTACCAGGTTTGTCGTCAGACTGTGCCTGTACACATGAGGCTAACAAAGCCAAAACATAAAAAAGTAGTAATTTCTTCATGCCATATAAATTATTAGATTATGGTTCTTAAGATAAAACTGTAACAGCACAAAGATGCGGGAGAATAGTTAACGGAAGAATTAATATGGAATTAAAAACGAACTAAAATTCGCGCATATACTTAAAATCAGAGATAAAAGCAAAAGAAAACGGACTGCAAGTATAAAAATACCCGCAGTCCGCCTATTACTTTAGCGCCTCAGCGCCTTATTCACTTCTTAAACTTATTCTTCGTCCATCAGGATTTCCAGAATCTGGCAAGCAGCCTTGGCAACCGGAGTACCGGGACCAAAGATAGCAGCTACACCGGCCCTATAGAGGAAATCATAATCCTGTGCAGGAATTACACCACCGGCAATTACGATGATATCCTCACGGCCCAGTTTCTTCAATTCTTCGATGATCTGCGGAACCAGTGTCTTATGTCCGGCAGCCAGTGAAGACACGCCCACTACGTGAACGTCATTTTCAACAGCCTCGCGGGCAGCTTCGGCAGGTGTCTGGAACAACGGTCCCATATCCACATCGAAACCACAGTCGGCATATCCGGTAGCTACAACCTTAGCACCACGGTCGTGACCGTCCTGACCCATCTTGGCAACCATAATACGGGGCTGACGTCCCTCTTTCTTCGCAAACTTTTCAGTCAACTCGCAAGCACGCTTGAAGTCACTGTCATTCTTACTTTCTGATGAATACACGCCTGATATAGTTCTGATTATTGCTTTATAACGTCCTACAATCTTTTCGCAAGCATAAGAGATTTCTCCCAATGTAGCGCGAACACGGGCAGCTTCCACTGCCAATTCCAGCAAGTTGCCTTCCTTGGTTTCCACGCATTTGGTGATAGCCTCCAATGCTTTCTGCACTTCAGCTTCATTACGTCCTTCTTTCAGACGCTTCAGGTTCTCAATCTGTTCCAGACGAACTGCCGTATTGTCGATTTCAAGGATATCAATCGGAGCTTCTTTCTCCAAACGATACTTATTCACACCAACGATAGTCTGAGAACCGGAGTCGATACGGGCCTGCGTACGTGCAGCTGCTTCTTCGATACGCATCTTAGGAATACCGGTTTCGATAGCTTTCGCCATACCACCCAATTTTTCAACTTCCTGAATGAGTTCCCAAGCCTTGTGAGCCAGTTCATTTGTCAGAGACTCTACATAGTAAGAACCACCCCATGGGTCAACATTCTTGCAGATGTAAGTTTCTTCCTGAATATAAATCTGAGTGTTACGTGCGATACGTGCAGAGAAGTCCGTCGGCAACGCAATAGCCTCGTCAAGTGCATTGGTGTGCAAAGACTGAGTATGTCCCAGCGCGGCAGCCATGGCCTCGATACAAGTACGGCCAATATTGTTAAACGGATCTTGCTCGGTCAGTGACCAGCCCGAAGTCTGGGAGTGTGTACGCAGAGCCAGAGATTTCGGGTTCTTCGGATTGAACTGTTTCACAATCTTCGCCCAAAGCATACGTGCAGCACGCATCTTGGCAATTTCCATGAAGTGGTTTGTACCGATAGCCCAGAAGAAAGACAGACGCGGAGCAAAAGCATCAATATCAATACCCGCAGCTGTTCCGGCACGGAGGTATTCCAAACCGTCGGCCAACGTATAAGCCAACTCTATGTCCGCCGTAGCTCCCGCTTCCTGCATGTGGTAACCGGAGATAGAGATAGAGTTGAACTTCGGCATCTTCTGAGAAGTATATTCGAATATATCGGAAATAATCTTCATGGAGAATGCAGGCGGGTAAATATAGGTATTACGCACCATGAACTCTTTCAGAATATCATTCTGGATAGTACCGGCCATTTCTTCCAACTTAGCCCCCTGTTCCAGACCGGCGTTAATATAAAACGCAAGGATCGGAAGAACAGCACCATTCATTGTCATGGATACGGACATCTTGTTCAAAGGAATACCATCGAAGAGAACCTTCATGTTTTCCAGTGAGCAGATAGATACACCGGCTTTACCTACGTCACCTACCACACGTTCGTGGTCCGGATCGTAACCGCGGTGTGTAGCCAAGTCAAAGGCAACGGACAAACCTTTCTGTCCGGAAGCCAGGTTACGGCGGTAGAATGCATTCGACTCTTCAGCAGTAGAGAATCCGGCATACTGACGGATCGTCCAGGGACGCAGTGTGTACATCACAGAGTACGGACCACGCAGGTAAGGAGGCAAACCGGCAGCATAGCCCAGATGTTCCATGCCTTCCAGGTCTTCCTTTGTATAAACAGGCTTCACTTCAATGTGTTCCGGCGTCTTCCAATCAGCATGGATGCCGTTAGCCTTTTGCCACTCAGCACCGTTTGCGGGCTGAAATGCGGCATATATATCTAAGTTCTTAAAATCTTTTCTCATCGTTATATGAAATTAAGAATGAAGAATGAAGAATGAAGAATTACCATGCGGCGTTATAGCGCAGCCAAATTCTTCATTCTTAATTCTTAATTCTTCATTAATATCTTATTGTATTCTCTCAGCGTTTCCAGCACGTTAACGCGAACATGGATAAAGTTCTCGATACCGGCAGCCTTTAGTTCTTCCATGTTGGCAGGAGCACCGGCTACGATAAATATGGCACGGCCATCCAAAGCCTTGAAGGCAGGAACTGCATATTCTGCATATTCATCATCACTCGAACACAATACCACGATGTCAGCCTTGGCAGCCATGGCGGCCTCTATACCGGCTTCCACAGTGGGGAAACCAAGGTTGTCAATCACCTCATATCCGGCACAAGCCAGGAAGTTGCAAGAGAACTGAGCACGTGCCTGACGCATAGCCAGATTGCCGATAGTCAACATGAATGCTTTCGGACGCTTGCCGGAAGCTTCCGTTTCGAGACGCAACGCTTCAAATTCACTGGCAGCACGGTCGAAATTCAATGCCGGAACATCTTTTTCGCAAGTGTCGTGACCACCGCAGCAGCAAGTAGCTTCAAACGGTTTCTTCTCACCTGCCTTTTCATTGAAGTTCGGGAACTGATTGGTGCCCAACAATACTTCGCGACGCTGAGCAACTGCTTTATGACGGGTCTTGTTGCTTTCGTTCACGGCAGCCTGTACCTTACCTGCTTTTACTGCTGCATAGAAACCGCCTTCTTCTTCTACTGCAAGGAAGAGTTCCCATGCTTGTTTAGCGATGGATACAGTCAGATTTTCAATATAATATGAACCGGCAGCAGGATCAATCACCTTATCAAAGTGAGACTCTTCTTTCAGCAACAACTGCTGATTGCGTGCCATACGTTCAGAGAACTCATCAGGAGTTGCATACGTTTTGTCGAACGGACTCACAGTCATTGAGTCCACACCGCCCAAAGCAGCACTCATGGCTTCTGTCTGCGTACGCAGCAAGTTCACATGAGCGTCGAACAAAGTAAGGTTGAATGTAGAAGTTTCAGCGTGAACACGCATCTTGGCAGCACATTTAGCCTCCGCATCATAAGAAGCCACAATGTTTGCCCACAACATACGGGCAGCACGGAACTTAGCTATTTCGAGGAAATAGTTGGAGCTGATACCGAAATTGAATTTAATCTTCCTGGCAACTACAGCAGCAGGAACTCCGGCTTCAGTCAGTTGATTCAGATATTCATTACCCCAGGCAAGAGCATAACCCAATTCCTGATAGATATAAGAACCGGCATTATTCAGTGTCAGAGCCGTTACATTCAGTACACGGTATTCCGGCAGAGCAGCGGTTGCTTCAATCAAGGCTTTGGCTGTTGCCAGCATATCGCCCTTTTCTTTACCTTTGGCCAGCATCTTGTCGAAGAAGTCGTAGCCGATAGAACCTTGCAATTTCGTCAGGTCATATCCTTTTTTTTGGAAATAAGTCACCAGGATTTCCGCAAGTTCCACTACATGTCCCTGGCACGTGTAGAAGTTCAGTTCCACACACTCGGCACAGATACCTTCGAGCAATGTCTCGATGTATTCGGCATTGAGCTCTTTTGCCTTCACACGGAACGCCAGTGAATCTACGCCTTTATTCAGAATATCCAGCGCTTTTGTGTTAGCTTCCTTCGGGCACTCCACCTTGATTTCCTGGCGTACCAGCCATTCGTTGTTGTCTTTCTTGGTGCCTCTGAGATAAGGGAATTCACCGGGAAGTGCATCCGTCGTTTTCAGTCCTTCGAGGTCTTCCATGCGATAGAAAGGTTTCACCTTGAATCCTTCGTTTGTTTTCCAAACGAGTTTCTTCTCAAAATCAGCGCCTTTCAGGTCGGCTGTAACTTTGTCCATCCACTGTTCGGTAGTGGTGGGAGCAAAGTCTGAGAAGAGTTTTTCTTTACTGTCTGCCATAGTTTATTTTAATTAAAAAGATAATTAAGTAATCTCTTCACTTACCTATTTGTCGAAAAATAGGACTTGCAAATATACTCAATAAGTTATAATAACAAGGATTTTTAAGTAAAATTCGCATGGAGTTTGACATTCTGAAAGGATAGTGTTCAATTCCCCCGAAATCGGACTGTAGCCGAAACGTATCCGGACCGTACTTGCTCCGTACCTGCTCCGTAGCTTCTTCGGTTAGAGGTACCTTTGACCGAAGAAGCTACGGAGCAGGTACGGAGCAGGTGCATTCCAGATACGGTGCAGACAGATAGTCAGCCCCCTCAAAGCGACTAAAATAAAAACTCCCGGAAACCCTTTGCCAGCTCCCTTTTAATGCCTACCTTTGCGCGAAAATTCAGCAACTAAATAAAAAAGGTAAACAAAAGTAACTATGGATTGGTTAGAGAGTTTGTTATGGGACCCTGCCTCCGTCGCCCATATCGTATGCTTGTATGCATTCGTAATATCTGTCGGCGTGCTTTTGGGTAAGATTAAGATTTTCGGAATATCACTGGGAGTGACATTTGTACTCTTCACAGGTATTCTGATGGGACATTTCGGTTTTACGGGTGAGACACACATTCTGCACTTCATCCGCGAATTCGGGCTTATTTTATTCGTATTCTGTATCGGTCTGCAAGTAGGACCGTCGTTCTTCTCTTCCTTTAAGAAAGGAGGCATGACCCTGAATATGCTTGCAGTAGGTATTGTTGTACTGAATATTGCAGTAGCTCTGGGCATTTACTTCATCGACGGAGGAGTCGACCTCCCCATGATGGTAGGTATCCTTTACGGTGCAGTCACCAATACTCCGGGTTTGGGTGCCGCACAGGAAGCATTGAACCAACTGAACTACACGGGTGACCCCATCGCATTGGGATATGCCTGCGCTTATCCGCTCGGTGTTGTCGGTATCATCGGTTCTATTATTGCTATCCGCTACATCTGCCGGGTGAACCTGAAAAAGGAAGAAGATGAACTCTCTACACAGACTTCTGATATGAAGCACATGCCGCACATGTTGCATCTGGAAGTTCGCAACGAATCTATCGACGGAAAGAAGCTCCTCCAGATCAAAGAGTTTCTGGGACGTCCTTTTGTATGCTCACGTATCCGCCACGAGGGACATGTCAGCATTCCCAACCAAGATACGGAATTTCATATCGGAGACCAGGTATTCATCGTATGCTCCGAGGAAGATGCCGAAGCGGTAATCGCTTTCATCGGTAAAGAAATTCAAGTGGACTGGGAAAAACAAGATATGCCAATGGTTTCACGCCGCATATTGGTGACTAAGTCCGAAATCAACGGTAAGAAACTGGGTAGCCTGCATTTCCGTAGTATGTATGGAGTGAATGTAACCCGTATCAACCGTTCCGGTATGGATTTGTTTGCCGATCCGAATCTGATATTGCAGGTAGGTGACCGCGTTATGGTCGTAGGCCAGCAAGATGCCGTAGAACGGGTTGCCGGTGTATTGGGTAACCAGTTGAAACGTCTGGATACACCGAACATTGTGACTATCTTCGTGGGTATCTTCCTGGGTATTCTGCTGGGTAGTCTTCCTATCGCTTTTCCGGGCATACCTACTCCGGTAAAACTCGGTTTGGCAGGTGGTCCGTTGGTGGTTGCTATCCTTATCGGACGATTCGGTCATAAGTTGAAGCTGGTGACTTATACAACCATGAGTGCCAACCTGATGCTGCGCGAGATCGGTATTGTACTTTTCCTTGCCAGTGTAGGCATCGAAGCCGGTGAGCACTTTGTACAGACCGTAGTAGAAGGTTCCGGATTATCATACGTAGGCTATGGCTTCCTGATTACCGTAATTCCTTTGCTGATTATCGGTATGATCGCCCGCTTCTATTGCAAAGTGAACTACTTCACGCTGATGGGATTGATTGCCGGTAGTAATACAGACCCTCCCGCACTGGCGTATGCCAACCAGGCATCCGGCAACGATGCTCCGGCAGTAGGCTATTCTACGGTTTATCCGCTGACAATGTTCCTGCGTATTCTGGCGGGACAAATGATATTGCTGACAATGATGTAAGTTGCATCTTATAAAACACAGAAAGCATAAAGACACAGAGATTATAAATTACGTTCAATAGAAGTATTTATTAATCTCTGTGTCTTTTTATATTCAAAACAACAGATCATGAATGAATTAGAATTAATCCAAAGTAAAATATATGAAATCAGAGGTCAAAAGGTAATGTTAGACTTCGACTTAGCAGAAATGTACGGCATTGAAACCAGACGTTTAAAAGAAGCCGTCCGCCGTAATATAGATAGGTTCGAAGGTGATGATTTCATGTTTCAACTAACTAAGGAAGAAATAACAGAACTTTCAAGGTCGCAAATTGCGACCTTGAACAGAGGGAGAGGTTACAATATCAAATATGCACCTTTTGCTTTCGCTGAACTTGGCATAGCAATGCTTAGCAGTGTACTGAATTCTAAAACAGCCATAGAAATTAATAGAGGAATCATGCGTGCTTTCGTAGCTGTACGCCAGTTGTTGGTTTGTTCACCGATAGATAGAGTTTCAGAACTTCAACATGAAGTAAAAGAATTAAAAGAATATATCGAAGAGGTTTTTGCAGATTATAACGACATAAACGATGATACCCGGACGCAATTAGAGTTGATCAATCAAACATTAGCAGAATTACAATTTCAAAAGCGATTAGAAGAAAAGCCCCGTAATCCTATAGGATTTATTAAGCCCTCAAAATAAGATAATCATAACGAAGAACTACTCTCACTGACATAATATATCATGTCTCAGGAAGAGCAATTCTCCGCTACGCCGGTAGTATATTTTCTTACTTGATTTTGAGTCTCACAAACTCCTCCACAAAATCTATCGTCTTCTCAATGCCCAGCACCGAAGAATCAATACAGAGATGATAAGTTGCCGCAGCTCCCCATGTCTTGTAACTATAATAATTGTAATACTCCGAACGTTTTTTATCTGCCTTGCTCATCATATTTTCCGCCTCTTCTTCCGAAATGTGATGCATAGCGCAAAGACGGGCAACACGTGCCTCATGGGAAGCAGAAATAAAGATATTGGCGCAACGGGGATGCTCCCGAAGAATATAATCGGCACAACGACCTACAAAAAGACAAGACTTCTCAGAGGCCAGCTGACGGATCACATCACTCTGCACTTTGAAAAGCGCGTCATTACTAAGACAATTCTGGGTAGGTAAGGCACCATCTCCCACAAAAGGGAAACGCATACCGAAAAGTCCGCCGATGATTCCCTGAGAAGCACGCTCATCGGCTTTCTCAAAAAATTCACGACAGAGGCCACTCTCCTTGGAAGCCAGAGTTATCAACTCCTTATCATAGAAATCGATGCCCAAGCGGGCTGCCAACTTCTCCCCTATCTCCTTTCCGCCGCTTCCCAATTGGCGACCGATGTTCACAACGAATTTCTTATTCATAGCTTCAATCTAAATATTGGTTTACTGATAGCAAAAGTAAGGATTTATAGGAAAGAAACAAAAAAAGTCACACGTTTTTCACCTTATCCCTCCGCTCTCTTGAATTTACGGAACTGCCTTACCAACATTACCAGCGCTACCAGGCTGGCAAGCAAATCGGAGAATGGCATACTATACCATACACCTGCCGCACCAAAGAAACGGGGCAGGATTATCAATGCCGGAAGCAGAAAAAGCATCTGGCGAGTAAGAGAAAGGAAAATAGCCTTACTTGCCATTCCGATACTCTGGAAAAAGTTGGATGTCACCATCTGGAAACCGATGATAGGGAAAAACATCACTACAACCCGTAAACCACGTGCCGAAATTGCTATCAGTTCCTCATCAGAAGTAAATATCGAAACTACCAGTTCGGGAACAAGCATTCCCATCAGAAAGCCGGAAGTTGTGACAACCGTTGCAAAGATGATTGTCAGTTTCAACACCCGGGAGACGCGCGCGTATTGCTGGGCACCAAAGTTATATCCCGCAATGGGCTGCATACCCTGATTCAATCCCATCACAATCATTACAAATATAAATACCAGCCGATTGACAATACCGAATGCACCAATGGATAAATCTCCCCCATAACGCTTCAGCCCTTGATTGATAACGATCACAATAAAACATGCCGCCAGGTTCATCAGGAAAGGGGACATGCCGATAGCAAGCGAATCCATCACAATCTTACGGCGCAGGCGGAAAATGCCGCGGTGAAAATGCAAGAGTTCGTCTTTATTGCTGAATATCTTGAATTGCCACAGTAATGAAATGACCTGGGCAATGATAGTGGCAATAGCGGCTCCACGGATGCCCCAACCGAAACCGTAGATAAATAAAGGGTCAAGTATCGTGTTGATAACAACCGTAGCAATAGTGGCATACATTGCTTTCTGTGGATGTCCGGAAGAGCGCAACACGGCATTCAAACCCAGATAAAGGTGTGTGACGACATTGCCAAGCAAAATGATCTGCATATATTCGCGGGCGTACTTCACCGTCTCATCACTACCGCCGAAGAAGTAAAGGATGGGATCGAGAAATATCATCGTCGCTACCGTAAATGCCAATCCCAGCACTATATTCAGCACCAGCACATTACCCAAGACACGTTGGGCTGTATCGTAATCTTTTTGTCCCAGTTTAACCGATACCAATGTGGAAGCTCCAACTCCTACCAACGAGCCGAATGCAGCAGCAAGATTCATCAGAGGAAAAGTAAGTGCCAGTCCTGAAATAGCCATTGTGCCTACTCCGTGACCGATAAAAATGCTGTCCACCATATTATATAAGGAAGATGCCGTCATGGCGATAATTGCCGGCACTGCATATTGCATCAGTAGTTTTCCAATCTTTTCTGTTCCCAACGCTGTGGGTGCCTTTTGTCCTGTCATACCTATTTTCTTTTATTGAGGGTGCAAAGGTACTGATTTTCCGGCAAGCAAACAAAAGAAGGTGCAGGAAGAACGAATCAATGTACCCGCCAATCCGTAACATTACCGGTGCTGCCGCATGCACCTGACGCTGGAACAACTGATGAAAGCGGAAAGTCTGAACGAGAAGATCAAAAGCCTTATAGAACAGACCGGACGAAAAGGATAAAGTCCCCCGGATTCCATGAAATAAGAAAGGCGTCCCTTACGGAGCGCCTTTCTTATTTCATGATTCTCATCTCGCTCAACACGACAGGAAAAAGCTTCCTTCAATGAGTGAAAGAGAAGCCTCTTCCGCAAATCCTACTCAATGAAAATGATCTGTCGTCCCAGCACGTTCTCTCTTCTGACCACCAGCACATAGCATCCGGCGGAGATATCCGTCACGGACAGAGCCATGCCGTTCCTCAAGTCCTCCGCGCTACACGAAACGCTCCGTATTCTGACACCGCTCAAGGTTATGACTTCCAACCTGCAACCGCCTTCGCCCCGCAAGCCCGGGTAGCGGACAAAAGCTGTTCCCTTAAACGGATTCGGATATACCCCCAACGCTTGCGATGAGGCTTCCGTCGAAGGAATTGAAGTATATTGCCCCGCATCGAAAATCTCATGGCCAAGTTGCTCATTACCCACATCATCGCGCGAAATACAGTAGAAGCGGTAGGATGCACCCAACTCCGGAGCAAACAGTTCTTTCACTGAGGTTCCGGGGAATACATTCCAAAGTGTGAACGGCTCATTGTTTTTGCTGACCCAAAGCTCATAGCTCCTTATTACTCCCGTTCCTTCGTCGCTTCCTTCCCATTCCATCCACCATCGCGGCTCTCCCGTGGCGGCAGTGACCGACACCACTTTACTCTCAGGAGCAGTCTCATCAATCTTGTTGGAAAACAGCTCCGTCACAATCGGCGGATTGGCATCAAATACAATGGATGCTTTGTTGGCTATCACATCCCCTGTCCTGAGTCCCTGCTTTATTCCTGTGCGGAAGCTTACGAAACCCTCCCCTTCGGGAGCTGTCTTGTTAGGAGGCAGGAAGCCTAAGTCGGGATCTTCCTCTTCTTCCATCGTGGTGGGGTTGAGAGTAAGGAAATCCCAGCGAAGGACTCCTTTCGCCTCATCCAGATGACCTGTCACACGTATGATAAGTTCCTTCCCCGGACGCAGATCCACGTCTTGGGCAAACGAGCGCAGGTTGTCTCCCTTGAGGCTGTATGTCCTGCCGCCGAAACCGAAGTCTCCGAAACCGAACTGCGACAAGTCGAAGCGGCCGAGGTCGAGCGTATCATGGACGGTCACCGTATGCGCCGGCGCGGTAGCACTGCTCTTGTTTTCGAATAAAATGCTGTATGACATGTCCGAGGGTTGACGTATCCAATGCTCCGTACCATATCCCGCGGGACCTATCTTCTCGTTCGGGTCGAAAGAACTCACCGCTTTCACATGCTTCTGTCCTCCGCCTTTCTTGGCCATGCAATCTTTTCCGGTTTTGACCATGTCAGCGCCCTGTATGACTAAGCTACTGACGAGCTGGTAGATGAACGGAACACCCGAAAAGCTGAGGGCACAACTCCCCAGGCTCGTCCCGGTTATCCAGGCAGCGTTGAAAAGGGTCTCTTTTCCCTGAAACACATTCCCCCAGTTCCAACCGATCTTCAAGGCTCCCCATGCGCAACTGACTCCCGGTATCACCGACAAACCTCCATCGATAGCTGCCATTCCCAGTGCTTCGATGAAGCATGTGCCTGCCGCGACTATTCCCTGACTTTCACCGCTCCTGGTCACCAAAGTTCCGAGTTGCCCCCATAGTGGGTTGGACCACACGGCGATGCTTACGTCGCCAGGCGATTTGATCCGGATACGTATAGCTCCGTTACTGTTGCCCGGTATCACGGGAATCACCAGCGGGTAAATCCGCGTCTTGTGCATTCCGTCTATTCTGTCATTCACCACGGAGAAGTCTCCCATTTCATTCATCATTTTCTTGCCGATGTCTGCCACCGCCAATTCTTCCGGTTGCACCGTCACGAAATCGAGGTATTCCACTTCCAACCCCTCCACGTCGGATATGGCGAAATAGACCGGCACGATGTAAGCATCCACGTTGCCTCGGTTACCATAGCTGATGGTGTATGTCTGCCATTTATTGAAGAGCATCCTGTCTCGTCCTTCCAGCGCGCACCACGTTTCAGGCTCTTCAGCTTCCACCACTTCGAAAGCCTCCGCAAGGACGTATTCCGTGTCGCCGTTCTTCACTACCACGTCCCACTTTCCGGTCTTTGCCTTGCTCATGTCCAAAAAGCCTCCCAATACTCCGCCTCCTTCCGGAAATTCCGGATTCATGACGGGAAGGTCTTGTTCGCCCGGCTTGCGGAGGAACAAAACGCTCTCCTTCCCAAAACCTCCGCCGAACACGGAAATGCGCGCCAGTCCCATGTTTCCGGCCGAGGACGGCTCAATCCGTTCCACCCCCGTTATGTTGACGGTTTGTGCGGAAGCGGCTCTGCCCACGTTGTTGGACGTTTTCAACAGCACTTTATATACACCCGGCTTGGCATAGACGTGTTTCGGGTTTTTCAGGACAGAAGCAGGCGTCTTGTCCCCGAAATCCCATTCATAGGAGATCCCGTTCTCCGAACGGTTGCCGAAAGTCACTTCATACCCCTCCTTGTAAACTTCGAAACCGGCGGTCGGGATATTGTCGCGTTCCGTTTCCTCGAATGTGACGCTCATCATCGGAACCCCGTCGTTCCCGTTGCCGGACAAGTCCTTGAATGTGTCGTCGAAAGAGAGGTAGAGTTCCAGCGCTTCTTCCCCGCTGAAATCTTTCCGGCGCATGTTTGTCTTTATCTCTTCGGCGGTCAGGGCTCGCGACCACATCCTTACATCGTCAATCCAATAATCGACCTTGTCATTTCGAAACTGATCCGGACCTACCACATACATGTAGTCGTCATCCGCAAGCAGGCTTCCTGCCAGTTCCTTCTCCAGCACCTGCTCACCATCAATATACATCTTCAGGTTGAGCAACCTGTCCGGATGGTCTTCGTACGTGAATGCCACATGATGCCAAAGAGTGTCGTCTATCCGCTCTTCCTTATACATCTCCACTTCACCCTTGTCGGTTCTGACATACAGAGTCGGGAAACCATTACCGTAGCTACTGTATGTCCTGATTCCCAAGTTGAAAGAACCTTGTGTATGATATCCCTGGCTTCGTGAGAATATGTTTCCCGCACCATAGATACCTTCCTTGAAATTCACCCACGCCTCTACCGTCAACGCCTTGTCCGGACGGAAGTCGGAGTTTCCGCAGACAATCATGCCCTGATAAGGCTCATCTACATCGCGCTTGACGTGCCATGCCTTGTTAAGTTCCCCCGGTGCAGGCTGATTCCCGAAACGGAGGTAGTAAAGGTCTATTTTGTCCGATTGCGAGTAGTCGGATATCGGAGCCAGCGAAGCAATCAGGTGTTCTGTTCCCTTTCCGTCTATCATCAATTGGTTAACTTTTCCCGGTCTAGAATTAAAATTAATGGGATAAGTGGCTATGTCAATGAAAGATTCTCCGGCATTTGTTGATTTTGCCTTATCAAAACACCCGCCGAAGACATAAAATGTTTTTCCGGTAACATCGTTGGGATCCGGAAGAAGTTTGTAAAGAGTCACATTTCCGGGAGATTGTCTCATTATCCTGCGGGACGGTTTCCAAGAAAGTCCTTTGTCTTTCGATATTTTCAGGTAATGATGTCCCCTGTAGGAATAACTTACGTATACGTAATCTCCTTTCGCTATTATAGTATGGTGAGAAGACTGATTGTTGGTCATATCCGCCTCCCTCAGGTTTATGGGAGGAGTCCACGTTGCGCCATTGTCATCCGAACGCACATACATGGAAGCTTTCTCATACCGTTCAAAGATTACGTGAAGCGTGTTTCCGACCTTGGCCATATGAGGCCAGTAGTGGTCACCTCTGTTAGACGGCCAAGGTTCAAAACAGGAGGTAATATCTCCCGACAACAACTTCGTTGAGAATATTTGTCCCCGGTCGGCGGAAGTACTCATATAGACACGACCTCCCCCGGGACCTAAGTACCACGAATAATAACCATGCAGGACGTGAATATGACTTCCGTCAAAATGCAAGTCATAGAGTGTGGTGGCATGTGTTTCGGTCGAACTTTTATCGACCAAGTTCTTTTTGAAATTCTTTCCGCTATCAGTCGAAACGGCGGCATAAAGTTCCGACGCTCTATATAATTCTTTCCTATAAGCTATGACGACTTGTTCGCCCATTGCCCTGATCTGCGAATTTGTTATACGCTTGTAGCCGTCTATCATATCAATGACCGTTCCTTCCGAGAATGCCACCCCATTATCGTCGGAACGAAAATAATAAAGTCTGCCGGTACCATTATCCGCATAATTATAGTCGGTAACCGCTATGTGAACCGTGTTCCCGGACACTGCCATTGATTTACGATATTCGCTGCCGGTCAATTCTCCACTGTCGCTTTGAGTCATAATCAGTATGGGGTTATCCCACGTCTCTCCCAAATCCGCAGACCGGCGATAATAAAGCTTTCCCGGTTTATTGTATTCGTATTCCACCCAAAGCAGGTGGATGGTGTTTCCCTCTATTTGGCGGTCAACGGTTACGCTTTCCAGTTCTTTCTCCCCCTCTATCCGGCTCAAGTTCACCATTCGGTTCGAGATATACGATTCCTGTCCCTGCAGTGGAAAAACTCCTGCCGCAAGCACTATCCAACCGATCAAAAGAATCAGCCAATGTTTTCTTAAAGTGTAATGTTTAGCATTCATAAAATAGTATTTTTAAAAGTTATTAAAATATCCGCATTGCGGACCTGCGCGCTACACAATTCAAAATTACGCCTTAGCGTGGAGTATGCACTCTCATATTTGCAGTTTCTATTCTCAAAATCACAAAAAAAGAATCGAGACGCACCATATATTGTTTTAAACAAGTATCTTTGAAAAAAAAACCATGATAGAAGCCATTGTCACCACCTTTCCGATGTTTGCCTGCCTTTTCTGGTGTTGTTTTTTCCTTATGGGATATTCCGGTTGCGATTCGGGCAAACGGTTGTTTTTCTTTTTCATGCTGACGGCCACATTCCTGTATCTGGGACACTGTTGTTACTTCAATAAGGAATACTCTCTGATACCGTTGACGGACACTGTTTATTCTTTCGCGAATCTGGCTGTTTTTCCCATTTTCTTTCTTTATATCAAATGGGTGACCACCAACGCCTCTATTTCTCCACGAAATTGGTGGGTGCTTCTTCCGGCTGCCTGCGTCAGCATTTCCATAGGGGTGACGTACGCTTACATGACCAAAGACGAATCAGACTATTTTGCCGGCAATTACTTCTATTCCGGTTCATATGATATGAAAACTACCGGAATATGGCTTCAGACAAGATTGCATCAGTTGGCAGCCATCGTATTCTCCGCAGAACTGACACTGGTGCTGTATTTCGGGGAGCGGCATATCAGCCGGTTCAACAAGAGCGTGAATGACTACTACTCGGATACAGAAAACAAAACGTTTACCCGCATGCGCAACCTGCTGATATACTTTGTAATCATTTCCTGCCTGTCGTTCGTGGTCAATTTACTCGGAAAATCTTATTTTATAAACCACGGCACCCTCTTAGCTCCCCTTTCGCTACTTTTTGGCACATTTCTGTTCCTTATAGGCTACGAGGGGCACAAGCGCACGTTTACCGCCAAAGAGATGACGAGCGATACGGAAGCCTGTTCAGAATTCGGGCAAAGTCCGGATCCGCAGAAAGAACATACGAGCGATCATTTCCGGGATCTTTCAATCCGGTTGGTTTCCATTTTGAGGGAAGAACAACTCTTTCTGCTTCCGGACCTGAAGATATCCGACCTGACCTCACGCCTTCAGACCAACAGGAATTACCTGTATCAGGCCATCAATGTGCAGATGAGCACATCTTTTTCGGAGTTAATCAATCGGTTGCGCATAGAATATGCGCAAGAACTGATGAAAGAAGACCGCTCGCTGAGCGTTACGGAAGTATGTATAAGATCCGGCTATCTGTCGGAAAGTTCTTTTTATCGCAATTTCAAACAGGTATCGGGGGTATCTCCCAAAAAGTGGCATCAAAGTTTATGACGCGTATGGCGTACCTGTAGGTATCAACACCCGACTCCTCCCTTTTATCCTTTTCTAGTTCCCAAAGGATGTTTTTTTATAACGACCTTTCCCATAACCCGCTCTCACAATCAATTATCAGCCTGAAATCAAGATATCCATGCACACATTAGCCCTAAACTTTTCCTAATTCTCCCCTCCTTCGTGCCATTATATGAAAAATGTTTCGTATTTTTGCCCCAAATAGTGTTAATGTACAACGAAATGAATGTATTAGAACTAAGTGAACAGGAAATCATTCGACGTAATAGTATGAATGAACTTCGCGCGATGGGCATCGATCCCTATCCCGCTGCAGAGTATGTAACCAATGCTTTCTCCACTGATATAAAAGCAGAATTCAAAGATGACGCTGAACCTCGCAAAGTATCCGTAGCCGGACGTATGATGACACGCCGCGTGATGGGCAAGGCTTCATTCATTGAATTGCAGGACTCTAAAGGTCGCATTCAGGTATATATTACCCGCGACGATATCTGTCCGGGAGAAGACAAGGATCTCTACAACACTGTATTTAAACGCCTGCTCGACTTAGGCGACTTCATTGGAATCGAGGGTTTTGTATTCCGTACCCAAATGGGTGAAATCAGTATCCATGCCCAAAAGCTGACTGTACTGGCAAAATCCATCAAACCGTTGCCTATTGTAAAATACAAAGACGGTGTAGCTTATGACTCCTTTGAAGATCCCGAACTCCGCTATCGTCAACGTTACGTTGACCTTGTAGTGAATGACGGCGTAAAAGAAACATTCCTGAAACGTGCCACGGTTATTAAGACCATGCGTGCCGTACTGGACGAAGCCGGCTACACAGAAGTGGAAACTCCGATTCTGCAATCCATCGCAGGTGGAGCAAGCGCCCGTCCTTTCATCACTCACCACAACTCACTGAATATGGATCTGTATCTGCGTATCGCTACCGAGCTTTACCTGAAACGTCTGATTGTAGGTGGCTTCGAGGGTGTATATGAAATCGGAAAGAACTTCCGCAACGAAGGTATGGACAAGAATCATAACCCGGAATTCACCTGTCTGGAACTGTACGTACAATATAAGGATTACAACTGGATGATGAGTTTCACCGAGAAATTGCTGGAACGTATCTGCATTGCCGTGAACGGCAGCGAAGAAACTACCATCGACGGTAAGACCATCAGCTTCAAGGCACCATACCGCCGCTTGCCCATCCTGGACGCTATCAAGGAAAAAACAGGTTACGACCTCAATGGCAAGAGTGAAGAAGAAATCCGCCAGGTCTGCAAAGAACTGAAAATGGAGATTGACGACACCATGGGTAAAGGCAAATTGATAGATGAAATATTCGGTGAATTCTGCGAAGGCACTTTCATTCAGCCTACTTTCATTACTGACTATCCTGTTGAAATGAGTCCGCTGACCAAGATGCACCGCAGTAAACCGGGATTAACCGAACGTTTTGAACTGATGGTGAACGGTAAAGAGCTTGCCAATGCTTATAGCGAGCTGAACGACCCCATCGACCAGGAAGAACGTTTCAAAGATCAATTGCGATTGAGTGAAAAGGGAGACGATGAAGCTATGTTCATCGACCAGGATTTCCTGCGTGCCCTGCAATTCGGTATGCCTCCCACATCAGGTATCGGTATCGGCATTGACCGTCTGACAATGCTAATGACAGGCAAGTCGTATATTCAGGAAGTATTGTTCTTCCCGCAAATGCGCCCCGAAAAGATCACTCCGAAAGATGCTCCCGCCCAATATATGGAACTGGGCATTGCCGAAGACTGGGTACCCGTTATTCAGAAAGCCGGCTACAACACAATAGAAGATATGAAAGATGTGAATCCGCAAAAACTGCACCAGGACATTTGCGGTATTAACAAGAAATACAAACTGGAACTGACCAACCCGTCGGTAAACGACGTAGAAGGCTGGATTGAGAAAATTAAGAATTAAAGAATTAAAAATTAAATAAGAAGATTAAAGATCGAATGAGGGAAAGGAGTTTCCTTTCCCCTTTTAATTTTTAATTATTAATTATTAATTTCGATATGAAACTACCCGGAAAGATAGCCATAATGGGCGGAGGAAGCTGGGCTACAGCCATTGCAAAAATGGTACTTGCTCAGGCTGAGTCGATTAACTGGTATATGCGACGAGATGATCGCATAACCGATTTTAAACGACTGGGCCATAACCCTGCCTACCTGACGGGCGTCAAATTCGACATGAAGCGCATCAACTTCAGCTCTAATATCAACGATGTAGTAAAAGAGTCTGATACGCTGATATTTGTCACCCCCTCCCCCTATCTCAAAGCTCACTTGAAGAAGCTGAAAACGCGGATACGGGATAAATTCATCATTACTGCTATAAAAGGAATCGTACCCGACGACAATCTGATTGTATCGGAGTACTTCACAAAAGAATACGGCGTTCCACCCGAAAATATTGCTGTACTGGCAGGTCCCTGCCATGCGGAAGAAGTAGCCTTGGAACGTCTCTCTTATCTCACCATCGCTTGTCCGGACACAGACAAAGCATGTACCATCGCCCGCCGTCTGGCCAGTTCATTTATCAAAACATCCGTCAGCAATGACGTAGCCGGTATAGAATACAGCTCTGTGCTGAAAAACGTATACGCCATTGCCGCTGGTATCTGTAGCGGTCTGAAGTACGGTGATAACTTCCAGGCGGTATTGATATCCAACGCCGTGCAAGAAATGAACCGTTTCCTGCAAACAGTACATCCGCTGAACAGAAACGTAAATGATTCTGTTTATTTAGGTGATCTGTTGGTGACAGGATATTCCAACTTCAGCCGTAATCGCACGTTTGGTACAATGATTGGTAAGGGGTATTCTGTAAAAAGCGCGCAAATAGAAATGGAGATGATTGCCGAAGGATATTACGGTACAAAGTGTATCAAGGAAATCAACAAACATCACCATGTCAATATGCCGATACTGGATGCTGTCTATAACATTCTGTACGAACGCATTTCACCCATGATAGAAATCAAGTTGCTGACTGATTCGCTAAGATAATCTCTCCCTTAACTCCTCTTCCGCAAAGAAGAGAATAAAGTCAGAGTTGCGATATAAAGAAAAGAATATTATAAATAAATCTTATAAACCAAAAGTAACTCAAGCCTACCTTTTCCACAGGGAAGGGGACGGGTAAGAGGCTTTTAAAACCTAGAATATTATGATTAGTTTGAACATCGAAAAGACTTTTGGATTTATCTCCAAAGCATCTGTTGCTGCTTACGAAGCTCAGGTAAAAGCTGCGCAGGAAGCATTGGAAAACGGTACCGGAAAAGGTAATGACTTCCTGGGCTGGTTGCACCTCCCCTCATCTATCAGCCAAGAGCATTTGGCCGACCTGAAAGCTACTGCACAAGTTTTGCGCGACAACTGTGAGGTAGTAATCGTAGCCGGCATCGGCGGAAGCTATCTCGGCGCACGTGCAGTCATCGAGGCTTTATCAAACAGCTTCACTTGGTTGCAGGAAAAGAAAACTGCTCCTGTAATGATCTATGCAGGACACAATATCAGCGAAGATTATTTGTATGAACTGACTGAATTCCTGAAAGACAAGAAATTCGGCGTCATCAATATCTCCAAATCCGGAACTACCACCGAAACCGCTCTCGCTTTCCGTCTGTTGAAAAAGCAATGTGAAGACCAGCGTGGTAAGGAAATGGCAAAGAAAGTTATCGTTGCCATCACAGATGCCAAGAAAGGCGCTGCCCGCATCACTGCTGATAAGGAAGGTTACAAATCATTCATTATCCCCGATAATGTGGGAGGACGCTTCTCTGTACTGACTCCGGTTGGTTTATTGCCGATAGCGATAGCCGGTTTCGACATCGAGAAATTAGTAGCCGGTGCCGCTGACATGGAAAAGGCTTGCGGTGTGAATGTTCCGTTTGCCGAGAATCTGGCTGCGCAATATGCTGCTACCCGTAACGAGCTGTACAAGAATGGCAAGAAGATCGAGATCCTTGTAAACTTCTGCCCGAAACTGCACTATGTAAGCGAATGGTGGAAGCAATTATACGGAGAATCCGAAGGTAAGGAAAACAAAGGTATTTTCCCGGCAGCTGTAGACTTCTCTACTGACTTACACTCTATGGGACAATGGATTCAGGAAGGTGAACGTACCATCTTCGAAACCGTAATATCTATAGAAAACGTAGACCACAAGCTGGAAGTACCTTCTGACGAAGCAAATCTGGACGGTCTGAACTTTCTTGCAGGTAAGCGCGTAGACGAAGTAAATAAGATGGCTGAACTGGGTACTCAGTTGGCTCACGTAGATGGTGGTGTGCCCAACATGCGTATTATCATCGAGAAGCTGGACGAATACAATATCGGTCAGTTACTTTACTTCTTTGAAATAGGATGCGGTATCAGCGGTTATCTGCTGGGCGTAAATCCGTTCAATCAACCGGGCGTAGAAGCATACAAAAAGAATATGTTTGCATTGCTGAACAAGCCGGGATATGAAGAAGAGTCAAAAGCTATTCAGGCAAGACTTTAAGAAAGAGTCAGTTAACCATATATAAACGAGGTGTGGATGAGTTTAATCATTCACACCTCGTTTTTTTATTGTATCTTTGCAACCATAAAACAATAGGTATTATGTTTCAAGAAGCTATTTCCCGCTATCTTCAGTCCAGCGGGCACTCAAAAATTCAATTGAAATCCGTTCTTTTCGATATGGACGGCGTATTATTTAATTCCATGCCTTACCATGCCGATGCCTGGCACAAGGTAATGGAACGCCATGGATTGCACTTGAGCCGTGAAGAAGCTTACCTGCATGAAGGACGAACCGGAGCTGCTACTATCAATATCGTCTATCAACGGCAATACGGAAAAGATGCCACTCCCGAAATGATACAGAGCATTTATGCAGAAAAGAGTGCAGAATTCAACAGTAACCCCGAACCGGAACGCATGCCCGGTGCATGGGAAGTACTGCAGAAAATAAAATCGGATGGACTGATACCGATGGTGGTCACCGGTTCCGGACAACACTCATTATTAGACCGTCTGTCGCATAACTTCCCCGGTATGTTCCGTCGCGAACTGATGGTAACTGCCTTCGATGTGAAATATGGGAAACCACATCCGGAACCTTACCTGATGGCTTTACAAAAAGGAGGATTAGCCCCCAATGAAGCTATCGTAGTAGAAAATGCGCCTATGGGCGTACAAGCTGGTGCAGCAGCAGGTATATTTACAGTAGCTGTCAACACAGGTCCCATCAACGGACAGGTCTTACTGGATGCCGGAGCAAATGTATTATTCCCGTCTATGCAGGATTTTTGCGACAATTGGGAGAACTTACGTAAAGCGTTCGAATAAAGAAATCGGACGCTTTTTTATTTATGGAAAAGAAAATATTTTATCTTAATAGTTCACTGATCTTTTTCCTTAAATTTAACTTTATTATTTCGTCAGGTTTTAACTCAAGCTCTATCAAAATCTTGGCAGTAGAGAGTTTATAAGCTTCATTTCCCCTATCATAATTCATCTGTTCTTTATCGATAGAATAGAGCAGGGCAAAATCATAATCCAAAGCTTTTGAAACATTATATAAAGTATCCGTATCAATACTTTTTCGTGTCAACATATAGTCAACACTCTGAGGCTTAACTTGCAGTCTTCTTGCAAGTTCAGCCTTTGTCACCAGTTTTTCAACCATGACATTTTTTATAACTTCACCGATGTATATAGTAGTCTTTTCCATTTCTATGAAGGTACGATTTATTATCCAAACCTAGAGGAAGTGAAATAAAAATTTATCTGTCCTGTAATACCTATTTATTCACAATTCACTTGTTTTATCAAATAAATTGTGATACTTTTGTCGCAGAATGATATAAACAATAAATAATCAAATTACCATGACTCTACTGATTCTTATTCTGATAGCGATTCCTGTTTGTATCTTGACAATTCTATTATGGATATACAATGATTATAAAAAGTACAAAAGACAGAATTGCTTCTTGATTTTATTGTTTTTGGCTTTACCTGCCACTATACAAGCTCAATACACAGACAAAAATTGCTGTGTAAACTCTAAATGGCATGAAAATCCAAAAGAAATATTAGAGCATACGACTGGAAGTTTCACCACTTCCCATGGTCGTTGACAATAAACCACAATTCTTCAATACCTTCAATTTTATCATTACGCCAATCAAAATTGATTATGATACTCCAAGACATTAAAAGCCGTCTTAACGAAACGCGAAACTGGTACATTGTACTGACATTGCCCCGGAAAGAAAGAAAAACCAAAGAAACTTTGGAAAATAAAGGCATGATAACTTATCTCCCTACCATTTACGTAAAACGCAGATGGAAAGAACAAGTAAAAGAAATACAGATTCCCGCTGTAAACAGATGCGTATTTATTTACGCTACCGGTACAGAGCTAGAGGGATTAAAAGGAACATATCCTACTCTTCCGATAGAAATGACGGAAGTAGGACATTAGAGTTGACTTTACAACTGGAAAGGGAAAAAGGGGGACACCGTGATGGTATCCCCCTTTTTGTTGTGTGACCCCGGTGCGATTCAAACGCACGACCTTCAGAACCGGAATCTGACGCTCTATTCACTTAACATCCTTGTTTCCTGTTGATTAACTCTCATATATTAGGTTGATTAGGAAACTATTAGGAAACCGTCAACCCAGTTAGTATAGTCCACCACTTTCACTCCAACAGGTATGAAACCATAGGTTTTCTATATAGTACCCTAAAACCTACAAATCCATACTACAGGAGTTCCAGTCTTCGACTACGATTTCATCTTCCAGCCAAACCATTCTCTGTTCTAGGAGAGATTTATCGCTCAATGGTCTCACACACATCATATCCCATAATAACCATGCACCCTTACTCATAAGTCCGTTAGAATGTGGTATATGTCCTAAACTGAGAAGTGATAAAGCTCTGTAAGAAAAGCGGCAAAGAGTAATTCAATGCCGCTTCATCCTCAGTACTTTAGAGATATCATCTCTTCTTCATTTCGTAGTTCTCTTCTGATTCAGCATCCGTTGCCTTAATATGCTTCTATAATTTGTCTAAACACATCTCCAGCCATCAATCCACCACTCGCAGGTAATCCCCTCTTGTTGATAGAGACTATCATTGTGTATTTGGGATTGTCAACAGGGAAGTAACCACAGAACTCAACTCCATATTCAGCATCTTCTTCATTGATAACAATAGTACCTTGCATCCCTGCTACTGAGACCTTATTAGACTTAACTGTTTTACCTAATCCGTCTGTTACATTGAATAGCAATGCCTGTTTCAGTTTGCCGATGCTCGCCTGACTTGCTATTAGTGGGTTGATTACCGTTATGCTATCCTTATATAGCTGTGGTTGTATCATTTTCCCATTGTTAGCAATGGCATTATAAAATGTGAGAATCTGAATTGGAGTAATCAGTTGGTCATATCCAATGCAGAACCAAGTGGTGTTACCATCTTCAACAGAATAGGATTTCAGATTAGCTATTCCTGTGATGCTATCTGGCTTTCCGTAACTCATTTTATTCAGTAAGTTAAAGTAATCCTGCGTATGATTATCAAACGCAGCTTCTATCACCTTATAAGCTGCAATGTTGGAACTGTAAGCCAATCCTTGTTTCACTGAAATCTCACCATATCCGCCTCTATGCCAATTATGGTCTTTCAGTTCTTCTCCATCTACATGATAGATACCATTGTCAACGTCCACCATCTCACCCAATTCAACTTTTCCAGTTTCCAAAGCTGCCAATAATGATATTGGGTGCATTAGGCTTGTAGGCTGCTGGGTGGCGAAGTTCTCACTTGGTTGATAGTCTGTACTGTCTTTCCTTTCAAGTCCAACCAGAGCCTTGATTTGTCCTGTCTGAACTTCCATGATAATCACTTGTCCAGATAAGGCGTTAATCTCTGATAACTTGTTTCCTAATATAGAAGTAGCCTTAACTTGTAAGGTGCTGTCTATGGTGGAGCTTTGTATAACTTCCTGCTGCTTGAGTTGGCATGATAGTAAACACGTTGTTACAAGAATAATTATATAGGTTCTCACAGTTGCCTTAATCGTAAGCATTAATAAAGTTGCCATATAGTATATTATGCTCCTTGTCTTTTAAGCTCTACATCTAGATCATCTAATATAGACTTTAAGAATGAAAAGAGTTCCCTTGTGGTAGCTTGTCTTCCTTTAAATCTGTATGATGCAATAGTTGCAGCACTACTGCTTGATATGACTTCTTGTAACTCAATGAATTGTTCCTTTAGAACATTCCATTCTAACCGTATTTGTTGGAAAGAACAGCCAGACGCAAGTTTATTATATAAGAAGTCAAGTTGTACCTCCATTTCCTTTAGGAGATGATTAGCTCGATTTACCGTCTTATAAGCATTAAATAGTCCCATATTGTTATAGTTTTAAGATTTCTAATACTGCTATTGCCTTATTTCTCAGTTCAAGAGAAGAGTTTAATTGGTAGCGTCTATTTACCTTCTCATCCCATAGCTTGATGGCGAACAATGCCCCTAATGCGCAGGTATATTGACTGCTAAAGATGAAGTATGGTATTGTATGAAGAGCCGTCAAAAAATCGTGTGCGGTAGGTGCTAATCTTAACCGTAATGATCTACCATCGAGTTCTGCCAGCTTATTAGAATTGCTAACCTTATCATAGACCTTCTTGAACTTCTCCACTCCATTGTGGCGTATGTATTCATTAGAGAAACCATCTATAATTTCTTCTAATGTGTTTGCTAAGAATTCCATATATATTTAATTCTGTTCTTGATAGTAATTGTATTAGGAATCTTAAACCAAAGGAGGTAGATTGTACATCTTAACCATATAATGTAGTACTTTAAGTTCCATTTCATTAATTACTTCATCTACTGTTGCCATTTCAACAAGTAATTTGTGTATCATAAGTTTCTTCTGGAAATCCAAGTTACTAATCAATGTCTGAACTTCTTCTTCTTTCATTAAGGCGGCTTCTTCGATTATTCCACCTAAGAAATCCTCCAAACTAAAGCAAAGAGCTTTACTTGCTATTTCACTGAGTAGGCTATTCTCAAGGGAGCCTCTACGTCCGTCTGCATTTGCGATTATTATCAATGTATGTAATATCGCTAACCTTTCTTTTGTGCTAAGTGACATCTTGTTTAATATTAATTCCTCCCTATTCCCTTTGGGAAGCTGTTGTAATAAAAGCGTAAGGAACAGTAATATTTTGGTATTACTACGCTTATAAGTCTAATATCTTCTTTACGTTTTGAGCCAACTTGTATCTAAAGCTGCCAACAGTGTCACAAGCAGCGATTTCATTAATCCAGTCAAAGACTATCTTACGTTTTGAGTAATCCATATTGTGTAAAATGATAAAAGCTTCTCTTGGTGATAACTGTGCTGATTGGTTTGACATCTCTGGTGAAATTGAAAACCTCTCATAGGCTTCTAAGAGGATATTAAAAGGTTTTCCAGTAGGATAAGATTGTTCTCCACATGCAGCAACTCTAAGAATTGCACTAAATGCGATTAGTTCTTTACTTGTAAACATAGATTTGAAATTGTGCTTACCTGTCCCCTCTAGCAAGCGATTATAGTATAAGTGTGAGGAACACAGCGATAGCTGCACACTTCATTAATGAATTGTTAATTGATAAGTACTCTGTTTCGTATGGTAATTCATGTATTATAGCCAGTGTTCCCTAACTGACTGTTACATAATAAGAAGCGTGGGAACTACTGAGTATTACCTAATCTGAGGCACTCTCGGCAACGAGAGTTTCTGGACTGCCCAAGCACAAGTAATAAACAATAGCCCACGCCATATGTTATATAGTCCACTTGGAGAAGTGGGTATATAGCATTGACGTGAGCGTCCTTGCCTATCATCCCTGTGCTTTGAAATTGTCCAGATTTCAGATTAAGGATAATATCTTAAACGCTCTTTGTTAACTAATATGTCCTTCTAAGCCACTAACGCATTAGTGTCATTAGAATTGGCACAAAGTTACAAATTCCGTTCTGATTAGCAAGGATATTGTTTATTAAATGTTGAGAGTTATCTCTACTTCATAATCCAAGGTAGGTATGAATTTCTTCCAACCCCCTATATTTGTAGAAATTCAGTAATGTCTACCTACCCTGATTTTAGAAGCTGAGACAGTCATAAGTCTGTAATATCTCTTCCTGCCTTAAACCGAGATACCGTTTTGTGATGGCAACCGAACTATGATTGAATAGTTCCATCAGTTTGACCAATGCCAGTTCCGCATTATCACTGTTCATATTATAGACCTGTCTACCAAATGTCTTTCTAAGGGAATGGCAGCTAAAGTTCTTAATCTTTAGCCTGTACTTCTTCTTCACCTCTTTAAGAATGATATTGATTCTCTGTACTGTGAAGATAGCGCCTTTCTGACTTATAAGGATTGGCGCATTGATTCCAACCGGATTTATATGCTCGTAGCACTCTTTAATATGTTGCTGCAATTGGGGGTTCAGTCTGATAGTTCTTACCTTACCCGTCTTCTTCTCAATTACAGTGAACTCGTCAGCACCTAATATATGTTTCCACCTTAGAGATAGAATATCAGATATTCTTAAACCTGTGAAGCATCCCAAAGCTATAAGGAGCGAGATTTTATAATTCTCGTCCTTAACTAACTTCCTTATGAGGTTCATAGCATCAGACCATATAAGGTAATCCGCAGTTGTACTTGAATATTTAAGTGACATAATGTTCTGTTTTATAGGTTAATCAATCAAAGTGAATGTCGTTCCCGTACTGAGCCGTCTAACTCTCTGGCTACTAATCGTATGTTCACTAATAATAGAAGTGAATATCAAGAGCATCCCATTTCAGTACGTATTATTAGAACGGTTTATCTCCGTACTGATAAGCTAAGATGGAATGATAAACCCTGTCGTAGAATGAGAACCCGCAACATGGTTGGAAGTAGCTCTTATAAGCTGCCGCATACTCACCCTGTGACTTTCCTTGCTTATCTAATAAGGTGTCCAGTGTGTTTAGCCAATGCCTTAAAGCCTGTAATCTCTTTATGTATTGCAGGTTGTTCTCGCTGTGGCATAATCTAACCTGTAAGGTAGTTATATGATTTATAGCCTTTTCTATTTCCTTTGTATTCATAATGTCTAATAATCTGGGGTTATAACTCTTAGTATATAAGGGAGGCATGGAATAGAAAATGGACACCACCGGAGTAGTGCCCATTCAGTAAGACGCTCATCCCAAGAACCAAGCATACTCACTGTCTCCCTGTTTGGCACGCTGAATGCCTTGTACAAACTCTGTGCAGTTCAGATTCCTTTCCAAGAAGTTGTCTATGTAGCTTGACTTGACGCTTCCATTAAGGAGATTGAGAAGCTGCCAACCTGTAATGCTGCCTCCCGTACTCTTGAAATTGGTATCAGAAACGAATGCCCTGCAAGCCGCGTTAATCTGACTGTCTCCCAATAGTAAGCGAGGTAAATCCCGCTGCTGATTAGGATTAAGAGCTTGGTATAATCTCATCCTTCCTATAATCTGGCAGAACTCAGATTCCGTAATGTTCATGCTGCCAAGTGTCTTTAACAGGTGCAGGTCTTTGGACGGATTATAGGCATGGAACAGGTTCAATGCTGCTGAGTATAGTTCTTGTATGCTCATCACCTCGATTTTATCCTGCAAGCCATCTGTTGTAAGCATAAGGTTACTGCACACACGATTACGGAAACCTATGAAGATTTTGAACTTCTCAACAGCTTTCTTACTGTACAGGTTAACCTCATTGTATGCTCTCACTCCACCAATGGATAATGCAAGACGATTTCCATATTCATCGTGTACAATGGATGGAATTTCAAAGCAAAAGCACATGCGTTGGTAGAATAAGGTTTTCTCTTCTTCTGCCAGTTCAGACGCCTTCTTCCCTAATGCGCTGGGTATTCTGCCGTTAATAGGATGGGATATGCGTATCTCTGGCATATCAAGCTGTTCTCCATGAAAGTAGTCCTTGGCTGCATCCACTACTGCACCTATAAAGGACTGGTGACTGATAGTCTCTTCCATTGATGCGAAACTTGGGATGATGCAGTCGTTTGTAAGATGCTGCAAGGTTACTTCCTGTGTGTTCGCTTCAATGAAATGGTTAGCCTTCTTGGGTGCTTCTTCGATGATTGTAGCTTCTTCTGCATACTTCCCCATGTTTAAGCTCTCTCTTTGCTGTGCCACGTTGGGCATGATTACTAAATCTCTCATAACTGTAATGATATTAAATGAATATTGATTGAATTACTGGAATATGAATGAAGTCCATAATGGAACGGATTACTCCATTCACGTTCCAGACTTCATTACTACTCGCTATAGAATTGTTAGTGTTGTACAAGTACATCTAAGGCTATATTGTGTTTACGTCTACAGAGAGCTTAATAGGGTTAGCTTGGAGGTGCCGGAGAACATTGGTTTTAGTGTGAATGGGAGTGTACCCTCTCTGCTCTTCTAAGGATGCTTTTCCCTTTGGAGCATGAGAGGGGGTGTTAATTAGTAGTATGGCAGTGCGTTTACCTTTCTTCCAGTTCTTCTAATGCAGCATTTATCGCTTTCTTTGCTCGTAATTGTCTTAGTGTATTAACTCCTAACTTACTATATCCCTCTACCAATATTGGATGCTTTGTAGATATGGTTTCTAACTCCTGTTCTTCGCTATCTGATAGCATGCCCTCCTTGCTCTTTAAGTCACAGAACCGTTTATGATAATCTCTGAACTGTGGCGATGCAAGAATATTCTTCATTATATCCTCGTCTGCAATGTCCCATTCATAGCCTTGGTTGATTACTATGCCTAATTTCTTATAAGCCTCTTGCAGTGCTTCTGACGACCTATATATTATATTTGTAGTCCAATGTTGATAGAGCTTTAACTGGGCAACCATGTCATTGACTTCGTATCTGTCACCTTTCTTGATAATATATGTATGAACGCCCAGTCTCTCAAACTCCTTATCCTGCTGCTTTAATATCTTTATATCAGTCTCCTTATTCAGTTGCTCTGCTCTTCTGCAGGCAGTAGCAAGTTCGTCCTCTATGCTCTCCTTCATCACATCAAACGGAAGGTAGTAATTCATAGCCTTGGGGTTGAAGATATGTACTATCTTATTCCTAAACGGATTGGACTTAGTTCTGATACGTCCTGCAATCTGGGGTATATCCATGTCAATGCTGATTAGGGTATGCTTGTTGTAGCCGTTACTAACGATAAAGCATATTGCCGTTTCAGAGTAGTAGTCCACTCCTTCAAATGCCTTGCAAGTCACGAATGTAAACCGTTTGGCGGGAGCTGTTGAATTGGATATCTCAAAGCCTTCCAATTTATAATGATTCAATTCATCATCAGCACATATAATTCTACAGTCGTCATTAGTTAACTTGCACTGCTTGAGTATCTCCTTAATCTCTCTTACACTATTAACAAAGAAGTATGCTTCCTCACTCTTAATCCCGTCTAAGACGAAGTAGCCTATATCTTGATAGTGCTTGATAATCTTAGCTGCTGTAGTACTTGCGTTCTTACAAGGGTAAGGATAGACTGTAATCTTATCCACCGTCTTCCAGTTGGCAACATATTCTTCCATCTCTGCGAATATGTCGGGTTTAAACCGTTCTGGGATAGGGGTTGCAGTTAAGAAGCAATGAGACTTGAAGCATTTAAACTTCTCCATGATTTGATTTATTACCATTGTCCTAAACCCATATTGCTTTAACAGATTGTGATACTCATCCACAAGTATCTTAAATTCAAGCGGATTAATGAGGTCAATCAGTTTATCTACCTTATCATATGTACAGATTATCTTCTTAACTCCGTCCTGTTTAAGGAACTTACTTAACTTAGCTTTCACCGTCCTGTTGAGTTTATCATATAAGCCAAACAGTCTGTCATTAGTAGGACTTACCCCTGCTTGAATCTGTGACTTCTTCCAAGTAATGTCCTTACCATCCTTATCTTTAGGCGGGTAGCACTTATTAATTACCAACTCTGTCGTAGGTACGGCAATAATGTAATTCTCGTTATTAGTAAGTGCTATCGTAGTAGCACCGCATCCAGTCTTAACCTTGTTGAAGATGCAATTCTCTGGGAAGTCATCCATAATGAGATAACCGTCCCGCTCTTGAATATCTAACTTTATCATAATTTATCTTTGGTGATTTAAAATCTGTTATCTGCGACCTTGATTATTGGACTTTAAATAATTCTCAACTCTGAATACTGGGATAATCAGTACTATTATATAGGGGTAATTCACCACTCTTTGGGAATTTCAACTCTATCATCATCTCTACTTGGTGATTTATAAGCTGCTACCTGTGACCTCAATAATCAGACTACAGATTGCTCTCAGCTTCATTTATTAGGGTAAACTACCTTATTATATATAGGTAATTCACCACTCTGGAAGAATTGAGAGTAGAAGAGCCAACCTCTCACATTGGCTTTCTCTGGGGTATGGATTAAGCATTCAGAGCTTCTTGAAGCATCGCTTGGAAATCATCATCTTCCTTTACCTGCTTTAGTTTCTCGTCATTAAGCTCTAATTGCTTTAGTTTCTCCAAAGCCTCAAATGCTTGCTCCTCACCATGTACTTTGGCATAGCTGTTAAAGCCTTTAATGAAATAGCGTTTAGTAAGATATGGAACGCTGATATTGGCAGCCTTACATAGTGTTATGAAATCGTTACCTCTTTTGATGTCAACTATGGCATCTTTGGATAGCTTGTACTCTCCTCCTTTTAAGACCTTGTTTAGTGTCTTCTCTGGAATATTCTTCTTGGTGTAAATCAAACCTGCCGTCGTTGGGTTGAATCCTTGTTGGATTAATTCATCCATATTCTCAAAGAGTTTATCTTTAGAGGTCAGAGCGGCAACACCTACCTTAGCTTTCATATCCCAGTTGCCAATTCTATTGATTTCTTCCAGATAACCTCCCACATTCTCTCCCATATCTTTAATCTCTTTAACAAAGACATTAGGGATAACTATGTCACCGTTAACAGAATTAAGTTTAGCAAATGCAGTACTTCTATGTTGACCATCTAAGATTACAAAGTAGTCTTCTACCTCTTCTTCTGTTAGTGCTCTACTGTTTACATCTGTTATAGTATAGCCAGCTTTTATCAGTTCTTTGGCTTCTACAACGATGATAGGATAGGCATCTTCATATTTACCATTAGCAATAATGCCAATGAACTCATCTACCTTCTTAGAATCAATGGTTCTATTATGTTTCACAAAGGCAATCCTCTTGGAGACCTTCTCACCAGTCTTGGTTAATTGGAATGTTATAGGTTCATCATTAAGAGTGAGAGCAAGGGCTTCCTTTTTACTATCTTTCTTAACTTTAGCTTGCTTTAATCGCTCAATGATTTGTCTTTGGCAATTAATTACTGCTTCATCCTGCTTCCTATTAATCATATTCTTTAAATCCCTCTCAGCTTTAACCAGTTGTTGTTTCAAACTTGTAGTGCGCACAACCTTTCCTGATTTAGCGTTAGCTACTGAATCAATGTTTATTGTAGTCTCTCCTACTGTCTTAGTAATTGCTTCCATATATATTATTATTTAGAAGATTAATGATTTTAATTACTATAATCATCAATTTTGGTACCTTATCGTTTCTGATTACGGAGGCAAAAGTATTATGAATTTAGGAGGAAGGGAAGTAATTTAGGGTAAAGAGCTTTAGGGAAAGCTGATTATGCAGCTCTCCCTAAATATTAGTCGTCTGATTATTAAGACATTACATAAAAGTAATTTGAAGTACTTATAGGAGCATAGTCTGTACACTTCTTGATGGTATCTGCTACTTTCTTACCAACATCTACAGGCTCTCTAATATATTCAATTCCGTTCAAGGTTACTGTTCCAAATTGTTTAATCATAAACCAGTTTCTCTTAGTAATGGGAGTATGCAAATAACTTGTGTAAAACCATTCCTGCTCTGCGATGTTAGCAAGGTATAAGAATCTACCTATGAATGTCATTTTACTTGGCTTAACAGCAGTTATATGAGCATCCAGAAAGTATCTGAACAGCTCAACGAAGAATTTCATCTTACGAGTTCTGACCTTATCTTCTTCAGTTGTAGAACTCCAATATGGTACTATATCAAGTGAGTTATCAACAGAAAGCAGATGCTCTGCACAAAATTTCTTGAATAGATGTAATAAGATGGGATTGTCGGTTGATACCGTCTTCCCTTCTGTCTTTAATATTAATTGTGTATTATGAGGATTCTCATATTCAGTATGTAGTTCTCTCTTAATCTGCAAGGTATCATTAAGCATGTCATATAAATCCATTATGGTCTCACGAGTAGTTGGAGGAGACTTTATCTCATAGCTAAAGCAACTATTAGTGAAGTCTGTGGCAAAGAGGAATAGTAACCAGAACTTATCAGGATTGAGATTATAGATTGTAAGCGTCTTCTGGATTTCAAGATTTGAAATGAATTCCTCATACTTATCATTGTACTGTTCTTCAAGGATGGAGAACCTATTCTTAAATATGTCCGTAGCAGTAAGCTCTGCCAGTTCCAATGTATCATCGTCCATAAACTCATCTGGTCTACAATATCTTCTTGCAACGAAGGCAATGTATTCTAATTTATCTTCTGTTAATTCCATTAATCTAAGCATTTGGACAACAAAGATAGATAAATTATCCCCACTTGCATTACTACAAGCGGGGGTATCTGGTCATTTATCCCAAACATACTTCATAACCTTAGCATTAGCTTTGTTCTCCATCACGAAATCACGCTCAATATAAATGTCTGTTACTTTCATTGCATCGTCAACATGATTCAACGCTGCATGAACAGTGTATTTATCAATTCCAACCTTATTAAGTGCTATAGTAGCCCATGAATGGCGGGCAGCATAATATTCTAAATCGTCCACTTCCAACAACGCTCCAATCTCCTTTAAGCCATAATTGATTGCCTTGTTAAATCCCTTCTCGTCAACATAGTATTGATAGAAGTTGAATAGACGTTTGCCTGTCATATCCTTATACTTCTCAATGAGAGGCAGGATTAACTTAGGTATATCAACCTTCATTTGAGCTTTATCCAATCTACGGTCTTTCGTCTTGGTACGATTATAGATGATTGTATTGCCTTCCATCTCAGTGGCATTATAAAGGTCTGCTGAGTTCATACCCATAAGGCAGAATGAGAGTATGAAGCAATCTTTAGCTAGATTATAACGGCATGTAGCCTTATAACCTTTCTTCATATCCTTATAAGGTAGATTCCATACCTTCTTAATAATGTCTACCGGTATTGCTCGTTTACGTGTAGCTTCCTGCCTAGGAACTTCTACATGTTCAAATGGAGAGTTAGGTATAAGAATTATATTCTTATCATAATCATTATATTTCTTCTTAGCTTCATTGAAGAGATGTCTTATGCTTCCCAAATAGAGTGAAACTGTCCTATTGGAAGGTATTCGTTTACCCTGCTTCTGTAATTGAATCACCAATTCTTCTCTCTTAAGGTTGAGATATGCCTTGAAACCATTTAGGAGTTGAGAGGTAACTTCATCTGTCTTTAAATGTTCCTTACCTAAATAGTTCATAAAAGAATTAAGGGCAGACTGATAGTTCTTCCTTCCCTTAATACTTGTCGTCTCCAACCATTCCTTACAGAACTGAATGAAATCTATAGACCGTGTTCGCTCACGCTCTGACTTTAAGTAATCGAACACATCATCTAAAGTGCAAGCATTCACTTCCAACTGAAGTTTAGCACATATGCCTTGATAAGTACGGACAAGATTATCAACTTCCCGCTTAATAGGAGTTCCTTCCTTCAGCTTCAAGGACTTGGTTAAGTCCTTAGATGTTGCAAAGAGACTTGTAGACAATCTCTTAAACTTACGGTCTAGAGTAAACCTAAGCTTTACATTATAAGTTCCGTCACTCTTAACCTCACCTTTCTTGATTTCTTCTCTAATAGTCAGCATCTTAGCTCTTACTTAAATTAGGAAACTATTAGGAAACAAGTGTGGTATATTAGCGATATTAAAGCATAATTCTTCGTCTGAAGAGTAATGTGCCCAATAAAAAATCCTCGATAATCTATTGATTACCAAGGATTTCCAAGTGACCCCGGTGCGATTCAAACGCACGACCTTCAGAACCGGAATCTGACGCTCTATTCACTAAGCTACGGAGCCTTAAATGCGGGGACAAAAGTATAAAAAAATCGGGCATATTCCTAATGATTTGTCTTTTTTTACAGTAAAAGCCTATAAATAAGAATATTATTTTGAGAGCCACAACTGGTTAACAAGAAACAAATTGCTCATAAAATTAGCCAAATACGATGCAAATATAAATATTATACCTATATTTGCCGAACAAAAACATAGTACGCACTTATGAGTTATCTGATAAAACCAAAGGGTTATAAACCCTTGTTGGACTTAAAACAAACAGAATTAGGAATCAAACAGATCAAAGAGTTCTTCCAATTGAACCTTTCATCGGAATTACGTTTGCGTCGTGTCACAGCCCCGCTTTTCGTATTGAAAGGTATGGGTATTAATGACGATTTGAATGGCGTAGAACGTGCAGTATCATTTCCTATCAAAGATTTGGGAGATGCGCAAGCCGAAGTAGTACATTCTCTTGCCAAATGGAAGCGATTGACATTGGCAGACTATAATATTGAATCCGGATATGGTATTTATACGGACATGAATGCCATACGCTCAGACGAAGAGTTGGGAAATCTTCATTCTCTCTATGTAGACCAATGGGACTGGGAACGTGTCATCACTACCGAAGACCGGAACGTGAACTTCCTGAAAGAAATTGTGACCCGTATTTATGCAGCCATGATACGTACAGAATATATGGTGTATGAAATGTACCCTCAGATTAAGCCTTGTCTGCCTCAGAAGTTACATTTCATTCATGCGGAAGAGTTACGTCAACTTTATCCGGATCTGGAACCCAAATGTCGCGAACATGCCATTACGAAAAAATATGGTGCTGTATTCATTATCGGTATTGGCTGCAAACTAAGCGATGGAGAGAAACACGACGGACGCGCCCCGGACTATGATGACTATACCACAGAAGGGTTGAATGGTCTTCCGGGCTTGAATGGTGACCTTTTATTATGGGATAATGTATTGCAGCGCAGCATTGAGCTATCATCCATGGGTATCCGTGTAGATAAGGAAGCCCTGCAACGCCAGCTGAAACAAGAGGGAGAAGAAAAACGACTGGAACTCTATTTCCATAAACGTCTGATGAATGACACATTGCCCCTTTCTATAGGTGGTGGTATCGGGCAATCACGTCTTTGTATGTTCTATTTAAGAAAAGCTCATATCGGCGAAATTCAAGCCAGTATCTGGCCGGAAGATATGCGTGAGGAATGTAAGGAACACAATATTTACTTGATTTAATACTCAGATACAATCGAGTAGGAGGAAAACGGAGTAGTTTTCTTCCTACTTTCGTTTTCCGACCTCTCACACCACCACGCATGCCGTTCGGCACGTGGCGGTTCTTTATCTGCGATGCAATTTACTGTAATACTCCATCAAGGTAGGGTATCCCGATAGTTTCAATTTGTCATTGTTCATTGCAGAGGTAAGTATGCGACTACCGGCTACACTCCAATATCCCAATCGAGTATTGGCATGTTGCCAAGCATAAAACCTACTGATACCACACTTCTGCAAGTTTACAAACTTCGTTCTAATCTTCTTCCAACATTTCCAGATGCACATCCGTATTCTACGGCGAAGCCATTCGTCTATTCGTTTCAAATAACTCTGCATATCTGCTAACTGAAAGTAGTCTATCCACCCTCGTATAAACAGACGAAGTTCCACCTTGCGTTTATCATAGCCCATACCATTACTTCTTCCTGTCAACTCTTTCAACCGAGTTTTCAATTTAAGATAGCTTTTAGGATGGACAGATAGGCGACACTCTCCTTTATGAACATAAAATGAGTATCCCAAAAACTTCATTCCGCGAATATAACCAACGCTAGTCTTATCTACATTAACCTTTAAGAAAAGGTGCCTCTCAAGAAAAGTAGTTATACTCTCCTTTACACGTAACACAGAACGTTTACTCTTACAGAAAATCATGCAGTCATCAGCATAACGAACAAACTTGTGACCACGAGATGCCAACTCAATGTCCAATTCATGGAGCATGATGTTGCTCAGCAACGGACTCAAAGGACCACCTTGGACGGTGCCATGAGCACGGCTTTCGTAATGTCCACCCACCATTACACCAGAGATAAGGTATTTATGGATGAGGGAGATAACACGACCATCCTTCACTGTGCGAGACAAAATCTCTATCAGCTTGCTATGGTTGACCGTATCGAAGAACCTTTCCAAGTCCAAATCAACACAGTATCTGTAACCGTCACTGATATATGATTGGGCACGCTGCAAGGCCTGGTGAGCACTCCGTTTAGGCCGGAAACCAAAACTGTTGTCACTGAAGTGACGTTCGTAAAGTGGACTAAGCACCTGGCTGATGGATTGTTGAATAAGACGGTCAACAACGGTGGGAATACCTAATTGACGCTTCTTACCTCCATCTTTGGGAATTTCAACCCGGCGAACAGGATTGGGACGGTAGATACCGTCAAGCAAAGAGTTTATCAACTCATCCTTATGGAATTTAAGGTAAGGAAGTAAATCTTCCGTTTCCATCTTATCGACACCTCCACTGCCGCCATTGGACACAACCTGTTTGTAAGCACGGTTCATGTTCGCAGGTGACAAGATGCGCTCTAATAAATCATCTTTGGTAAATTGCACTTCCACGAGGTGGTTTTCAGTTATCCCAATAAAAGTCTGCACTCCGACATAGCTTTCGGATTCCGTCCTATCCTTCTGCCGGTAGTTATCACTCAATGTTGATATTTTCTGCATTCGTTCCTTCATCGGGTAACATTCATTGACTACTCGCTTAAATAAAGTTCAGACCTTCCCCGACTGTCGATTTTTTTTCCGGGTACTATGTCTTCTGCTGACTTCTCACAACAAGCTTTACTCCGTGCCTCTGAAAAAAAAATACATCCGCACGTCTGTGAGACCTCCCCAGTTAAGAATATATTCTTTCCATCTTATACCTGCCGGATTTACTTTGGATGTTTCCGGATAGTTATCGGGCTTTGTCTTGCATTGCAGACTTACCCACATCCTTTAGCCTTTTATCCGGTTTCTGTTCGTCAGGCCAGATGTTTGCCGAGACCTTCCTTTGGATTCCACCTCACGATGGACACCCTTGGCGTTGGCTAAACACTTCCCACTATCAGGGTGTGTAAGGGACTTGCACCCATTAGAATATATCCATGCTGGGCGAACAATAGAAAAGGCAGAGATTTTATGATTTCTGCCTTTTCTGTTTATCTCTGTTCGAAGAAATAAAAAGAATGCTCTATTACAGGAATCAGATTAAAATTGTATCTTAGCATCCGAAACTTTTAACACACAAAATTATGAACGTTCAAATAGAAGAAAGTTGGAAAGCACGTTTGGAACCGGAATTTGAAAAAGATTATTTTCATACACTAACGGATTTTGTACGGGAAGAATACAGTCATTATCCGATATACCCTCCGGGAAAGCTCATATTCAACGCTTTCAATCTTTGCCCATTCGATAAGGTGAAAGTAGTTATCATCGGTCAGGACCCTTACCACGGTCCCGGACAAGCTCATGGTTTATGCTTTTCTGTGAACGACGGAGTTCGTTTCCCTCCTTCATTGATTAATATATTCAAAGAAATAAAAGATGATATTGGTACAGATGCTCCCACCACTGGAAATCTGACCCGCTGGGCCGAGCAAGGCGTCCTGCTCCTGAATGCAACCTTAACTGTCCGTGCCCATCAGGCAGGTTCTCATCAGAACCGCGGCTGGGAGACTTTTACGGACGCCGCCATACGTGTCCTTGCCGAACAGCGTGAACACCTCGTATTCATCCTCTGGGGATCTTATGCACAGCGTAAGGGTGCATTCATCGACCGGAGCAAGCATCTTGTTCTGACTTCTGCACATCCCTCTCCCCTATCTGCCTACAATGGCTTCTTTGGAAATAAGCATTTTAGCAGAGCGAATGCCTATTTGAAAGAACATGGAGAACAAGAAATAGCGTGGTAAAAAGCAATTCCTAATCAGAAAAAAAGATATCCCCTTCTACACTGAAGCATTCCGATAAATAAATCGTTTCAACAGTATAGAAGGGGATATTTTTTATGAAAAAGCAAATGCAGTGAAAGGAATATCAAATGGATTCTTAATACCATTTAATATTAGTCTGTGTCTGACTCTTCTTATCATATTTCAAATCTTGCAGAATACTGGCATTGGCACGGATAACGAAGCTATAGTACTTCCATGTACCAAATGGAGAAAGACTGGCAGACATGCTGAAACAGTGCAAGTCACGCGTTATATTGAAAGAAGTCTGTACTATCTTTTTAGCATTAAAGTCATAACCGGAGTTGAAGCTGACTGCCCACTTATTGGAAATCTTAACATTACCATTAATATTAAGCGCATTCAGACTAAACTTATACGGATAACGCATGCTCTCTCTGTTGATTGGTCTGGAGGTATCTTCTGTTATATTAAAACCTGTACTTAGATTTATAGACCAAGGCATTTTGAAAACCTGATAACCGTCATCATCTACAGCAGCTTTTTCCTTCTTCCGCTTGGTAGGCGTATTACTTGTTCCCGCATCATCAGTTTCGTCACTTTCACTGTCCGCATCAGTCTGTTCGTTTCCTTTTCCATCATCTTCACTCTTCTCTCCGGTAAAGAATGCTTTCCACTTCTTCCATGTATCGTTATTAAGCGTGTAACTGAAAGAGTTCCCATAGCCCTGGAAACGTCCAAAACGTCCGTAAGACCACTCTGTGCGGTCACTCGTTACAACCCTACCGTTTTTATCAAAGGCATAAGCATAAGTAGCAAAGACTGAACTCATACTGAAGGTATAGTTCTTACTCAATTTCAAACGCAAATTTAATGTCAGGTTACTCCATGGACGCACCTTAGCAGCCGTATTATAAGAAATACTCGCACCCAACTCATCAATCAGACTGACCTTGCGTATTGAGTCATTCTTATCCTTATATTTCATTTCCAAGTTATTGGATATCTGGAATGAAATATTTCCAGATCTTCCTTGTCCAGGCACTCCGAACATTTGTCCGGCATATGGAGAATAAGTGATCGTATCTTGTGTTCCATCAGCATTGGGTTTAATATAAGTATCATAGTAACCATAGCGGGAAGAACCAAAGTCAGGAGCTGCACTGATACTGACAGAAGGAGTTATGACATGTCGAATCTGTATTTCCTTTTTCTTCATAAACAAAGGTTTATACATACCATAAATCTTTGTATTAACACCCAGACTGGCACTATAGTTATATACTCGATGGAAACCATAAATAGTATCAGTTTCTACTTCCCGCCCACTGGTACCTATATTCGGATCCCAGTCTTTCATCACCTTACGTGTATACCAACGCTCCGTATAACTCACCGATGGAGTTACATTGAAGTACTTGAACAATGTAAACGTAGCACTGATAGGTATTTCATGTTTCATTCCGTTCTTCCAGTCCTTCACCAGATTGGATTTGAACAGAAGATCATCTTTCGTAGTAATACTGTTAGAAAGGCGGCCACTATAGCGGAGAGAAATCTTCTCATACCACTTCTCATTACCTACTGCATTTTTCCGTTTGAAAGGAAAAATAGTACTCAAAGTAATATTCAAATCCGGTAAAGTTACGGCAATCGAAGAATCCTTCATACTCTGCGCAATATTACCGGTAGCAGCAATAGAAAGTTTCTGATCGGGGAAGTTACGTGAGTAGCTGATACTGGATGTTTTGGTATTCTGCGTCATAGCCTGCGCATTGTACATATTACCGATATTAGTACGCTCGTAGCTACTGGACGAGAAGTTCACACTGGCCGAGAATGACGAATTCGGACTGGCCTTGGGATCCTGGCGATGTGACCAAACAACTTTGAAGTCTTTTGCTACTGCATAGTCATCCAGGCCTTTATCACCGGTTTTAGTCACCTGATAGCTGGCCTGAAACAGACCGGAGAATTTATAACGAACATTATAATTGGTCTCCGCATTCAAAGCCCAGGAGCCTTTAGTAAAGATATCACCGCGCAGTTTCAAATCCATCTTGTCGCTGATAGCGAAATAGTAACCGCCATCCGTCAAACCAAATCCACGGGTAGAGTCATCCATATAACTTGGCATGATGAAACCTGATGAATAACTACTGGAGAAAGGAAAGAAGAAAAACGGTACGGCAAGAGGTAGCGGGACATCCTCAATAACCAGATAAGCAGGCCCCGTCACTACATTTTTCTTGGGGCGTACTTTGGCATAGGTCATCTGCATGTAGAAGTGAGGATGATCGTGATTATCACAGGTAGTATAACGGCCGCTCTTCATGTACAGCTCATCGTTCATACCCTTCTTAGCATTATTACCGGTCACATATCCTTCACCTTGCTGACTGACTACATTACTAATCAAGCCCTTTTTACTCTTAAAATTATACCGAATCGTATTCGTCTCATAAGGTGTATCCCCATCTTTGAAGACTGGTCTCCCCTGTATGACTTTTAATGAGTCTTCCACACCATGGGCAAAAACCGTACTACTGTCCATATTCATAGTAATCACCTCGGCAGCCAACTCTATCTTCTGATAGTTCACCTTCCCATCTCCATATAAATTGGCAATACCATTCTGAGTGAACACAATAGAGTCAGTAGCTTCATAAATCACCGGAGCATCCAAAGGTTGCTTTTTCTTACCGGCAGGCTGCAATTGTATCGTATCGTTTTGCAGGGTATCCCCCTTCAATAAAGTGTCTCCTCTTTGTACACCTTCTATATTAAAGGTGTCTGTCCGCTCGGTTCCTGTGGGAACAGTTCTTCCACGCCGACGTTGCGAAAAAGCCTCGCCGGAGAGCAGGAGTAAGACAAGTAGTAGTATGAATGATATGAATGTATTTGCTTTCAATGGCGTAATCAACTTATAGTTTCCGCTTGAAGGGACAAAAGTACGTAAATTATACGGATAATCTCCCTTTTTAAAGAAATTTAGATTGCTACAAGAACTGTTCGCACCAGCGATCAAAACGTTTCAGACCTGCATTACCGAAATTTGAAAGACTTTTTCGGGCTTTCTCCACTGTTTTTTCCCGCTCCAGATGAGTCTTGGAATAAAACTTATCGGCAAAACAAACGACTTGCTCTTCCAGGCTAACCGGGAGCATATCCCGATGAGGTACTGGCAGGTTTTGCGAAATAATATCATCCAGAGATAGTCCTGCGCCCGTATGCCTTTCACATACCAACGCATGCCGGGGATATCCTTCCTGACGCATCAGATCTGCCCCTAAATAGCCATGACAGATATAGGGCTGATCGCCAAAACAGAAGATTCCCGGAGCATTAGTCAGAAAGATTCCGATATCATGCAGCATGCCGGCTTCATATAAAAAGTCTTTATCCAACTGAAGCTCCGGATGGTGATCAGCAATTGAAAGAGCCTTCTCGGCCACCAAACGACTATGCACCAACAAGATGTGTTTCCGTTCATTATCCTCCGGATAATATTTATCGATGATTGTAACGGGTGACATTTATTTCTTTTTAAACTTATACATATAAATCTCATCACGCAAATCGCAACTGCGCTTCTTCGTAAGGAAAATCTCTTCAAAGTCGTATGTATTTCCAAATTCTTCAAACAACAGTTCTTTTCCTCTCTCCGGCAAAACAACATATCCCTCACCGGACGGCAAATCCTTCTCAAAATGACGCATCTGATCATTCATATAGAAATTTGCACAATAGAAGCTCATGCCATCATATGAGTAGACCGTTCCCTGCGGCACATATTCCCTGATTTGGTTAACCAGGTGCTTGTCCGATTTAACTGCCAACACCGTAGGTTGATAGACCCCATCCAGAGAAACGAAAAGACAAAGCATACATCCGGCGATACTATATAATAAGGAGTAAGCGCCGGCCCGCTTCGCTACTCCCATCCATGTGCAGACGGCCGCTATCAAAGGAAGCACCACCAGACACCATTTAGGAATAGACAGAGAAACCGATTCCAAAGCATGCATAAAAGATACATTTTCAGCAGCATGACGACCGGTTCCAAAAAGACTATCCGGTATCAGCCCTAAACGTACCACTATGAAAGTAACCGTAAGTATCAAACACAGAGACGCAAATATATGTGCAGAGATTTTAAATACTTTTGCCCCACGCTGCACCAAAGCTAATAAATATTCAGCTATCAGCACTGCCATAAATGGATAGATGGGAAGCAGATAAACGCTACGTTTACTCTTGGGGATGCAATAGAATATGAAAATAAAGAGAATTACCACCCATGTGAACAATTGCAAGGGCGACTGTGAACGGAATTTTTTCCAGGCTTTCCCAATACGTTCGCCGAAAGATATCCCCTCAGGTAACACACGCATGTTTTTCCATTTCAGTCCAAAGAGAGATATCAGCAATACCAAAGTCCAGGGTATCCAGCCCCAGATAACAGTTAGGAAATTATACCATATCGGATTCTCATGTGATCCGTAGGACATCTTTCCCATGAAGCGACCGGTATTCTCTTCCAACATTAAATCGACAAAAGACTGTCCGCCTTGTGCATAAGCTGCGCCCGCCCAGGCTGCATAAGGAATCAAAGAAAGGATTCCTACAGGCAATAACAAGAAGAATGTCTTCCAGAAAGAACGTCCACGCAACAACTGGTAAATACCGATACAGACACATGGGAATATAGAACCTACCGGTCCTTTGGTCAATGTGGCACAGCCCATCAGTAAAACAGCCAGCCAGGGAATGCCGCGGCACTCCTTCTCATCCCAACGAAACAGTAAACACAATGAAATAACAATAAACGACACCTGCAACATATCTACACGGCAAGCTACCGCTGCCCGATGTACTTCAAAAGAAGACAGAAGAAGGATAGAAGCCAGAAAAGCTGTTTTTACACCCTTACGTTTTGCTATAAAAGAGAAGAACACCAACTGCATAGCCAGGAATGCAATAGCAGACGGCAGGCGGGATGAATACTCTGACACTCCTCCAAAAAGAGAAGAGATGGCAGCAATGGCCCAGTAGAGGAAAGGAGGCTTATAAGCTATATCGGTACCATAATTCACCGGAAGTATCCAGTTACCACTCTCTAACATAGAAAAGGCAACAATGGCCTCACGTGGTTCACCTTTAGAATAAAAAATGGTTTCCCCCAGAAAAGGGAGTATCACAAGCATACTGAGTAGCGCTATAAACCAGAACGCTTTCTTCCTATCATCTGACATATATTTCTGTTTTTAGTGATTTCTGTGCGCAAAAGTACGAATTATTCTGCAACAATCCCTAACTTTGCCTTCTCAATTCTATGAATATGAAGAGACAGAAAAAACTGCCGGAATTTATTCGTTTCATTATGGTAGGTGTCTTTGCCACCGCTCTGCACTATGGTTTATATTTTATATTCCAGCGATTCATCAATGTAAATATAGCCTACAGCATAGGCTACATACTCAGCTTTATTGCTAATTTTTATCTGACAGCCCTTTTTACCTTCGGAAAGAAGCCATCCTGGAAGAAAGCTTTTGGCTTCGGGGGAGCCCATCTGATCAACTATATCCTGCATATAAGTTTACTGAATCTGTTCCTTTGGTTAGGCTTTTCCAAACCCTTCGCCCCCATACCGGTATTTACCATCGCTATCCCGGTAAACTTCCTGCTAGTGAGATTTGTTTTCAAATACAAAGAAAGATAATTTGTTTTTCTCCCGATTTCTTACGAATATTGCAAAAAGAATAATTGATTATGGAAAAATCTCCAGTACTCGCTATCGTAGTACCTTGCTACAAAGAAGAAGCTGTATTACACGAAACACATAAAAGACTCAGTCTCCTATTGGATAAACTGATAGCAGAACGACACATTTCTCAGGATAGTTATATCTTATATGTAAATGATGGCAGTACAGATCAGACTTGGCCTATCATCAAGGATTTACACCAAAATACCCCCTATGCCTGTGGGCTGAATCTAGCCGGAAATGTGGGACACCAAAATGCACTCATGGCCGGACTGAATGCCGTCAAAGAACGATGTGATGTTGCCATTTCCATAGATGCCGACTTGCAAGATGATGTCAACGCCATTCCCGAAATGCTCGAACGCTACCGGGAGGGATGTGACATTGTTTATGGTGTACGCCGGGAACGTAAAACCGACACTTTCTTCAAACGTACCACTGCCCTCGCTTTCTACAAGTTGATGAAAATAATGGGAGTAAAGTCGGTTTATAACCATGCGGATTATCGCTTGATGAGTTGCCGTGCTATCCAACAACTTTGCCGTTTTCGCGAGCGCAATCTCTATCTGCGCGGACTGGTGCCTCTCATCGGTTACCAAACCGCCTGTGTTTACTATAATCGCGACAAGCGTTTTGCCGGAGAATCGAAATATCCATTCAAGAAGATGTTGAACTTTGCCATCGACGGAATCACATCTTTCTCAGTCAAACCTGTGCGCATGGTTTTCTGGCTGGGCTGTATTTTTATACTGATAGCCGTATGCGTCACCATCTGGACGCTACGCGCTTACTATTTCCACGACACTGTGCCCGGATGGTCATCTCTGATGATTTCCCTCTGGCTGGTAGGTGGTACAATATTGGTATCCCTGGGAATTGTAGGCGAATATATCGGTAAAATCTACATTGAAGTAAAGGACAGGCCAAGATATAACGAGGAAGAATTGCTGTTGCGTTAATGTTGCGCTTCTTCCCTCTTTCTTTTTTTCCATAGCTGCCAGCTATTGATCAGATTCTGCCATAAGACATAAGATCCCGGTCCCACGGAGGAAAGTGGATTCAGATAAGTATATGCCATCCAGATAGCAAGAACCGTATTTTTCTGTCCCAGTGCCTGCCCGCCACTGATACGGTCATTATAACGTCCACCTATATTCTTACCCAAAAAGAATTGCAGGCAACAAGCCACTAATCCGGCAAAGGCTATCAATATTTCCACCGAAACCGGTGCATCACTGATTACCAGGGAACGAACTGTTTGTCCGGATACAATAGCAAGCGCTACGCCCCACAAATAAAAAGCAAGATCATGGAAACCCAATAAAAAATGGTGTACACGGGGCATAAACACTCTCAGAAACCACGCCAGGAAGAAAGGGAACAACAACAACGGGAACACTTTACTCAGGATTTTCAAGAAAGCGGCAAAGAAAGTCATGTCAGCATGAGGCTCCACTAACGGAAAAACCAAAGGAACCGCTACTGCCGCCAGCAAATTAGACAATAAGGTATAAGTAGTCAACGTAGATGCACTGCCTCCCAACTTGCCAGTGATGACAGCCGCTGCAGTAGCAGTTGGACAAATCACACAAACCATCGCCCCCTCAAATACTTCCCGATATATTTCATCCATCGGACAGCATACCAGCAAAGCGGCAATCGCCAGACATGAAATTGTCTGAAACAGCAGCAACCAGCCATGCCATGCTTTAGGTTTCAGTTCATTCAGTTTTTCTACTTTACAAAAAGTAAGCAACAGTTGGACAAAGATCAGCAGCGGAGTAATATACGCAATCAAATCACTAATATATGGTTTGGTAGGCGCCAAGAAAGGGACATTTGCAAGGATAAAGTATCCCAAAGTACCTGAAAGCATCGCCAGTGGCAATGTCCAGTTCTTAAGAAAACGAACTAACATACCTTTTTTCTATTTAATTTGCGGGTGCAAAGTTAGTCTGTTTTAAAGAAATCTCTCACAAATCCCGGGGAAAAGTAACAAAACTTCATGTAAAACGTGAGTTTTCTATAAATTTCCACTACATTTGCAACGACTTTTGGGTATGAAACTATATAAACGACACATATTATATATCTGTATTTGCTTCGGGCTGTTCATCTCTCCTTTTTGCACTACCAGCATCGAAGCAAAAGACTTCGTTGTCGTTATTGACGCCGGACATGGCGGTCATGACCCCGGTGCTTTAGGCCGAATCTCCAAAGAAAAGACTATCAACCTGAATGTTGCCCTCAAATTAGGCAAACAGATAAAAAGGAATTGCCCTGATGTAAAAGTGGTATATACCCGTGAAAGAGATGTATTTATCCCACTTGACAGACGCGCGGAAATAGCCAATAATGCTAAAGCAGATTTATTCATTTCCATTCATACCAATTCCGTAGCGGGCGGTAAAACAGTCAAAGGAGCCTCTACATGGACGCTCGGTTTAGCCAAGTCGGATGCCAACTTAGAAGTCGCTAAACGGGAGAACTCCGTAATTTTATACGAAAGTGATTACAAGACGCGGTACGCAGGATTCAATCCAAACTCAGCCGAATCTTATATCATCTTTGAATTCATGCAAGATAAATACATGTCTCAGAGCGTACACCTTGCCTCATTGGTACAGAAAGAATTCCGCCATACCTGTAAGCGTGCAGACCGTGGTGTACACCAGGCAGGGTTCCTTGTATTGAAAGCGAGTGCCATGCCCAGCATCCTGGTAGAACTCGGTTTCATATCCAATCCGGAAGAAGAACGTTATCTCAATTCGGAAGCGGGAACCACCACACTTGCCAACGGAATATTCCGTGCTTTCCTGTCTTATAAACGTGAACATGAAATACGGATGACAGGAAGCAGCCGCACCCTACTACCGGAGGATACGGATGCCGGCAGGGTAGAAGAAGAGATACCTGCCCCCCCCGTTTCCAATAACACCGAAACCAAACAAAATACAGAAAAAGTAGCTGACAGGCAAACCGATAGTGCTGCTCCAGTGTTTAAAATACAGATACTTACTTCTTCCCGTCCGCTTGCCGCCAATGACAAACGACTAAAAGGGCTGAAAGGTGTAGAGTATTATCAGGAAGGCGGACTTTGTAAATATACATACGGTGCATCGACCGATTATAATAAGGTATTACGAACTAAACGGGAGATAGCACCAAAATTCAAAGACGCATTTATCATTGCTTTCAAAAACGGAAAGAAGACAAGCGTCAGCGTTGCTATCGAAGAATTTAAAAAGAAAAGAAATAAATAATAAGACTATAACATCATGATGAAGTATCTTACTAAAGAAGTTAGAATAGGAATTGCGGGCATTATTGCTCTCTGCATATTGGTATATGGTATTAACTACCTGAAAGGCATTCATATGTTTAAGCCTACCAACTATTTCTACGTCAAGTTCCATAACATTAATGGACTGACCAAATCAAGTCCGGTCTTTGCTGATGGCTTTCGCGTAGGTATTGTACGCGACCTTTATTATGACTACAATGAACCGGGAAAAGTGGTAGCGGAAATAGATGTAGACCCGGAACTGCGTATTCCTAAAGGCAGTACCGCCGAATTAGCCTCCGAACTGATGGGTGGTGTAAAAATGAACTTGCTACTTGCCAATAATCCACGCGAAAAGTATCTGACAGGTGATACCCTACAAGGTAACGTCAACAATGGTGTAATGGACCAGGTAGCCACCATCATGCCTCAAGTAGAAAAGATGCTTCCCAAACTGGATTCCATCCTTGCTTCACTGAACACAATCCTTGGAGACCCGGCAATTCCCGGTACATTGCACAGCGTGCAAAACACAATGGCTAGCATGGAAGTCACCAGCCGACAGCTACAGGCCATTATGAGTAAAGATATTCCTCAGCTTACTAAAAAGCTGAATACTATAGGAGATAATTTCGTCACTGTCAGTGACAACCTGAAAGAGATAGATTACGCAGCCGCATTTGCCAGAATAGATTCGACTTTAGCAAATGCAAAAATGATTACAGACCAATTAGGCAGGAAAGACAATACAATCGGTTTATTACTGAACGATCCGTCACTTTACAATAATTTGAATGCTACAACAGCCAATGCTGCCAGCCTTCTTGAAGATCTAAAATCACATCCGAAAAGGTATGTTCATTTCTCCCTGTTCGGCAAAAAAGATAAGTAGGGAAAATCTCTTTAAATAGAATAAGTCTAAATAATAGGAGCAAACAGAATTGGAAGAAAAAGCCTCAGTAAGTCCATGTAGAAACTAAAGTATTCCCATCTGTCAGATTATTTAAAAAGTTAAAAACCTTATTCTTTTCTAATATATCATCCTAGAAGTCAGATACTTATAAAAATGCAATAGCCTCCCTGTGGGGCTATTTGCATGAAGCAAGATAAGTAGTTGAAAGTAAAGAGATTATTGTTTTTAGATAAAAAGCAAGAAAAAACACATTTGTTTTTCTCAAATAAGATTGCGAATTTTGCATGCGTAGAAGTTTTGCTTAATTAATAAATGTATTTAAAGCCGTT